>DATHDD010000030.1:0-42327 GCA_035319205.1 Burkholderiales bacterium | reverse complement strand
CTTTCATCCACGCAGATGTTAGCCTCCGCCGCAACAAGTGGGACTCAACACTTTGCTTCATTTCGCGTTCATCCACGCAACCGTCACATCTAGCATGCGGTTGCTGAATCCCCATTCATTGTCATACCAGGACAATACTTTCACCAGCGTACTGCCAGCCACTTTGGTCAGCGTCGCGTCGAAAATCGAAGACGCAGGGTCATGATTGAAATCCATCGAAACCAGCGGCTTGTCACAGTAATTAAGGATGCCCTTCAATTCTTTCTGCGAAGCCTGTTTCATCACTGAATTAACTTCTTCGACTGTAGTGGAGCGTTTCGCGGTGAAGCTCAAATCCACCAATGAGACATTGATAGTCGGCACTCGCACTGCAAAGCCATCGAGCTTGCCGTTGAGCTCAGGCAGCACCAAGCCCAACGCCGCCGCTGCACCGGTCTTGGTCGGGATCATGGACATGGTGGCAGAGCGGCCTCGACGCAAGTCTGTGTGATAAGTATCGATCAACACCTGGTCGTTGGTGTAGGCATGCACGGTTGTCATAAGGCCGCTGACTATACCTATTTTCTCGTGCAGAACTTTGGCGAGAGGCGCAAGACAGTTAGTGGTGCAGGACGCATTGGAAATCACCGTGTGGCTAGCTTTCAATTCTTTGTGGTTGACCCCGTAGACCACCGTGGCATCCACATCCTTGCCTCCAGGTGCGGAAATAATGACTTTCTTTGCGCCGGCTTTAATGTGACCTGAGGCTTTCTCTTTGCTAGTGAAAAGTCCGGTGCATTCGTGTACTACGTCTACAGCGAGTTCCTTCCACGGCAGTTCAGAAGGATTGCGCAATGCAAGCACCTTGATGCGGTCACCATTGATAATCATGGCATCGCCTTCCACCTCAACGTTGCCGTGAAACCGGCCGTGCACCGTGTCATAACGGGTAAGATGAGCATTGGTTTCGGCATTACCAAGGTCATTGATGGCAACAATCCGGATTTCCTTGTTACGCCCCGCTTCATATAGTGCGCGCAAAATATTGCGGCCAATGCGTCCATAGCCGTTGATCGCGACACGAATAGTCATTTATCTTGCTCCAAGAAAAAATTATTATTTTACAACAGCAGGCACTTGAAACGCATGAAGAACACCGTCTTCAAGTCACGCTTTTCACCGCCTTCACCACATTTTCAACGGTAATCCCAAAATACTTGAACAAATCGGCGGCAGGCGCTGACTCACCGAAAGTATCCATGCCCACCACAGCACCTTCCAGACCCACGTATTTACGCCAGTAATCAGTGATGCCCGCCTCGACTGCCACGCGCGTTATCCCTTTGGGCAGAACCGAGGATTTATAAGCGTCTTCCTGACGGTCAAAGACGGAGGTGCACGGTATCGATACAACGCGTACCGGCACACCTTCTTCAGCTAGGGCTTTTTGTGCGCCCATCGCCAGCGCCACTTCCGACCCGGTGGCAAGGATTACTGCGCGCGGTTTCCCTGTGTAGGCTTCGGCAAGGATGTAGCCACCTCTTGCTATGCGTGCGGCTGTGGCTGCGTCTCGCTTTTGGAAAGGAACGTTCTGCCGGGTAAACAACAAGCACGATGGCCCGCTTTTGCGCTCAATGGCCTGGGCCCACGCCACCACTGATTCCACTGTATCGCAGGGACGCCACACGTCCATGTTCGGGATATAGCGCAGTGTTGCAGCCTGTTCAACAGCCTGGTGCGTAGGCCCGTCTTCTCCTAGCCCGATGGAATCATGGGTAAAGACGAAAATTGCGCGGACCTTCATCATGGCTGCCATGCGCAGCGCATTTCGTGCGTATTCGGAAAATATCAGGAAAGTCCCGACATAGGGAATCAGGCCGCCGTGCAGCGCCAGGCCAGTTACGATGGCCGTCATGCCGAACTCGCGTACACCGTAGTAAATGTAGTTGCCACCGTTTCTGTTATCGATAGCGCGCGAACCCGACCACATTGTGAGATTCGAGCCAGTGAGATCGGCGGAACCCCCGATCAACTCGGGCAGCAGTGGCGCCAAGCCTTCAATCGCATTCTGCGAAGCCTTGCGGGTAGCGATGCTCTCCGCTTTCTCATTCGCTCTGGACACGAGTCCATCCACATGCTGGCGCCAGCCTGCAGGAAGCTCGCCTTTAATGCGTCGGCGGAATTCGGCGGCTTCCTGCGGATACTGTTTTGCGTACTCGTCGAATTTGCGTTTCCATTCCGCTTCAAGTTTGGCTCCGCGGCTGCGTGCGTCCCAACCTTCGTATACGTCTTTCGGTATTTCAAAGGGCGGATAATTCCAGCCGATGTTGACCCGGGTCGCCGCCACTTCGGCTTCGCCCAGAGCCGCACCGTGTGCTTCGTGGGTGCCCGCTTTATGGGGCGCGCCTTTGGCAATAACTGTCTTGCAACATATCAACGTCGGCTTGTCGCCGACCTGCAGGGCGGAGCGTATTGCCGCATCCACCGCCGCAGGATCGTGACCATCCACATTGGGAATAACATGCCAGCCGTAGGCTGCGAATCGTTTCGGAGTGTCATCGGTAAACCAGCCGCCAACCAGACCGTCAATCGAAATCCCGTTGTCATCGTAAAAACAAGTCAGCTTGTTAAGGCCCAGGGTGCCGGCAAGCGAACAGGCTTCGTGCGAGATGCCCTCCATCAAACAGCCATCGCCAAGAAACACATAAGTACGGTGGTTAATGATATCCAAGCCAGGCCGGTTAAAGGTGGAGGCAAGCACTTTCTCGGCAATTGCCATGCCTACTGCATTGGCAAGTCCCTGGCCAAGAGGGCCGGTGGTGGTCTCAATGCCAGGCGTACAACCGTATTCGGGATGGCCCGGAGCTTTGGAATGGAGCTGCCGGAAACGCCGCAGATCCTCCATTGACAGGTCGTAGCCGGTAAGGTGCAGGAGCGCGTATTGCAGCATGGCGCCATGGCCGTTGGAAAGCACGAAACGATCGCGGTCAGGCCATTGGGGATTAGCCGGGTTATGACGCAAATGGTGGTTCCACAATACTTCAGCGATCTCCGCCATTCCCATCGGCATCCCGGGATGGCCGGAAACCGCTTTCTGCACCGCATCCATTGCCAGCGCGCGAATGGCGTTGGTCAAATCCTTGCGTGTTGCCATTTTAGAATCTCTTAGTCCCTCATCAAATCCCTACCCTGCGGTGCAGCCAGATAGGGTGAAAGATTAGTCATCAGGTGCTTAGTGGGCGGGCGAATTACCACCCATTCCAAAGGTTCCGGAGTGCGACATTCGTACCGCAATTATAATGGAACCCCTATCCCTACAGAGTGATAGTAAGCAAACTTATTGTTCGTGATTACGCTTTCCCATCTTGATGCCGAGTTGCTTCAGCTTGCGGTATAAATGGGTGCGCTCCAAACCGACTCTCTCAGCGATCCGGCTCATGTTGCCGCGCTCCTTGTTGATATGGTGCCTGAAATAGACGCGCTCAAACGCATCGCGCGCCTCGCGCAAACCAACATCCAGCGGCAGTGCATGGTCCGCAACCTGCGGTTCAATATCAAATTGCGAAAGCACGCGGTTGACTTCGTCAAGGCTGATTTCCTGATCAAGAGAAGTCAGCGCCAAAGTCTTTACCGCGTTTTCCAATTGAATCAAGTTGCCTGGCCAGGAGTAATTGCGCAATGCGTTGAGCGCCGAAGTGCTGAACTCGCGCAGCGGCGTCTCGCCTGCTTCAACACATCGCGACAGCATGAGCCTGGCAAGATCGGGAATGTCTTCACGGTGCTCGCGCAGACTGGGTACACCTAGAGTAAGCACGCTAAGCGCCTGATAAAGGCTGGGATCAAACAAGCCTTGGCCCACCAATTCGGGCAAAGGCTTTGAGGTGGCGCACACCAAGCGCACGTTGTACTTGCCGAGTTTGCTTACAAGCATCATCAGCCCTTTTTGTTCCTGTTTGCTGAATTCGCCAATCTCGCTCAAGAAAAGCAACCCGTCTTGCGCCTGCTGCAGCAAATCGAGCGGCGCGTCAACAAGCTGCGCGTAGTTTTCAGGGTCAATCCACTGCGTATTGGGTTGATGCAGGAAGCGCGCGCAGATCTCGGCCCCGCATCCTACTTCCCCGACCAACAACAGTGGAAGATTGAGATTGGCGATCTGATCCATGCGCTTTTTGAGCTCCGCGATTTGCAGCGACTTGCCGAGGCTTGCCAGCGAAAGCTGTTGCTGGGATTGCTCCGTGCCGCGTTTGAGCGCCCGGCCCACAGTGCTTAGTAGTTTTTGCATGGCGATGGGTTTTTCCAGGAAATCAACCGCACCAATACGCGTTGCTTCCACTGCAGTATCTATGGTGCCGTGTCCCGACATCATCACCACTGGCATGGTGAGCAGCCCATTGCTTGCCCATTCCTTGAGCAGCGTGATGCCGTCAGTGTCCGGCATCCAGATATCCAGCAACACCAGATCAGGACGCGTTTCCATGCGCTGGACGCGCGCCTGACAGGCATTTTCAGCAAGCTTGACCTGATAGCCTTCGTCCTCGAGAATTTCCGAAAGCAGCTCGCGTATGCCAACTTCGTCATCTACGACCAAAATCTGGTTGGTAGCCATCTAGTATCTTCTCATGCTGCGCGCGCCAGCGGCAGTGATATGCTGACGCAGGCACCGTGTGGTTTGATATTTTCGATGTGGATGACTCCGCTGTGCTCATCCACGATTCTCTTAACGATAGCAAGACCCAGCCCGGTACCCTTAGGTTTGCTCGTCACGTAAGGCTCGAACAGCCGCGTCATCAGCTGCTCTGGAAAACCACTGCCATTGTCCTGGATGCTCAACTGGATATGGTTGGGTTGCGCTTCAGTTCGTATCAGGATGCTCGGAGCGGGCATATCCGCTAGCGCATCCTGGGCGTTTTGCAATAAATTATGAATCACCTGGCGCAACTGTGTCTTGTCGCCCATAACTTGCGGCAGTTTGGATGCCAGATCAAGCTTGATGTTCAATGCCGGTGATTCATAAAGCGCAAGCACTTCACGCAGCAAATTGTTGAGATCGACCGGCTGCAGGTTGAGCTCGGACGTGCGTGCGTAATCGCTGAATGCATCCACCATGTTCTGCATGGCCGCCACCTCGCTGATGATGGTTTGCGTTGAACGTTTCAAGATGTCCAAATCCGGACTGTCGAGCTTGTTCGCCAGCTTCCGCTTGAGCCGTTCTGCGGAGAGCTGGATGGGTGTGAGCGGATTTTTTATTTCGTGCGCCAAGCGGCGCGCCACTTCGCCCCAGGCCGCATCGCGCTGCGCCTGCAATAAATGTGTAATGTCGTCAAACACCACTACGTAGCCAGATTCCCCCGCCCGAGAAAGGTTGCTGCCGCGCAACAGCAGCATGCGTGTTCCGGATTTTCCCGGGTATTCTACCTGCTTCTCCCATTCGTCGGCAGATGATTGCTTAAACGAGTCGAGAATCTGCTCGCTCAGGGCGCGCAGGGCCGAATTGCCTGTACCCCATTCCTGCAGGCGGGTCCCTCGTAATTGCGCAAACTCAGTCTCCAAAATATGAGCTGCGCTGAGATTTGCCGAACGCAGCATGAAATTTTCATCAAATGCCAATACTCCTGCGGATAAATTGGCGAGCACGCTTTCCAAGTACGCATTCGCAGTTTGCAGCAGTTCCTGATGTCGTTCTGCGGCGGCCCTGGCTTCCGATAACTGATGCGTCATGATGTTGAACGACTGCATCAATATGCCAAGTTCATCGCGGCTTTTCACCGGAGGCCGTTGGCTGAAATCGCCTTGTGCCACGGCGCGGGTGCCTTCAGCTAAAACTTCAAGCGGGGCACTTAAGCGTTCACTGATGAGAAATGCCAGGGCCAGGGCAGATAGCCAGGCCAGCAACAGGGTTAGCGTCAACGTCAACGCATATAGCCGTTTTAAACCGAGACGGGAAAGGGAAAGTTCTTGATAATCGCGGTACACTGCTTGCACGGTCTCGGCATCTTGCGCCAATTGCATGGGCACCGGCTGCAACAGCTGTAGTACACGGATATCCTCGTTAAGGCTTAATACATTCACCGGAACCACCACGCGCAGGTATAGTCCTTTGCCGGGGATAGTATCAATGCCGCTGTATGTCTGCTGCTGGCGGATCTGCTTCAGCAAGAGAGTACTCGGCAAATCCGGCATCAAACCAGTACGCTCGCTGCTCGAAAAAGCAATGATATTGCCGCGCTGGCTGAACAATACGGCCTCTTGCACTCCTAACTGCTCGCGCAGACTGTTGATCGCGGTGAGATGTTCGGCAACCGGTATTTCGGAAAGCGACAATGCCGCCGTCTCCGCTTTCTTGTTCAGGTCTTTGAGCATGTTATCAAGAGTGGTGCGCCCCAGGCTCAAGCCGCCTTCCAGCGCCTTGTCTACGCGCACATCGAACCAGGACTCGATGCTTTTCGCCAGAAACTGAACCGACACGCCGTACACCAGAGCCCCGGGCAGTACTGCCATCAGCGAAAAGAACAAGACCAGGCGCAAGGTAAGCTTGGAGCCGAATACGCGGGCAGCAAGTTTCTTGCGCAAGACCGATAACTGGTAAATCACCAGGCCTAAAAGACACAGTGCAATCACGCCGTTTAGTGCGAGCAGCAGAGGGTAATTCCGTGCGAACAAAGCAGTGTTGGCGCTGGCTGTGGAAAGCAGAAACAGCAACACCGCTCCAAAGCCCAAGCACAGGAACAGGAAGTATTTCATGCCGAGCTCCTGCTCATGGAGTAACCTCCCAGCGGTACCAGTCTGAACTTAAGGTCCAATCTGTCGATGCCAGCGCATTTACCTGAAACGGTTTTGGCAGCTGCGACAAATCCAGCTTCATGCGCAACGCAGCGTCATATTTCTGGCCTTTTTGCAGCGCGTCTTTACCCGCCACCAAACGGTTATGCAGTTGATTCATCACGTTCACCGCTTCGTTAAGCGTAGCGTAATTCTGAAATAGCGTGCCTACACTCAAGCGGTATTGCCGAGTGAGCGCGTTATAGCTCAACTTGAATTGCTGCCGCAACTCCACCACTTTTTGATCGAACCAGTACCAGCGCGGACGCGCCAATTCGAATTCGGTAATGAAATACAAGGAGACACCTTTATTCAGCGCATCTTCCAGAGTCGGGGTAAAACTGATATCGAAATCAGCATTGAGCCGGTATCCATCAGTATCCAACTCAAGCTGCGCGCTGCGCACCTGGATGCCTTCAGCAAACACGCTTCCTGGAGCCAAGGCAAGCCCGAATAGAACCGAGCAGGCGAACCTGCGCCAGAGCGGCAAGATCAATCTAAGTTTTGCGGAGCAGGGCATAGAAAAAACCATCATGCTGGCTGTCGGGTAGCAGTTGGCTTTGCGTGCTGAGCGGAAGAAGCTCGGTATCACGGTGCCGTTCAAGAAATGCTTCAACTTGCCGGCCATTTTCTTCGGCAAAAACCGAGCACGTGACATACAGCAATTTACCACCTCTATCCAGGCATTGCCACAACGCATCCATGATGCGCTTTTGAGCAGCGGCAAATTGCCCGATATCGGTTTCATGCCTCAACCACTTGATGTCCGGATGACGGCGCACCACGCCGGAAGCCGAGCAGGGAACGTCGGCTAGTATGCGCTGGAAAGGCCTGCCGTCCCACCAATGTTGCGGGTTGCCTGCATCGCCGCAGATTAAGCACGCTTTAAGCTTCAACCTTTGCAAGTTCTCTTCGATAAGGTGTAAGCGGCCGGCATCGTTATCCAGTGCGGTAAGTTGAGCATCTGCCAGCTCAAGAATATGCGTAGTCTTGCCGCCGGGTGCAGCACACGCGTCGAGCACGCGCATTCCCGGTTGCACATCCAGTAGCGGCGCCACTAATTGGGCTGCGGCGTCTTGTACTGAAACCAATCCTTCTGCAAAACCGGGAAGTTTATTCACAGCAACGGCGCGCTTGAGCAGCAGCGCATCCCCGCCAAGATCTTCCGCATTAATGCCGCAGTTCATCAGCAAAGTTTGATACTCCTGCTTGGTCGTAGCGCGGCGGTTGACACGCAAGGTCATTGGAGGATGCAGGTTGTCGGCGGTTAGAATCGCCTCATAGTCATGCGGGTATTGCGCTTTGAGTTTGTCGATCCACCATTGCGGGTGCGAATAGCGCCCGACTTCACCGGCAGCAGCCAGAGCCCGCAATGTTTCCTGTTTGCGCAGAAAGTTGCGCAATATGGCGTTCACCAGCCCCTTTGCGGGCCGTTGATTGAGCACTGCTGCTGTTTTCACCGCATGGTCTACTACTGCATACGGAGCGGCTCTGGTGTGTTGCAGCTGGTACATGCCGACCAAAAGCAATGCGCGCAGGCGTTCATCGCGCAAGGGTTTTTCCAGCAAATACTCAAGCAGCGCCTGCAACTGGCCGTAAAAGCGCAACGTGCCGCAACTCAAGTCCTGGATAGCGGCGCGTTGCTGCGGGCTTAAGCCTGGATAGCGTTGCCACAAAGAGGAAAGAATTTGCGACAAACTGCGCCCGGCCAGAACCTGGCATACCGCGACACTCGCCAGGCGTTGTACTTCAATCATCGCATCCGCCGTGGGTGCGACTTACGCTCTCGCCATAGCCAAAAGACGGGCGATGCGCTCTTGCGTTGATGGATGAGTGCTAAACAACCTCTGTACACCACTTCCGGAGAGCGGGTTGATAATCATCATTTGTGCAGTCTCGGGATGCATTTCAGCTGTTGCTATGGGCTGGCCGTGGGCATAGCGATCGATTTTCTGCAAAGCGGAAGCCAGGGCTTGCGCATCGCCCGAGACTTCAGCGCCACCTCGGTCGGCTTCGAATTCGCGTGCGCGGGAAATCGCAAGTTGTATCAACATCGCGGCCAGCGGCGCCACAATCATAATAAGCAGAGCCACCAGCGGGTGTACACCGCGTTCATTCTGGCTGCTCCCGCCAAATAGCAGGCCCAGCTGCGCTATAGAAGAGATGGCGCCGGCGATAGTCGCCGAAATGGTGGAAATAAGAATGTCGTGGTGCTTGACGTGTGACAGTTCGTGGCCCAGAACGCCGCGCAACTCGCGTGGTGTAAGTAATTGCAAAATACCGGTCGTGACGGCGAGCGCTGCATGTTCGGGATTGCGACCGGTGGCAAAGGCGTTGGGTTGGGCCTCATCAATCAAATATACCTTTGGCATCGGAAGTTGCGCGCTTTGCGCGAGATCGCGCACGGTACCGTAAAGCTGCGGGGCACTGCTTTCATCCACTTCCCGGGCATGGTACATCCTAAGTACTACTTTGTCGGAAAACCAGTAAGCCCAGAGGTTCATGGCGCCTCCCATAACCAAAGCCACTGCCATCCCGGCAGCGCCGCCCAGCAGCAGACCGACCGTCCCGAAAAGCGCTATGATGGCGGCCATCAGCAAAGAAGTCTTGAGCCAGTTTCCCAACATCGATTTTTCCTTTCTACTCATCTGCTGTTTTTGCACAGCGGATGATTTAGATAATTACGCTATGAATTAAATTTAGGCGCCAAAGCAACTACCGGTCTTGAGCGCATACCCTGACAGAAATTCCCTTACCGGAAGGCGCTGGCCGCCAGCTTTTTGCAACTCCTCAATGCGAACTGCTCCCGTCCCGCATGCAACTACAATGCCTGATCTATCAACACTGACTATTTCCCCAGGTTTCCCACTCATGGGTTCCTCAAGCCGTGCTTTCCAGATTTTCAATGTTTCGCCATTTAACGTGGTGTAGGCCCCGGGGTTGGGATTAAATGCGCGTACTGTTCGCTCCACTTGCACCGCATCTTTTCTCCAATTAATTTGCGCTTCGGCTTTTCCCAATTTTCCTGCGTAACTTGCGCCTTGTTGCTGCTGAGGCTGGGGTTGCAATTCGCCGAGTTCTAGGCTGCGCAGCGCGCGCACGATAGCTTCTCCGCCCAGTTGCGCCAGCTTGTCATGTAGAGATAGCGCTGTGTCATCTGCCGCAATCCTCGTCCGTGTTTGCATTAACACCGGGCCGGTATCCAAACCTTCATCCATTTGCATAATACTGATGCCTGTTTCGGTGTCCCCCGCCAGTAAAGCATGCTGAATCGGTGTCGCACCGCGCCATTTCGGCAGCAGTGACGCATGAATATTGATGCAACCGAATCGTGGCAGCTTTAAGACCGCTTTCGGCAAAATCAATCCATATGCCGCAACCACCATTACATCCGGTGAGACCCGGTTCAGCTCGTCTATCAACGCGGGATCTTTAAGAGTTTGCGGCTGCAGCAGTTTGAGCCCGCGGCTTAACGCCAGTTTTTTTACCGCGCTTGCGGTGTCTTTCATGCCACGTCCGGCGGGTCGGTCGGGCCGTGTAAGCACCCGCGTTATATTAAAGCCGGCGCGCAGCAACTGGTCCAGTATATGAGCCGCGAATTCGGGGGTGCCCGCGAAGACTACCTTCATTACATTATTTTGCGCTGCATTTTTTTCAGCTTGTTAAGAATCCGCGCTTGCTTGAGGCGGGACAGATATTCAACAAATACCTTACCTTTAAGATGATCTATCTCGTGCTGTATGCAAACCGAGAGTAACCCGTTGGCTTCCAGAGTAAACATTTTGCCTTCGCGATCCAGTGCCCGAACTGTGACATGTTCGGCGCGCTTTACTTTTTCAAAGATTCCCGGCACCGAAAGACAACCTTCCTCGCAATCGGATACACCTGAGCTTGCGAGAATTTCAGGATTGATAAACGTGTGCAGCTGGTCGCGTGTCTCCGAAATATCAATCACAATAACTTGCTTGTGCACATCTACTTGAGTTGCTGCTAAACCCACGCCCGGAGCGGCGTACAAGGTTTCAGCCATGTCCGCTACCAGTTTACGAATCTCCTCATTTACCGCCGCAACCGGCTTGGCAAGGTTATGCAGCCGTGGGTCAGGATATTGCAGAATTCTTAAAATGGGCATTTTTACTTGCTAATTTAATAAACTACATGCAGAATTTATACTAACTCCTGATTTCTTATGGTGTATGCTACACTTTAGATTATCCCGGAATTTCGGGTTTGAACTACTGTAAGCGGGGATTTCGATGCCTAATTTTTTTATTATATCGCTGATTCTGGTTTCGGGTTGGTTCTCCACGCAAGTTTTGGCCGATGAACCTATCAGGCTGCAAGACAATCCTCCCGACCGCTATGTCGTGGTTAAGGGTGATACCCTGTGGGGGATTGCAGGGCGTTTCCTCAAAGATCCTTGGCAGTGGCCGCAAATCTGGGGTATGAACCGGGAACAAATTAAAAACCCCCACCTCATTTACCCCGGCGATATCATCGTTCTCGATCTAACACGCCTGCCCCCCTCGCTGCGACTAGTAACAGGGGAGCGGGTGGGGGGAGGAGTTGTTGGGGGCAGAGAAACCGTTAAGCTAAGTCCTCAAGTGCGCGCAGAACCCAAGGAGCGCGCTCCTATTCCCACTATCCCGGCAGCCGCCATCGAACCTTTCCTAAGCCAGCCTTTGGTGATCGAAGCGGGCGGGCTGGATAACGCGCCACGTATTGTCGCCACCGAAGGCGAGCGTGTTGTGGTTGGCGCAGGCGATCGTGCGTTTGCGTACAAGCTGCCCACAGACAAAGGCGTGGATTGGCAACTTTACCGTACTGGCAAAACGCTCGTGGACCCTGACACCAATGAAATCCTCGGATACGAAGCCATATATCTTGGAGAAGCAAAGGTCATTACATTCGAGGAGGGTTTGGATACGGCTAGCCCCATCGAAATTACCAAATCCGCGATAGAAATCAATATCGGCGACCGTCTAGTCGAGGCTACCAAGGTTGCAATCGATAATTATGTGCCGCATGCGCCTGAAAAATTAATCAAAGCGCGCATTATTTCTGCTTATGGCGGAATCACTGAAGTCGGTCAAGACGCTATCGTCACACTCAACAAGGGAACGCGCGATGGTATTGAGAGAGGACATGTGCTGGCGATATACCGCCACTCGCCGCCAGCGAAAAATAAAAAGGGTGAAATCATCTTGCGCATACCTGATGAGCGCTACGGGTTGTTAATGGTTTTCCGAACCTTTAATAAAGTCTCCTACGCGCTGGTAATGCAGATCAGTCGCCCGGTGCATCTGTTGGACGTGGCACAGACGCCTTGAAATAATCCGCTTAGGCTGCCCGAATATGCAGCCCGACAAGGATATTGAAAACTGGCTAGCGTTAAGCTTGGTGCCGGGCTTGGGGGATGACTCTTGCCGCAAGCTGTTGATGGCTTTTGGCGAACCCCAGAAAATATTTTCCGCGACACACTCCGAACTTTCACGTGTGGTTCCCGGCAAAATCGCCCGCATCATTTCCCAAGGCGTGGATCAAAACGCTATTCTGCCCGCTCTCAAGTGGCTTGAAGAAGATTGCAACCACCTGGTTACGCTGGCTGACGAAGACTATCCGAGACTGTTGTTGCAAATCTCCGATCCACCACCATTGCTGTACGTCAAAGGTAGGCGTGAACTGCTCAACATCCCAGCGCTGGCTATAGTCGGTAGTCGCAATGCCACACCGCAAGGCATAGCCAATGCCGAGAGCTTTGCGCAGAGTCTAAGCGACGCCGGATTTGCCATTTTGAGTGGCCTAGCATTGGGCATTGATGCAGCGGCACATCGCGGTGGACTCAAGGGCGCCTGTTCCAGCATTGCAGTAGTGGGTACCGGATTGGATATCGTTTACCCGGCGCGAAACCGTGATTTAGCTCATGCACTCGCAGATTCCGGAGCGCTGGTTTCAGAGTTTCCGTTGGGAACACCGGCAATTGGAAGTAATTTCCCGCGTCGCAACCGCATCATCAGCGGTCTGGCTCGAGGTTGTCTGGTGGTCGAGGCCGCGCTTTCCAGCGGCTCATTGATTACAGCGCGGCTTGCGCTGGAGCAAGGCCGTGAGGTATTTGCTGTTCCAGGGTCGATCCACTCGCCGCTTTCCAAGGGTTGTCATGCTTTGATTAAGCAAGGGGCAAAACTCGCGGAAAATGCACAAGACGTTATCGAGGAAATCGGCTGGCAAAAAACCCAGGGTGCACCTGCCGCAGCCGAGCAGACTGGAGAAGCTTCGCCACTGCTTGAACATCTCGGCTTCGACCCCTGCAATATTGACACGCTGTGCGCGCGCAGCCAGCTTCCTCCCGATGCGGTATCTGCAATACTCCTGAAGCTTGAACTTGCAGGCCGTGTCGCCTCGCTTCCGGGCGGTTTATATCAACGACTTAATTAACCTTGGTCATTCGATGCTTGCGGACGCATTAGTGCAAATTCCTTGCTATCGAAGCAAATAGTTTCTATCATCTTGCGCTTTATTTCCACAATCGAGAGCGCATGTCCAGCAATTTGCTGATCGTTGAGTCCCCGGCCAAGGCCAAAACACTGAAAAAATATTTGGGGCGCGATTTCGAAATTCTTGCCTCGCTCGGCCATGTCCGCGACCTGATACCCAAACAGGGTGCGGTTGATACTGCACATGGCTTCGCCATGAAATACCAATTGATTGCGCGCAATCAAAAGTACGTTGACGCAATTGCCAAAGAAGCTGCCAAGGCGGGCAAAATATATCTCGCTACCGATCCGGATCGCGAAGGCGAGGCTATCGCATGGCACATCTCTGAAATCCTCAAAGCTAAGAAGTTGCTAAAAAACAAGAAGCCTCAGCGCGTGGTGTTTTACGAAATCACAGAATCAGCAGTCAAGTCGGCAATCAAGGAACCGCGCGAAATATCCATGCCGCTGGTTAATGCCCAGCAGGCGCGCCGCGCGCTCGACTACCTGGTCGGTTTTAATTTGTCACCGTTGTTATGGCGCAAGATTCGTCCGGGCTTGTCGGCTGGTCGGGTGCAAAGCCCGGCATTGCGTTTGGTTGTGGAACGAGAACAGGAAATAGAGACGTTCCGTCCGCAGGAATACTGGACGATTCATCTCGACAGCCACAAGGATAAGCAAAAATTCTCGGCAAGGTTATTCCAATACCGTGGCGAGAAATTGGAGCAATTCACCATCGGGAGTGAAGCCTCCCAGAAAAAAATTATTCAAGAATTAAGCATCGCGAAAGAAGCGCATGTCGTAAAGGTCGACAAAAAACGCAAGCTGCGCTCGCCTGCACCGCCGTTTACCACCTCCACCCTGCAGCAGGAAGCAGTGCGCAAACTCAACATGACAACCGGGCGCACCATGCGCACCGCACAGCAATTGTACGAAGGCGTGGACATAGGGGGCACCAGTGTCGGCCTGATTACCTACATGCGTACCGATTCGCTTGCTCTGTCCAACGAAGCAATTGCCGAAATTCGCAGTTATGTGGGCAAAAATTTCGAACCTGATTACCTTCCAAAATCCCCAGTGCTGTACAAAAGCAAATCGAAGAATGCACAGGAAGCCCATGAAGCCATACGACCCACATCAATTTTCCGCACCCCTGAAAGCGTGCGTCATCGGTTGAGCGCAGACCAGGCCAAGCTTTATGAAATGATCTGGAAGCGCGCCTTGGCGTGCCAGATGAACCCGGCTAAATTCGATGTTACCAGCCTTGATATCAGCGTCGCCGGACCGGGTAATCTGTTTCGTGCAAGCGGACAAACCCTGGTCTTTCCTGGATTCATCGCCGTGTATCAAGAAGGATTAGACGAGCAGGAAGAGCCGGAGGAAGGAAGGCTGCCGGAACTGAATGTCAGCGATGAGATACCGCTCGACAAACTGTACGGCGAGCAACATTTTACCCAGCCGCCGCCGCGCTACACCGAAGCAAGCCTGGTGAAAACACTGGAAGAGCACGGCATCGGGCGGCCCTCTACTTATGCCAATATCATATCCACGCTGCTTGAGAGAGAATACGCGGTTCTCGAAAAGAAGCACTTTGTACCCAGCGATGTCGGCAAGGTGGTCAACAAATTTTTGACCGAGCACTTCACCCGCTACGTTGATTACGATTTCACGGCCAAGCTAGAAGACGAACTCGATTTGGTATCCACCGGCAAGCGAGAATGGGTGCCGTTGCTGGATGACTTCTGGAAAGGCTTTAACCACCTCATCGAAGATAAGAAAAATTTATCGCGCAAGGAAGTAACACAAGAGCAGCTTGACGAGCTCTGCCCAAAATGCGGTAAGCAGCTTGCCATTCGTCTGGGGAAACGCGGCAAGTTTGTGGGCTGCAGCGGCTTTCCTGATTGCGATTACACGCGCAACCTGAATGGGGAGAAGGAAACATCGGAAGCAACAGTAACAGTGGAAGGGCGCAGTTGCCCCAAATGCGGGAGTGGCCTAGTCATCAAAAACGGGCCCTATGGGAAATTTATCGGCTGCTCATCCTATCCCAAATGCAAATTCATCGAGTCACTCAACAAACCGCGCGACAGCGGGGTGGTCTGCCCTCAATGCAAAGCTGGCAACCTTATCGAGCGCAGGAGCCGCTACGGCAAAATCTTCTACTCCTGTAGCACCTATCCAAAATGCAACTACGCGGTATGGAACCCGCCAGTGGCTCAGTCTTGCCCCAAGTGCAAGTGGCCGGTACTTACTCTAAAAACGACTAAACGACGTGGCGCCGAATTGGTGTGCCCAATGAAGGAATGTGGATATAGCGCAGAGGCGCAATCTTAAATCCTGCTACACATCGAGGTTGCGCACCCCCAGTGCATTGCTTTCTATAAATGCGCGCCGTGGCTCTACAACATCGCCCATCAACGTTGTAAAAATTCCATCCGCGCTGATGGCATCTTCAATCTGAATGCGCAGCAGTCTGCGGCTTGCCGGATCCATTGTGGTTTCCCACAATTGCTCAGGATTCATTTCCCCCAGACCTTTATAGCGCTGGATGGAAATGCCTTTCTTAGCCTCTTCCAACAACCAGTCTAGTGCTTGCTTGAATTCGCCCACCTGCCGTTGCTGCTCGCCGCGCTTCACATAGGCGCCGCTGCCCAAAAACCCCTGCAACATCAAAGCAGTACGCTTGATTTGCTCATAGTCCCCGCTTTGCAGAAAATCCTGGTCGAGTGCAGTTAGCCGCAAGTTGCCATGTTGTGTTTTCTTGATAAGCAACTGGTATCTTTCATTTTTTTCGTCATATTGAGCCTCGATTTGTAATTCGTCTTGAGGCACTAACAACGACAAGGCAGAGGCACTTTTCTTCGCAGAAGACGCATCGGTCAAGTCTATTTCCGGTTGCTTGAGCAGAGCATACAGCACCACTGGATCGATAATCCGGCTCAAACGCTCGATTACAGCCTCGGCAAGTAAATACTCCTTGGCGACTTTTTCCAGCGCATTCTTGTTGAGCGGTTTCGCGTTTTCCGAGGTGTAGAGCTGCGCATCACTCAATGCAAGGTGCAGCAGGTATTGCTTTAGCTCATGGTCATCTTTGATATAGCGCTCATCTTTGCCATGCTTTACTCTATAAAGTGGCGGCTGGGCAATGTAAATGTTTCCGCGCTCCACCAGCTCCGGCATCTGCCGGTAAAAGAAAGTAAGCAGCAAAGTACGGATGTGCGAGCCGTCCACGTCAGCATCCGTCATGAGGATGACTCGGTGATATCGCAGTTTGCTGATATCTTTGTCATCGCCGATGCCGCAGCCGAGCGCGGTGATTAGCGTCGCCACTTCTTGCGAAGAAAGCATTTTGTCCAGCCGCGCTTTCTCCACATTCAAAATCTTGCCTTTGAGTGGTAGAATCGCCTGAAATTTGCGGTCACGGCCCTGTTTCGCCGAGCCACCTGCGGAATCGCCCTCCACAAGATAAAGCTCCGATTGCGCCGGGTCTTTTTCCTGGCAGTCTGCAAGTTTGCCCGGCAGTCCCATGGAATCAAGCACGCCTTTGCGCCGCGTCATATCACGTGCCTTGCGTGCCGCTTCGCGTGCGCGCGCTGCTTCGATAATTTTGCTAGTTATCACCCGTGCCTCATTTGGTTTTTCGAGCAAGAATTCCATGAGCTTTTGCCCCACGATTTCCTGCACTACCGGCTGAATTTCAGAACTCACCAGCTTGTCTTTGGTCTGCGACGAGAATTTCGGTTCGGGGGCTTTGATCGAAAGTACGCAACACAAGCCTTCCCGCATGTCGTCACCGGTGGTTTCCACCTTGGCTTTCTTGGCGATTTCGCTTTGTTCGAGGTACTGGTTGAGGGTACGTGTCAGAGCGGCGCGCAAGCCGGTAAGGTGGGTACCTCCGTCACGCTGCGGGATATTGTTTGTGAAGCACTGTACCGACTCCTGGTAGGAATCGTTCCACTGCATTGCGACTTCCACGATAATGCCTTCCTTTTGCCCTAGAGCATGGAAAATGGTGTTATGCAAAACATTCTTGTTGCGGTTCATGAATTCAACAAAGCCCTTGACACCCCCAGTGAAAGCAAAGATTTCCTCTTTTCTGGTGCGTTGATCAATGAGCTGGATCTTTACGCCGTTGTTGAGGAAGGAGAGCTCGCGTAATCGCCGCGCGAGGATGTCGTAGTGATACTCAATTTGACCGAAGGTGTCCCTGCTAGCCAAGAAATGCACTTCGGTGCCGCGGCGGTCAGATTTCCCAGCAATTTTGAGTGGGGCGACAGGCACACCACCGTGGAATTCCATAAAATACATTTTGCCGTCTCGGCGTATGGTCAGCCGCAGCCACTCGGAGAGGGCATTGACTACCGAAACCCCAACGCCGTGCAGGCCGCCGGCAATCTTGTAGGAATTGCTATCAAACTTGCCTCCCGCGTGTAACTCGGTCATTACGATTTCTGCCGCGGAGCGTTTCTGCTCGTCATCCTTATGAATCTCAGTCGGGATGCCGCGGCCATTGTCAATAACACTAATTGAGTTATCAGTATGTATCGTTACTGTGATTTCATTGCAGTATCCAGCCAAGGCTTCGTCTATCGCGTTATCTAGCACCTCAAACACCATGTGGTGAAGTCCGGTGCCATCTGACGTATCGCCGATATACATCCCTGGACGCTTGCGCACAGCATCCAGGCCTTTTAGAACTTTTATACTGTCGGAGTCGTATTCGAATTCGACTGTTTCCTGTTGGCTTTTATCTATCATTGGCTTTATCTTGGTTTCACGTGAAACATGCCTAAATCCGCATCGGCATAACCACGTACTTAAATTCACCGCTTCCTGGTATTGTAATTAGCGCGCTGCTGTTGGCGTCTCCAAATGCGCACTCTATCTGATCACAGTTCAGATTATTGAGTACATCAAGTAAGTAACTGATATTAAACCCAATATCAAGTGTTTCTCCCTTATAATCCACGTCCAGTTCCTCCTGTGCCTCTTCCTGCTCATTATTAGTACAGACCAAACGTAAGTTCCCGCCTGTTAATACCCAGCGCACACCACGGAACTTCTCGTTTGCCAAGATAGCTATCCGTTGCAATGCTTGCTGCAAGATCTCCCTAGATATTCGTATCTGCTTCTGGTGGCTGCTTGGAATTACCCTTGTATAGTCGGGAAACTTCCCATCTATAACTTTTGTTGTTAAATCTATATTTGAAAATGTAAATATCACTTGGTTCGGAGAAACGTTGATTATTACCTCTTCATCTACATCGTCTAGCAGACGGCATATTTCTATTACCGCTTTTCTAGGTAAGATTACCTCTTGATGCGTTGTCTTCTGTTTCTGTTTAATGCTTGCGTAGCCCAGTCTATGCCCATCCGTAGCAATGACTTTTATCTGGTCTCCTTCGATTACAAGCAACAGGCCATTTAGATAATAGCGGACATCTTGTTGCGCCATAGCATACTGAACCAAGCCAAAAAGCCGCTTTAGCTGCTTTTGCGGTATTTTCTCTTTATGCTGTGCAGATACTTGTGTCAGCCGAGGGAAATCTTCTGCAGGCAGTGTTTGCAGGCTGTAATGACTCTTGCCCGCTTTCACCAGCATCCTGTTTTCCTTTTGTTCCAACACTACCTTAGTTTTCTCCGGCAACACCCGCAAAATTTCCTGAAGTTTCCTTGCCGATGTTGTTACTGCCGCATCATTTCCTTTCACCCCACATTCTGCTTCTGTAGCAATTTGAATTTCCAAATCTGTTGCAACAAAACGAACCTTTCCCTTTTTACATTCAAGCAAAACGTTCGACAAAATAGGCAGAGTATGTCGGCGCTCCACAATACCCGATACAGCTTGAAGGGGTTTCAGCAATGAATCGCGGTCAGCTTCTATTAGAATCATGACTTATTATTCCTTAAACACAGATGAATAGTAATAGGTTCACGTGTGATTGTGGCAATTTCTAGTAACTATCGGTTAACCGGGGTATACAACTACTATTGATACAGTGGATAAACACGCCACAGCCTGTGGAAGAACTGTGGATGTATTGGCAGAAATGAACAGAAAGAAAGAAATTCACAAAAAGGCTAACCTGTTCTCCTCTTTAGCTTCTGAGAACCTGCACCAAGGCACTGTAATCGCGGGTAAGTTCTGAGTCACGAGCTTTCAGTTCCGCAATTTTACGGCACGCATGAAGGACTGTTGTGTGGTCACGCCCGCCAAATGCCTCCCCTATATTCGGAAGACTTAACTCGGTTAACTCTTTTGACAAAGCCATGGCAACCTGGCGTGGTCTGGCAAGAGCACGGGAGCGCTTCTTAGAGTACATTTCCGAAACCTTGATCTTGTAATAGTCGGCAACGGTTTTTTGAATATTCTCGATAGATACTTGCCTCAGCTGCACAGCCAAGAGATCGCGCAGCGCTTCTTTAGCGAGGTCTACGGATAGGGGCAACCCGGTGAACCGGGAAAAGGCAAGTACGCGTTTCAGGGCCCCTTCCAATTCTCGTACATTCGATTGGATATGCTTGGCGATGAAGAAAGCTACGTTCTCATCCAAGGTAATACCATCTATGGCGGCTTTCTTGAGTAGAATCGCGACGCGCATCTCCAGCTCCGGCGGTTCTATAGCAACGGTAAGCCCCCAGCCGAAGCGGGAAATCAGGCGATCCTCCATTCCGGAAATTTCTTTAGGATACGTATCGCATGTGATAACAACCTGTTTGTGAGCCTCAATCAGTGCGTTAAATGCGTAGAAAAATTCTTCTTGTGTACGGTTCTTGTTGCTGAAAAACTGTATATCGTCTATCAGTAGCAAATCCAGCGAGTGGTAGTAGCGCTTAAAATCGTCAAAGGCTTTATGCTGGTATGCGCGCACCACATCGGAAACATACCGTTCGGCATGGGTGTAGCGTACCTTGGCTTGCGGGTTCTGTTCATGCACCAGGTTGCCAATGGCCTGGAGCAAGTGGGTTTTCCCCAAACCAACACCGCCGTAAATAAATAGCGGGTTATAGGCTGTGCCGGGATGTTCCGCGACCTGAATAGCTGCGGCGCGCGCGAGTTCATTAGCTTTGCCGGTTACAAAAGTATCAAAAGAAAAGGACGGGTTGAGACGCGAGAGACTTTTTGTGGCAGGCTTGGCTGCTGCAACCTTTGGCTTCTCCGCGGGCGCGGGCTTGGCAGAGCTTTTCTCGGGTAAGGCCAAGATTAGGCTGATAGGTTTGGCGAAATACTGCTCGGCCATTTTTTGTATGCGCGTCAAAAACCGCTCCTTAATCCATTGCATGACGAAACGGTTGGGCGCAACCAACAGCAGTGAATCTTCTTTGGGGACAAACTTTAGCGGCTTGATCCAGGTGTTAAACTGCTGCGCTGTCAGCTCTTTTTCGAAGTAGGTGAGGCAAGAGAGCCAAAAAGGATCCATTTCTGACCAGCGGTGCTGTTGAGGGAATGACACAGATAAATTTAATTTTTACTATTATAACGAAACAAGCCCAAGCTGAGGAAAAAAATAATTCGGGGTTGACAGAAAGCGCGCATAAAGGTTGAATAGTCGGCTTTCTTGATCGATAGTAGCAGAGGTAAAAAATGAAGCGTACTTATCAACCGTCAACAACAAGGCGCAAAAGGACCCACGGATTCTTGGTGCGCATGAAAACTCGAGGCGGAGCAGCGGTACTGCGCGCAAGGCGCGCTAAAGGACGGGCGCGGTTAAGCGTATAGTATAAAAGGGATGGTTTTCATTTATTCCCTGCCGAAAGCTTCTCGCCTTACCAAAACCGAACAGTTTTCCGCGGTATTCCATGCCAACAGCGCGAATAGTGGTACCACGTTTCAGGTTCTGGTAAAACCCACGCGCCGGGAAACCGCAAGGCTAGGAGTGGTCATCAGCAAAAGAGTGACTCCAAAAGCGGTGGACCGAAGTTATGTGAAACGCCTGATACGTGAAGAATTTCGCTTGCGGAAGCACAGTTTCGGCGGCATGGACGTGGTGGTAAAGGTGCTTAGGCAGATCTCAAAAGCGCAAGCCGGGCAAGCGCGCACAGAACTCTCGAATTTGTTTTCCAAGGTGTCGCGATGAGTCGCATAATTCTCGCGGCGATTACGTTGTACCGGTATGCGCTCAGCCCATTGCTTGGCAATAATTGCCGCTTTGCGCCATCCTGTTCCGAATATACCCGCGACGCGATATTCAAATTTGGTGTTATTAAAGGCAGCTGGATGGGGCTGAAGCGAATTCTACGGTGTCATCCATGGAACGCGGGCGGATATGACCCGCTGCCGTGAAATTTGATAAATAACGACTATGGACGCGCAAAGACTTTTTCTACTGATGGTGTTTTGCTTATCGGTTTTTCTGCTGGTGGATGCATGGCAACGCGAACACAGTCAGACACCGGCAACTCAGAATACTCATCCCGGCAAGACCCAACAGGTAGCACCCACTCCAAGCGAAAAATTTACAGCGGTACAGCAAGCGCCGTCTGCTCCCCAAGCAACGGCCTCCGAGGCAGGGCAAAAAATCTCGGTTAGAACCGATTACTTGCTTGCAGAGATAGACACGGCGGGCGGCGACTTGCGCAAGCTGGAGCTACTGAAGCACCGCGACACGCTGGACAAGACGAAAAATTTTATGTTATTGCAATACGAGCCGGAACATATTTACGTAGCGCAAAGCGGTCTGATCGGCAACGACCTTCCTACCCATAAGACGCAGTTTTCAGCAGATTCCACAAACTACGTACTCAAGCCTGGAGCAGAACGCTTGGAGGTCAGGCTAACCGCACCAGCGGTGGCCGGTATTAAAGTAATCAAGATCTACACCTTTACCAAAAGCAGCTACTTGATAGACGTTTCCTACGAGATCACCAATAGCAGTGACAAACCGATGCAGCCGTATGCGTATTTCCAGTTTCTGCGTGACGGCAAGCCGCCGGAGGGCGAAACCAAGCTGGTGCCGACTTACACGGGTCCTGCGATTTACACCGAACAGGAAAAATTCGAAAAAATCGAATTCAGCAGCATCGACAAGGGCAAGGCGAAATACCCGCAAAATGCTGATAATGGCTGGATTGCCATGTTGCAACATTACTACCTAGCGGCATGGCTTCCTAAGGACAAAACACCGCGTGAGTATTACATAAAAAAACTGGGCGAAAATCTGTATTCAGTTGGAACGATACTGCCGGTGACGAAGATTGAGCCCGGTAAAACTGTCACCATCACCGTACCGTTATACGCCGGGCCACAGGAGCAGGATAGTCTGAGCAAACTTGCGCCAGGCCTGGGACTCACTGTGGATTACGGCTGGCTCACGGTGATAGCGGTGCCGCTATTTTGGGTGTTGTCCTGGCTTAACAAGTGGACGCAGAACTGGGGCGTGGCGATTATTTTGCTTACCGTGCTGATTAAGTCCTTATTCTATCCACTGTCCGCAGCGAGTTACCGCTCCATGGCGAAAATGCGCGTGCTGGCACCCAAAATGCAAAAGATGAAGGAGCTATACGGTAACGACCGGCAAAAGCTGCACCAGGCGATGATGGAGCTTTACAAAACTGAAAAAATAAATCCGCTCGGAGGTTGTTTGCCGATCGTGGTGCAAATCCCGGTATTTATCGCGCTCTACTGGGTGCTTTTGGCGAGCGTAGAGTTGCGCCATGCACCGTTTGCGTTGTGGATCACAGATCTTTCCGCGCCCGACCCCTACTACGTTCTGCCCGTCATCATGGGCATCACCATGGTTGTCCAGTCTCGATTGAGCCCTGAGCCTCCCGACCCGATCCAGGCCAGGGTGATGAAAATCATGCCGATTGCTTTCAGCGTTTTCTTTTTCTTCTTTCCTGCCGGTCTGGTGTTGTACTGGCTGATAAACAATATTCTCTCCATTGCCCAGCAGTGGCAGATTACGCGGGCCATCGAGCGGGCAAAGCCGGCTCATGGCAAACGCTGACATCATAGCGGCCATCGCCACCGCGCCCGGGCGAGCCGCCATCGGTGTGGTACGTGTCTCCGGTCCCAATCTGAAAGCTCTGGCACAATCACTTCTGGGCAAGGTCCTGGCGCCGCGACATGCCGCGCTTAGTGATTTCCTCGACGAGTACGGAGAGCCCATAGACCGCGGCATTGCGCTGTATTTCTCCGCACCGCATTCCTACACCGGCGAAGACGTGCTGGAATTGCAATGCCACGGCGGCCCTGCAGTTTTGCAATTACTACTGCGCCGTTGTCTCGCCTTGGGGGCGCGGCCGGCCGAACCGGGAGAGTACACCAAGCGCGCTTTTCTTAACGACAAAATGGACCTGGCTCAAGCGGAAAGCGTTGCTGATTTGATTGATGCCAGCACCGGGGAAGCCGCGAAGAGCGCGCTGCGTTCCCTGCAAGGCGCGTTTTCTGCTGAAGTGAATGTGCTCACAAAATCTCTCATCGAATTGCGGACGCTGGTCGAGGCCACACTCGATTTTCCTGAAGAAGATGTAGAATTTCTCGAGCAGGCGAATGCTGTCGGAAAATTACGGGCGATACAGGCACAACTCGAAACTGTACTGCTTGCAGCACGTCAGGGCAGCATTCTGCGCGAAGGCATCACTATAGCGCTAGCCGGACGGCCCAACGTGGGTAAATCGAGCCTGCTCAACCGTCTTGCCGGAGAAGACGTGGCGATTGTCACCAGCGTTCCCGGTACTACGCGCGATGCAATACGTCAGGCTATCGAAATAGAAGGTGTTCCGCTGCATGTCATCGATACCGCGGGTTTGCGGGAAACCAAAGACGAGGTGGAGAAAATCGGGATTGCCCGTGCTTGGGCGGCGATCGAGAAAGCCGACGCGGTGCTGCTGATCATAGACAGCACACAAAGCGAATCCCGTGAAGACAGGAAAATTCTCGAGCGGCTGCCGGACATACTGCCGCGCATCTGCGTCTATAACAAAATTGACCTGCTTCCTGCACAACCAAAGTCAGAGGCCTTGGATGGTGAAATCCGTGTTTATCTTTCAGCGAAAACCGGCGCCGGAGTGGACTTGCTGCGCGCCCAATTGCTGCGGGTAGTCGGCTGGCAACCTACAGGGGAAGGCGTGTACATGGCGCGCGAGCGGCATCTGAGCGCGCTGCGCGAAACCGGCCGACACTTGTCCGGAGCCTTAGAGAAGCGGGAGCAAATCGAGTTTTTTGCCGAAGAACTGAAACTCGCCCAAAACGCACTCTCCAGAATTACCGGCGAATTTACCACCGATGATCTGCTCGGGGAAATATTCTCCCGCTTTTGCGTAGGAAAATAAGTCCGCTGATAAGTATTCCATCCAAGTCCAATAAACCTCATATGTTTTATTCTATTCCCCCCATAACGCTGTCACTAATTGTCGTCAATGCCGTGATGTTTCTCAGCGAGTTTCTCTTCGGCAGCGTGCTTGCCTTAAATTTCGCACTTTGGCCTTTGGGAACAACGGCGGCACTCGGCGAATACCCAGGTTTTCAGCCGTGGCAGCTCATCACATACAGTTTTCTTCACGCGAATGTAGTACATCTTTTTTTCAACATGTTTGCCTTGTATATGTTTGGTGGCGAGCTGGAGAGGCTGTTCGGTCAAAAGCGGTTCCTCAATCTTTATTTTGTAAGCGTAATCACCGCAGCAATCACGCAACTCGTCGTTTCGAGTGCTTCGGGTGGAGAGCCTTATCCCACTGTCGGTGCATCAGGCGGCATATTCGGCCTTTTGCTTGCATATGGATTGTACTTTCCGAACCGGACGATAGTCCTGCTCATCCCGCCCATCCCATTACCTGCGCGGCTGTTCGTGATTCTTTATGGCACGCTGGAACTCTACTTGGGTGTTACCGGAACGCAGGAAGGCGTTGCGCATTTTGCCCACTTGGGCGGCATGCTTGGCGCCTGGCTGTTAATCCAGTATTGGCGCGGCCGCCCGCCTTTTCGCATGCGCTAACGTCAGCATCGGTTGTGTAAGAGAATTTTGTGCGGTTAGTAATAAACAAAACAGGCGATTGTTAGCAGATTAGCATGGAGTGGCAAGCAGCCTCTGTAATTGAGGAATCCAGTAGTGACGCGCTTACGGCTTGAGCGCCCGCGTGTTTCCGGTTCCCTTTATCAAGGGAGTTTTGCCGGCCGGGAAACCATTCTTCATAAGGATGAAAGCTGTAATATCGGCCAGCTGCTTGTCCGACACTGAGCCGGGGTTGTTTGCCGGCATGTTCTGATGCTCAAAGGCAAGCAGGTCCCCTAAGGTGCGTGTTTCCCATGCTGAAAGAAACTGCTGCCCTTTGAGGGCAGGCCCCATAGCTCCTGTGAGATCCGGCATGTGGCATTCGGCGCAATAGTTGTTAAAGAGCTGATGACCTCGATTCGCCTGACTCGCAGTGTACCAACCTTTCTGTTTAGTGGAGGTGGAAGTATCGGCCTGCAAATTGGGGGGTGTTGAGACAGCCAGTGCAACGCCTATGGCAGCCATGGTAAAGAACGAGAAGCGAACGATTTTCATGTTTCACCTCCACTTTATGTCAAGCTGGGGAAAAAGAGCTCTGACCTAAAAAGTTGCACCAGTTGCAATATTGGACTAAACATGAGTGTTTCGCCATATCCCCACTAAACCAGACCCAAATTCTGTAGAAAACACTAGGAGTGAGCATGGCCGTAGAAAAGGTCACGGTGCGCTGCTGCATTGCTGGAGGCGGTCCGGCTGGAATGATGCTGGGGCTGTTATTGGCACGTGCCGGCGTCGAAGTTCTAGTCCTGGAGAAGCATGACGATTTTTTGCGGGACTTTCGCGGCGACACCATTCACCCCTCTACGCTTGAAGTCATGTACGAGCTGGGATTACTTGAGGAACTGCTGCAGTTGCCGCACCAGAAAGCGCCGCGGCTCAACGCCCAGGTCGGCGGTCTGGCGCTGACCATCGCGGACTTCACCCATCTGCCGACGCATTGCGGCTTCGTTGCCTTTATGCCGCAATGGGACTTCCTTAACTTCCTCGCCGGGTGCTGCGCCCGTTATTCGACTTTCAAACTGCGGATGCGGGCCGAAGTGACCGGTCTGATCGAGGAAGCGGGACACATCGTCGGCCTTTATGCAACGACTCCGGATAGCCATCTGGAAGTGCGCGCAAACTTAATCGTTGGTGCCGACGGTCGGCATTCGGCCGTACGGGCGAGGGCCGGTTTGCAGGCGGATGAGTTCGGTGCGCCAATGGATGTGCTCTGGTTTCGACTGTCCCGACGATCAGGCGATCCCGAGGATCCGATGGGGCGCTTCGACACCGGACGAATCTTCATCATACTGAACCGGGGTGAGCACTGGCAGTGCGGCTTCGTGATCCCGAAGGGCTCGCGCGACCAGCTTGAGGGGAAAGGACTGCAGGCGTTCCGCGACAGCGTCGCGCAGCTCGCGCCATTCGCCGCCGACCGTGTCGGCGAGCTATCTGATTGGGATGCCGTCAAGCTGCTCACTGTCCAAGTCGATCGGTTGCGCCAGTGGTATCGCTCGGGCCTCCTTTGCATCGGCGATGCGGCGCACGCGATGTCCCCGGTCGGCGGCGTGGGCATCAACCTCGCGATCCAGGACGCGGTCGCAGCTGCTAACATGCTCGCAGTGCCGCTGCTAGCGAACAGACTCAATGCTGAACACCTGCGTCGCGTTCAGCGGCGGCGCGAGCTGCCTACCCGCATTACCCAGCGCCTCCAGATCTTCATGCAAGACCGGGTCATCACGCGCGTTCTGAGCGGCGTCACAACAGTCTCGCCGCCTCTCGTACTCCGGCTGCTCGCGCGCTTCCCGTTTTTGAGCAGAATACCCGCGCGGCTGATTGGAATCGGAGTACGACCCGAGCATGTAAAAACGTCCATAGCGTCGCCTGTTTGACGCAAGACCTATAATTGGGAGGAAATCAGTAATTTCGTTTAACGGTTGATTCGCGCAGCCGCGGCGGGCCCGTAGCGTGCGCCGGCTGCCACACCGGGGCGAAACATGAGATCAAGGCGAGCCCGTTCATCGGGCGAGAGCTTGATCGCTACAGCGGCAGCATTCTCCTCCAGCCGGGCGCGGTGCTTGGTGCCCGGAATCGGCACGATATCGTCTCCACTTGACAATACCCAGGCGAGGGCAATCTGGGCGGTCATTGCATTCTTCGCCTTGGCGAATTCATTCAGCTGCTTTACCAGTTCGAGGTTCTTCTTGAAATTCTCGCCTTGGAATCGGGGATGATTGCGGCGCCAATCATCTGGAGCCAAATCCTCGGGGCTGCGGATCTGGCCGGTGAGGAAACCGCGGCCCAAGGGCGAGTAGGCTACAAAACCGATCCCAAGCTTGCGCACGGTCGAGAGGACGCCGTCAATTTCGGGTTCTCGGCTCCAAAGCGAATACTCGCTCTGCAGTGCAGTAATCGGGTGCACCGCGTGCGCGCGCCGGATGGTCTCGGGCCCCGCTTCGGAAAGTCCTAGATACCGGACTTTCCCTTCCCGGACGAGCTGCGCCATTGCGTCCACTGTCTCCTCGATCGGCACCTTGGGGTCGACGCGGTGCTGGTAGTAGAGATCGATGCAGTCCACGCCAAGCCGCTTCAGCGAGCCATCACATGAGGCGCGCACGCGCTCCGGTCGGCTATCCAACGCCCAGTAGTTTGGATCGTCCGCCTTGCGTACAATGCCAAATTTCGTGGCGATGACAACCTTTTCGCGTTTGCCCTTGATCGCGCGCCCAACCAGTTCTTCGTTGGCAAAAGGCCCGTAGACCTCCGCCGTGTCGAGAAAATCGATCCCGAGTTCAAGCGCGCGGTGGATGGTCGCGAGCGACCCCGTCTCATCGCGCTTGCCGTAAAACTCGCTCATCCCCATGCACCCGAGACCCATGGCCGATACAACTAGACCCTGGGTGCCAAGCTCGCGGCGCTGCATACGCAAAACTCTTTCTAGTAGGTTAGGGGTCACAACGCACGCACGCTTCGAACCAAGTTGAGCAAAAACACGATCCGTATGAAGCAGCTAGCAAGCAGCTGTGTGTTTAATTATACTGTGCTAACAGTTTAAGAAATTCTTCGTCCTGCCTTGAGTTCCTGCGAGGCGTCTTAATAAGCTTCCATTTTTCTAGATTTAGGATTGCCGGTGGACAGGGGACATGCGGTAGTTTGTACACTAACTAGATAACATTAACTTCCGGTGGAAGGATCACAAAGTGGCTCAGGCATCGAAAGACATGGGTGTATTGGCAGTACTCGCGAAACGGCTGGTCGAGGAGCGTCTGCCGAAGGCTCTCGCCCTGAAGGAAAGGGTTGACAGGGGCGAGGTATTGAATGATCTCGACCTCGACTTTCTGGAACAAGTGGTATCCGATGCCAACACCATCAGGCCGATGATGAAGGATAATCCGCAGGTACTCGGGGTCGCAGGACGTATGCTGGAGCTGTATAAAGAAATCAGTGACAAGGCGCTGGAAAATGAAAAAGCTCAAAAGCGCTCTTAGCCGAAGATCGCCGGCAGTTTAAGTCAATGATGCGCGGATGGACGCAACCACGCCCGCTATCAAGGCACAGATATCATACCGTGCGGTGCTGACAAATTCTTTTGGTAGACGAAACGATGGCTGACGAGAAAAAGGCGGCAAAGAAAAATGCTTCATGGGTCAAGGAGAAGCTGAAAGGCAAACGCTACGCCAAGGAACTGGCGCGCTTGCACGTCGAACTGGTCAAGGTCCAAGAATGGGTCAAGCGCAAGGGCCTGAAGGTCTGCATTATCTTTGAAGGCCGCGACGGCGCGGGCAAAGGTGGAACCATCAAGGCAATCACCGAGCGTGTGAGCCCTCGCGTATTCCGGGTCATTGCGCTGCCGGCGCCGACCGAGCGCGAGAAAAGCCAGATGTACCTGCAGCGCTACCTGCCTCACTTCCCGGCGGCCGGCGAAATAGTGATTTGGGACCGTAGTTGGTACAACCGTGCAGGCGTCGAGCGGGTGATGGGTTTTTGCGACGAAGAGCACGTCAAGCGCTTTCTTGAATTGGCACCGGCATTCGAAAAGATTATGGTCGAATCGGGTATCATTCTGCTCAAGTACTGGCTGGAAGTCAGCATGGAGGAGCAAACCCGCCGGCTCGAAGCGCGCATTAACGATGGACGCAAGATATGGAAGCTTTCACCCATGGATCTTGAGTCCTATAGCCGCTGGTACGACTATTCGCGTGCGCGTGACGAAATGTTCAAAGCGACCGACACCTCGTGGGCCCCGTGGTATGTAGTGAATTCGGACGACAAGAAGCGAGCGCGCCTTAATCTCATTACTCACCTCCTGAGCAAAATCCCGTACAAAAAGATCAAGCGCGACAAAGTGAAGTTGCCCAAGCGGCAGAAGCCGCATGGCTACAAGGAACCGGACTATCCGTTCAAATTCATCCCGGAGAAGTTTTGAGGCGGCAAGAGGTCTGATTGCCGGTCGACCGCTCGATGCTCCGATGAAAGCCGCCGCGCCGACAGCAGAATTTAATCCCGTCGAACTACTGTTGCGAGACGGGCGGCGCGCAACATTGCGTGCGGTACGCCCGCAGGACAAGATTGAACTACAGGCCGCACTCAAACGACTTTCGACTGAATCACGTTACGCACGCTTCATGTCCGCACTACGCGAGCTGTCGCCGCAGATGCTCGAGCGCGCCACCAATCCAGAGGAGAGCCGCGAGTTGCAACTGGTTGCTGTCGTGCGGGAGGGAGAGCAGGAAAAAATTATCGGCGGTGCGCGCTATGCTGCCGGAGCGGGGAGCATGAACTGCGAGTTTGCGGTTGCCGTTACCGACGAATGGCAGGGATTGGGTCTCGCGCGCCATCTCATGGAAGCGTTAATGCGAACCGCGCGCGGACGGGGGTTTGAGCGTATGGAAGGATATATCCTTGCGTCCAACACGCGCATGCTGGGCCTCGCAAAGTGTCTTGGCTTCGTAGAAGTAGCCAGTCCAGAAGGCCCGACTGTTCGTATGGTTCGGTGTGATCTAAGCTGAGTTTGCCGACTTCCTTTTTCAGTACGCCAATTAGGATGTGAGATAACGCGATGTCCAACAACCGAACCACCGGCTTCCGCATCCCAGTGCCTGATTGGATCCGCGATTACCAAAAGGAATGGATTCAGCTGGACGTTATCGCCGGCCTGACCGCAGCGGCAGTCGTGATACCAAAGGCGATGGCTTACGCTACGATTGCTGGACTGCCGGTGCAGGTCGGGCTCTACACAGCTTTTTTGCCGATGGTGATTTACGCGGTGCTTGGGACTTCGCGGGCGCTCAGTGTGAGCACGACTACAACGCTCGCTATCCTGGCGGCAGCGGCGCTCGGCCCGGTGGTTCCAGACGGCGATCCCGGGTCTCTCTTGATTGCTTCGGTGACACTGACATTGCTGGTAGGAGGTGTCCTGGTTCTGGCTTCGTTCTTGCGACTAGGGGTCGTGGCTAATTTTATATCGGAACCAGTGCTGATTGGATTCAAGGCAGGCATCGGGCTCGTCATCGTTCTCGATCAAATCCCGAAGCTAATGGGTATTCATTTTCAGAAGGGCTCGTTTTTCCATAATGTCCTAGCAATTGCACAAGGCGTTCCGAACACGTCCATGACTACTTTGGCATTGGGGGCTGTCATGATTGGGATACTCGTGGCGGTCGAGCGTTTTTTCCCGCGAGCACCAGCACCGATTATTGCGGTCGCGTGCGGGATTGCAGGGATGAGCCTTTTCGGCCTGCAGGCTTATGGAGTCGGGACGGTTGGCCAGGTTCCGACGGGTTTGCCGTCGCTTACCCTGCCTAACTTCCAGTTGATCGTCGAGCTTTGGCCTGCAGCCTTGGGTATCGCGCTGATGAGCTTTACCGAAACAATCGCTGCTGGACGCGCTTTTGCTCAAGGCGACGAACCTGCACCGCAAGCGAACCGGGAATTATTCGCGACGGGGGTTGCGAATATTGGAGGCGCGGTACTAGGGGCCATGCCAGCCGGTGGCGGGACCACACAGACTGCAGTGAACCGGCTTGCCGGAGCGCGCACCCAGCTCGCGGAGCTGGTCACGGCCGCTGCCACGCTGCTGACGATGCTCTTCTTGGCTCACTTCATTGGACTGATGCCGGAAGCCACGCTGGCCGCTGTCGTGATCGTCTATTCAATCGGCATGATCAAGCCGGCAGAGTTCCGCACAATCCTCAAGGTGCGTCGAATGGAATTCATTTGGGCACTGGTCGCTTTTACCGGAGTAGTGCTGATCGGAACTCTGCAGGGAATCCTCGTAGCCATCATCGTTTCAATCGTGGCCCTTGCGTACCAGGTGGCCGACCCGCCAGTCCATGTGCTAGGGCGAAAGCCGGGCACCAACATTTTCCGGCCTCGTTCCAAAGAGCATCCCGAGGACGAAACCTTTCCCGGTTTACTGCTGCTGCGACCGGAGGGGCGGATTTTTTTTGCTAATGCAGAGCGCGTCGGGGAAAAGATAAGACAGTACATCGCCGAGGTGAAACCGAAAGTCGTGGCGCTCCATCTCAGAGCCGTATTCGATTTCGAGTATACAGCGCTCAAGATGCTGACGGAAGGCGAGCGAAGGAGCCGCGAGCGCGGTGTCTTGCTGTGGCTGGTTGGTCTTAACCCGGGAGTAATGGAGATGGTCCAGCGTTCGCCCCTCGGCGCGACTTTAGGCCGGGACAGGATGTTCTTCAACCTGGAGCAAGCGGTTGCTAAGTACCAGGCGTCATTGGCGCAGGGAAATACTCGCTGAATTAGACAACTCACAGCGGGACGACCGTCCGCAGCGAGTTCTTTTTATCTAGATAAACTTGAAGAACTGTTCAATGGGCGGTTTCATCTAGTTTGGGTCGGCACCTGAGCCACTAGGTCGGCCGTAACTATCTTGCAGGATTACCCACTGGGAAGTGTCTCTTACCAGGGTCAATAACTTCCCGCCGAAGTTCTCGGTATTGGCGAAGTAGATGCGGTCCACGGGCCGGCCAGTTGGGCGTTCAACATTCCTGATATCGATACTGCCGCGTGTATTGATCTGCATCAAATTTTCTATCACAGCATTTGGGTATACTAAATAATAATTATTTTGCAAATTTTTTGCAGCAATATTGATTTGAAACAATGATATATAGATAGGTATAAAGTTTATTGTGCAGTGCACAATACTATGCTATATTTAAATCGTTCACATCAAAATTAAACATTACGGGTTGAATGGTAGGAACTATAAAACCGTTAGCCCTAAATACATTGGAGTTCCCCATGCCAAATCCCGTTTCGAATCTCACCAGCGCTTATACCAACCTCATCCAGCAGAGCATGGAATACTGGACCGATGCGGCTCAGCGCAGTGCGCTGTTTCTTGACACCATGCGCAAGCGCGGCAACATCTACATTGAGCACGCGGTGCAGGGCAAGCCGGCGTTGCTCAAGTTCAAGCACGAGCTATTGATCGACGGCCGGCAGCTCAAGCGGCCCTGCAACTACTCGCTGCTTCGGATACTGCCGGACGAGCAGAGCGCGCCTAATCTGGACCAACGGCCTATCGTGATTGTCGATCCGCGCGCCGGACACGGTCCCGGTATCGGCGGCTTTAAACCGGACTCGCAGGTTGGCGTGGCGCTGCGCGCCGGACACCCGGTCTATTTCGTGACCTTCTCGCCAGACCCGGTCGAGGGGCAGCTACTGGTCGATGTCGCGCTTGCCGAAGCGTACTTCATCGAGGAAGTGCAGAAACGCCACCCGGGGTCCGGGAAACCCGCAGTCATCGGCAATTGCCAGGCTGGATGGGCGGTCGCCGCGCTGGCCTCGTTGCGGCCGGAAATCATGGGGCCGATTGTGTTGAACGGTGCGCCGCTTTCTTACTGGGCAGGTTCGGCGAAGCAGAATCCGATGCGTTATTCCGGCGGTATGCTCGGTGGCTCGTGGATGGCGGCGTTCGCCAGCGATCTGGGCGCAGGGCAATTCGACGGCGCCCACCTGGTGAAGAACTTCGAGAACGGCAACCCTGCGAACACCTACTGGACGAAATACTACAACCTCTACAGCAAGATCGACACGGAAGAAGAGCGGTTTCTCGAGTTCGAACGCTGGTGGGGCGGATATTTCCGCATGACGGGCGAGGAAATCGAAGGCATCGTCAATAATCTGTTCGTCGGCAACAAGCTCGCGCGCGGAGAGATCGTCCGCGGTGACCAGCGCATCGATCTGCGCAACATCACTTCCCCGGTAGTCGTGTTCGCATCCTGGGGCGATGACATTACGCCACCGCAGCAGGCGCTCAACTGGATCATCGATGTGTGGGGCGATGAGAAGGCGATCATCGAGGCCGGCAGAACCATCGTCTACATGCTGCACGAGAAGATCGGCCATCTCGGCATCTTCGTCGGGGGTGCGGTCGCGCGCAAGGAGCACGACCAGATAGTGAACACGCTGGAGCTGATTGAGCGTCTGCCCCCGGGTCTGTACGAGATGGTCATCGACGAAAAGAAGGGCACCGAGCGCTACGCGGAACTGGAGCATGGCGACTACACGGTGCATTTCGAACTACGCAAGATGGACGATATCCTGGCGCTCGATCCCGATGGCCGCAAGGATGAGGCGATTTTCAGCACCATCGCCAAGGTATCGGCGTGGAATGAAGCGTTCTACAAGAGCTTCGGCCGTCCGTTCATGCAGGCGATGATGAGCAAGCCCGTGGCCGATATGCTTGGGGCGATGAGCGAGACGCGCATGCAGCGGCTGATGTGCTCCGACCTCAATCCATTCATGAGCGTGGTCAAGTGCTGGGCCGAACTCGCGCGCGCAAACCGCAAGCAGGTGTCCAAGGACAACTACCTGGTCGCCCTGGAGCGCCGCACTTCCGATCAGATTGTGCACGCCCTGAATGCGTATGGTCACAGTCGTGACGACGCGATCGTCAAGTGGGTCGAATACCTCTACGGTCCGCTGGGGCTGGGAGCGGTTTTCCCACCGGATGCACCGGCCGAAGAGGCGGCGCGGGCGCGCGCCGCCGCCGATATCGAGCAGGCGCGCCGGAAAATCGTGCCATTGATTAATGCTGGCGGTTTCCCGGAAGCGCTTGCTCGCATCCTGGCCGCTACGGTCGCCGCCCGCGGTGTGATCGAGCGGCGCAGCGGCCAAATTGGCAAGCATATCCGCAGCTACCTGAAGGAGCACCGCAAAGAGATAGGCTCGCTGATCGGTGCCGAACCGATCAACTGGCCGGCCGTGATAAAGGCCCAGGCGCGCATTTTGATGCTCGAGCCGCAAAAGGCGATCGAGGCGATACCCGCCCTCATTCCCAGACAGGAGCAGCGCGAACTTGCCGTCGTAATCATTGCGAAGATGCTGATGCTCGAGCCCGAACTGGGCGACGCGGACTCGAAGTTTGCGCGCCGGGTACACGAACTTCTCGGTGTGGACTATAACGCCGCCGCGGAAAAGCTGGGGGTTGCCACACCTCGCAACGCAGCACCCAAGACGAATTACGCTGCTTAGGCAGTCAGGGAGCAGCGCTATGGGCAACGATCATGAAAAGTACCGGCGGCTCGTAGAGCGATGCAAGGCGCTGCCGCCAACACCGACCGCAGTTGCGCATCCGTGCGATGAGAGTTCGCTGCAAGGCGTTGTCGATGCGGCCAAGGCCGGGCTGATAGCGCCGATATTGGTTGGGCCCGCGGCGCGCATCAGGGAAATCGCCGCGAAAGCAGGTCTGGATATCGCCGGCTACCCCATCGTGGACGCTGCGTTTAGCGAAGAATCGGCGGAGAGAGCCGTGGCGGAGGTTCGCGGCGCTCGCGCCGAGGCGCTGATGAAAGGCAGTCTGCACACCGACGAATTGATGGGCGCGGTAGTCAGGCGCGACACGGGATTGCGCACCGCGCGTCGTATCAGCCACTGCTTTATCATGGATGTGCCGGGACACTCGGATGTGCTCATTATCACGGATGCCGCGGTGAACATCGCGCCCACGCTCAAGGAAAAAGTCGACATCGTGCAGAACGCAATTGACTTCGCGCGCGATCTGGGTGCAAAGGATGTGCGGGTGGCAATCCTGTCGGCGATGGAAACGGTCAATCCCGATGTGCCGTCTACAATCGATGCAGCCGCGTTGTGCAAAATGGCGGACCGCAAGCAGATCACCGGTGCCGTTCTCGACGGACCGCTCGCGCTCGACAACGCGATCAGCCCAGAGGCCGCCCGGATCAAGAAAATCGATTCGCCGGTGGCGGGGCGCGCCAACGTGCTGGTGGTGCCCGATCTCGAGGCGGGGAACATGCTCGCGAAGAGCCTCACGTTCCTCGCCGGCGCGGATGCTGCAGGGATAGTGCTGGGCGCGCGCGTGCCAATCATTCTGACCAGCCGCGCGGATTCCCTGATGGCGCGGCTTGCCTCGTGCGCGGTGGCAGCGCTAGTGGCCAACGCGTTGCGTGCGAGCGGCGGCAAAGCAGTCGGGTGACGCGATGGCCGACGCCATCCTCGTTCTAAACGCCGGCTCGTCGAGCATCAAGTTTTCGCTGTTCCTCGCGCAGGCCGACAAACTCGTACTCCAGCTGCGCGGCCAGATCGAGGGGCTCTACACCGCGCCGCGCTTCGCGGCCAAGGACGCTGCGGGCACCAGCGTGAGCGCGCGCGAGTGGGACAAGGGCACGCGACTCGGCCACGAAGGCGCGATCGACCACCTGATCGGATTCCTGCGCGACTATCGCGCCGACCACCGTCTGATCGCCGTCGGCCACCGGGTTGTGCACGGCGGACTTAAATACGCGGAGCCGACTCTTGTCAACGCGGATGTGCTGACCAACCTCGAGAAGTTCATTCCACTGGCACCGCTGCACCAGCCGCACAATCTGGCGCCGATCCGCGTGGTGGCGGAACGTCAGCCACAGTTGCCGCAGGTCGCATGCTTCGATACCGCGTTTCATCGTGCCCAGCCGGAAATCGCGCAGGCGTTTGCGTTGCCGCAGTCGATCACGGAACGCGGCGTGCGGCGGTACGGTTTTCACGGCCTGTCCTACGAATACATCGCCGGTGTGTTGCCGCGCCACGATGCCAAAGCAGCGGCCGGGCGCGCGGTCGTTGCGCACCTCGGGAACGGTGCCAGCATGTGCGCGATGCGCGCGGGCAAGAGCGTCGCGAGCACGATGGGATTCACCGCCGTGGACGGCCTGCCAATGGGCACGCGCTGTGGTTCAATCGACCCGGGCGTAATGCTCTACATGATGGACGAGCTGAAGATGGATGCGCGCGCGATCGAGCAGCTGATTTACCAGCAATCGGGACTGCTGGGTGTGTCGGGCATATCGAGCGACATGCGCACACTGCTGGGAAGCACGGAGCCGCGCGCGCGGCTGGCGGTCGACCTTTTCGTCTACCGCATCGGCCGCGAACTCGGTTCGCTCGCGGCCGCGCTTGGCGGCCTTGATGCGCTGGTGTTCACGGGCGGTATCGGCGAGCATGCGGTCGCGATTCGCGAGCGCGTATGCAGCAAAGCGGCATGGCTCGGCGTCACGCTCGATTCAGCGGCGAACGGCGCCGGCGGGCCGCGCATCAGCACGGCGTCGAGCGGCACTGCTGCGTGGGTAATTCCGACCAATGAGGAACTCATGATTGCGCGCCACACGCGGCTCCTGATCGGGGCTGACCGATCATATCGCTCTCACGGGTATACGGCAGGGTAATGCCAGACGAAAGGAAAACAGGGTCATGGATGCAAAAAAAATTGCCGTGATTGGCGCCGGCACCATGGGCAACGGCATTGCGCAAGTGCTCGCGGCGGGCGGCTTCCACGTGGTCATGACGGACATCGACGACGCGGCCATCAAGCGCGGCTTGAACGCCGTGACTAAAAGCCTGGACCGGCTGCTTTCCAAACAGAAAATCAGCGATAGCGACAAAAAAGACATACTCGGGCGCATCAAGACCGCCACTAAACTCGATGCAGTAGCGGACTGCGACGTGGTGGTGGAGGCGGCCACCGAGAACGTCGAATTGAAGCTCAAAATATTCGCCGACCTGGATCGGCTCGCCAAGCCATCTGCCATTCTCGCGTCCAACACATCGTCGATTTCCCTCACCCGAATCGCCGGCACCACCCGGCGCCCGTCCCAAGTGATCGGGATGCACTTCTTCAACCCGGTACCGGTGATGCAGCTAGTCGAGCTGATCCGCGCGCTGCAGACCTCCGACGACACTTACCAGGCGATCAGGACGCTGACCGAGAAGCTGGGCAAGACGCCGGTGGAAGTCAGGAACAGCCCGGGCTTCGTCGCGAACCGGATCCTGCTGCCGATGCTGAACGAGGCTGTCTGTTGCCTGTACGAGAACCTCGCTACGGCGGAAGACATCGATAACGTCATGAAGCTCGGCATGGCTCATCCCATGGGCCCGCTGGAGCTGGCAGACCTGATCGGGCTCGACACCTGCCTCTCGATCCTGCAGGTGCTCCATGACGGCTTCAAGGATCCGAAATACCGTCCCTGCCCGCTGTGGCGCGAGAAGGTCGACGCCGGTCATCTGGGCCGCAAGACAGGCCGCGGCTTTTTCGACTACACAGGCCGCTAGGCATTGAGCGAGCGCAACCTTGAAATGGAGAAATACATGAACTACGAAATCCCTCGCCCTGCGTTGAAGGGTATGAAAGCGCTGATCGTAGGAATCGCCAACCAGCACTCGATCGCCTATGGCTGCGCCAAGGCGTTTCACGAACTAGGCGCCGAACTGGCAATCACGTATGTCAACGAAAAAACGAAAACCTATGTCGAGCCGCTCGCGATCGAGCTGAAAGCGCCGATCTTCATGCCGCTCGACGTCTCCAAGCCGGGCGAACTGGAAGCCGTGTTCGCGCGCATCACGAAGGAATGGGGGCGACTGGATATTGCGCTACACTCCATCGCGTTCGCGCCGAAGTCCGACCTGCAGGGCGGACTGCTTACCTGCTCGTCGGAAGGGTTCAAGATCGCTATGGACATTTCCTGCCATTCCTTCGTGCGCATGGCGAACCTTGCCGCGCCGCTGATGAAAAACGGCGGCACGCTGTTCGCGATGAGCTATTACGGCGCGCAGAAGGTGGTGCCGAGCTACAACGTGATGGGGCCGGTCAAGGCGGCGCTCGAAGCGTGCTGCCGCTACCTTGCCTACGAACTGGGGCCGCAAAAAATCCGCGTGCATGCAATCTCGCCCGGGCCACTCAAAACTCGAGCTGCTTCGGGGTTGAAGGACTTCGACCTGCTTCTCAATGCAGCGGCGAAGCGCGCGCCGGTCGGCGAGCTCGTGGACATCATGGATGTCGGATTCGCGTGCGCGTATCTCGCAACACCTTATGCGCGTCGTTTATCAGGCGAAACACTTTTCGTCGACGGCGGCGTAAACATCATGGCCTGACTCTGACGGGAATTTATGGGCATCCTCGAGTGGTGGCGTGGCCGCGACGGCAGCGCGGCAAACGCGCAGGACAAACAGCGCACCGTCGAGGCCATCGAGCGCGTCGTGCAGACGACGAATCCCAAGCTGCGGTTTGCGCGGCGCTATCGCGAGCGACTCGCGCCGGCGGTTGGGACTTCGCTTGCCTACGCGCGCAACCTCGTTGCGTCGGTGCCGCCGGCGCGCGAGGCGAGCGCGGCTGCATGGTCGAACGATCCCTACATGCGGGCTTTTTTTGCGACGGCAGACGACCTGGTGCGGGCCTTCAGCCGCGCGCCCGACCTGCGTGCATATTTCGACCAGAACCCGGGCGCCTCGGAAGCTTATGCCGTGCTGGGGATGGAAATGACCGAGCGCAAAGTTCTTGGCATGGCTCTCGCGGGCGACACCGTGCGCCGCGACGTCGCGCAGACGTCCGTCAGCTTCGGTGACTATCGCGTCAGAATCTGCGGTCGTACCGAGCCCGATCTCAGAGCAGAAATCGAGCGGCGCCTCGTCGACCAGCTAGCGCTTGAGGGTCTCGCCCACATTGTCGCGGACCAGTCACGCCGCACCGAACTCGAGCAGGAACGCGCGCTGTTCAAGTCGCGATTGCAGATGCTCGAGCGCAAGGGCGCGGGCATGAGCGCAGCGCTGGGTGGCGAAGCCGTCGGGCAGGAGGAATTGGCGCGCTTGCAGTCGCAGATCGAGGAAAATACGCGCAATCTCGGCGACCTCGGGGGCAGCGCGCAAATGCTCGACCATGAACTGGAAAACATTTGCGCGGTGCTCGCAGATCCGGCGCAGCATCTTTATGTGTCGAGCCGGCGGCTGCGCCTTGACCGCATGAATATCGTGATAGAAGACGGCACTGCTCAGACCAGCACCGACTTCGAGTTTCTGGTCGCGCGCCTTCCAGGTACGGTGCCTGCGCAAATGCGGGCGTTCACGCTGGTGCGTTTTCCACGTGCCGAATTGCTGCCCGCGCAGCGACTGTTTGACGATGCAGCGCGGTTCCTGGTGTGATTGCGGTACTGCAAATGATGTTCGCAGTTTCGGGGGTCACAGCGCACGCACGATTCGGGCCAAATTAAGCAAAAGCCCGATCTCTTTGGACCAGCTAGCAACTACCTGCGTGTTTAATTATACTGTCCTAACGGCTAAAGAATTCTTCGTGCCGCCTTGAGTTCCAGCGGGGCGTCGTTCACAGCTTCCACTTTTAGATATTAGGATTGCCGGTGAGCCGGGAATTTTGTTCAAAATAAGCTGAAGGGATAAGGTAAAAACATGAATCAGTTCAATACTACAACGGCTGACATGGCACCGGCCTATGTGAAGCACAAGCGACTTAAAGATTGGGTCGCCAAGATGGCGCAGCTGTGCAAGCCCGAGCGCATCTACTGGTGCGATGGCTCGCAGGAAGAATACGATCGGCTGTGCAAAGAAATGGTAGCTTCCGGCACCTTTATTAAACTCAACCCCAAGCTTCGCCCAAACAGCTATCTTGCCCTGTCTGACCCAACGGACGTGGCGCGCGTGGAAGACCGCACTTTTATATGCAGCGCGAACAAAGATGATGCTGGCCCCAACAACAACTGGATTGCTCCGGACGAAATGCGCGCCACACTGCATAAGTTATTCGACGGCTGCATGCGCGGCCGTACCATGTACGTGGTTCCGTTTTCCATGGGCCCGCTGGGCTCACGCATCTCGCATATCGGTGTTGAAATCAGCGACTCCCCTTATGTCGCAGTCAACATGCGCATCATGACTCGCATGGGGAATAAGGTGCTCGACGTGCTGGGCGCGGACGGCGGGTTCGTGCCGTGCGTGCATTCAGTAGGCATGCCGCTGAACCCGGGACAAAAAGACGTGCGCTGGCCGTGCAATAAGGACCAGAAATATATCGTGCATTATCCCGAAACACATGAGATATGGTCTTATGGCAGCGGCTATGGCGGCAATGCGCTGCTGGGCAAGAAATGCTTCGCTCTGCGTATCGCATCAATTATGGGCCGGGACCAAGGCTGGCTGGCCGAGCACATGCTGATTCTCGGTGTGAAGCCGCCGCAAGGGCAAAAACTCTACATAGCCGCGGCTTTCCCAAGCGCATGCGGCAAAACCAATTTTTCCATGTTGATTCCGCCAGAGAATTTCAAAGGCTGGAAAGTGACCACTGTTGGCGACGACATTGCCTGGATCAAGCCGCACAAGGACGGACGTTTTTACGCCATCAACCCGGAAGCAGGCTATTTCGGTGTTGCACCCGGTACTTCTGAACATACCAACCCCAATGCTGTGACGATGCTGAAGCAAAATTGCATTTTCACCAATGTTGCACTTACTCCTGATGGCGATGTGTGGTGGGAAGGCATGACCAGCACTCCGCCGGCAAAACTTACTGACTGGCAGGGAAAGGAATGGACGCCGGATTGCGGCCGTCCTGCTGCGCATCCCAACTCGCGTTTTACCGTGTCTTCGACCCAATGTCCTTCGCTCGATCCGGCTTGGGACGATCCGCATGGCGTGCCGATCAGCGCTTTCATTTTTGGCGGGCGCAGAAGCACCGCGGTGCCCTTGGTGTATGAAACGCGCTCGTGGGATGAAGGCGTGTATCTCGCAGCCACCATGGGCTCGGAAACCACCGCTGCCGCGACCGCGCAGCAAGGCGTGGTCAGGCGCGATCCATTTGCCATGCTGCCGTTTTGCGGCTACAACATGGCGGATTACTTTAATCACTGGTTGAAGATGGGACGCGCCATCACTCATCCACCCAAGATATTCGGAGTCAACTGGTTCCGCAAAGGAGCGGATGGGAAATTCATCTGGCCCGGTTTCGCTGAGAACATGCGCGTTCTGAAGTGGATCGTGGAGCGCTGTCTGGGAAGGGCCCACGCTGCGGAAAGCCCGCTGGGTTTGGTACCTGATTACAAAGACCTGGAATGGAAAGGCCTGGAAGAGATTTCTGCAGACAAGTTCCATACTCTTATGTCGCTTGATGGGGAAACGTGGAAGCAGGAGCTTGCTTCACACAGCGAGTTCTTCGATAAACTCAAGGAACGCCTGCCCAGGGAATTGACGCAGCGACGCGAGCGTTTGCAGTCGTCATTTTGATTTAGTTGGATCTCGTTTTTCTTTGTGCCGCAGCCCTTGTCGCCGGCCTGCTTGATGCCGTAGTCGGAGGCGGCGGGCTGGTGCAAATCCCGGCGCTCTTCAGCGCGATGCCGAGCGTTGCTCCCGCTACGGTGTTCGGAACCAACAAGCTCTCATCGATTTTTGGCACAGGCAGTGCCGCGTTGCGCTATTCCCGCACCGTGCGCGTACGCTGGAATGCTGCTTTTCCCGCAGCAATAGCCGCCTTTATTTTTTCTTACCTCGGCGCGCTGACGGTAAGTTTAATTCCCGCCGACCTCATGCGTACACTGGTGCTGCCGCTGCTTGTCGTCGTTGCGGTTTATACCTTCTTCAAAAAGGATTTGGGTGCTGTTCATGCGCCGTTGCACGAAGGCGCCAAGGAGAAGTTTCTTGCCGTCTGTTTAGGCGCGATTATCGGTTTTTACGATGGGTTTTTCGGTCCCGGCACTGGTAGTTTTTTGGTATTTCTGTTTGTGCGCTACTTCGGATTCGATTTTTTGCGTGCTTCAGCAGCGGCCAAAGTGGTGAATGTGGCCACTAACTTC
>DATHDD010000029.1:0-2764 GCA_035319205.1 Burkholderiales bacterium | reverse complement strand
GGTAACATGCCAAAGGAAATTCAAGCCTCTAGCTAAACAGCTCGCTTAACTTCCCGCCAATCGCGCGACGGGATTCAATATAGTTTGTAAGGCGCCAGTGTCGAACTTTTATGCTGGACGCTAAATGCCCGGAGTGAATTTTTAATCGCTTCAAAAATTAATTCGTCTCTGACCCACAGTAGTCTGGATTTACATTATCTGAACGGCTCCTCAGGCAGGGTAACCTTGGGTACTGGTTGGACTTGAACCAACGACCAAGGGATTTATGAAGCCTCTTTTAAAACGATTTTTTAATTCCCACCATGAACCCGTGAGGCAGCACACTGAGTATCAGCGGATTGTCCCTGGAATGGGCGTACCAACCGGTCAGTGTGCCCAATGCCCATCCGGCAAGGACGTCTGTTTGCCAGTGCGCCTGAGACTTCATGCGCGCAATCCCGTCGTATAACGGAAGTAGCTCGAGCGCGTAGACAGCGGGGTAGTCCTCGTGGTACTCAAAAACAAAAGGCGTGATAACCGCGCTAACTGCAGTCACCTCTCCGCTGGGAAAGCTGTAGTGCGACCCGCCCTGAAACCAGGCATCGGGGTTGTTTCCCTGGTTTGGGCGCGCGCGGGTGAATATATGTTTCAGTGCTTCGGATGATGCGGCACCAATAGCGGTTGAGTCGAGTGATTGCCAATATGTCTTGCCAAGCCGGGTTTCGCCTCCTTCCCAGACCGCGCCGATTACCGCCCCGCTTACCAAGGAATAAAGTACAAAATGTTGTACGTCCCGGTTATATATTCCGGTGGCATCAGAGTTCCAGCGGTGATCAATCCCGAGAAAACCGCCGCCTGCTGGCGCATGTGCACTCCAGGATAAGAACGCACAAACGAGCACTACTCGTAATGTACGCGAAACCATCATCGGTCTAAGAATCCTCTGGTTAAACTCCGCGTAGCCGCGACGGCTATTCTTAGCATGGGACGAGGCGAGCAAATGCATAACTCTCAGATGATTGTATCATGGGTAAATTATTCCGAAGTCGATTCCGGTTTCCTTAAACGGAAAATTGTAAAAGGTCAGGGATATAAGCTATATTTAGCAAAAATATACTATTATTCAATTTGGAGTAATTCCTTTCCAAAGTCAGGCTCAATCGTCCTGTATCAATCTGGCACTATCACTCGAGGAGGCGACATGAAAGACAAACACAAACAGGTGACTGGAAAAATTCCGGCACAACAGGGCGTGACCCGCCGCCGCTTTATCAAAGCCACCGGCGCCGCGGGGCTGGCTGCGAGCGTCGCCCCGTTTATCATCTCAAGGCCGGCGCGCGCCGCCAAAAAAACCTTGAAGTTACTGCAGTGGAACCACTTCGTTCCCGGATACGACAAGTGGTTCGACAATGTTTACACCAAGGAGTGGGGCGCGAAAAACGATACTGAGGTCATCGTTGACCATGTGGGCATACCAGCCCTGGCTGCGCGCGCCGCGGCAGAAGTCGGCGCACAGAAAGGCCACGACTTGTTCATGTTCCTGTCTCCGCCTCCCGCTTATGAAGATCAGGTGATAGACCACAAGGAAATTTATCAGGAATGCGAGCGCAAGCACGGCAAGCCGGTACCACTCGCCGTCCGCAGCACTTACAACCCCAAGACCAAGAAGTATTTCGCATTCTCCGACAGCTATGTGCCCGATCCCGTGAACTGGCGCAAAGACCTGTTTGACGGTGTAGGAGCCTCCGCGCCCAGCAGCTGGGACGATGTGCGCGTCGCCGGCCGCAAGATCAAGGAGAAGTTCAATATTCCCGTGGGCATTGGTCTTTCGGCCGAACTCGACACGGCGATGGCGATGCGCGCCGCGCTCTATGCTTATGGCGGCTCGATTCAGGACGAGAAAGCAAACGTGGTGTTGAACTCGAAAAATACGCTGGAGGCGGTCAAGTTCGTTAAAGCCTTGTATCAGGAAACCATGACGCCGGAAGTGCTGGCCTGGGACCCTTCGTCGAACAATCGCGCCATGCTGGCAGGCAAGGCTTCGGTCGTGCTTAACGCCATCTCTATTACCCGCGAAGGCGAGAACAAGAACATACCCGGCACCGATAACATATGGCTGGCAAAAGCCCTGGCCGGACCCGCGCGCCGCATCGGTCTTGAGCACGTGATGGACTGCTATGTCATCTGGAAATTCGCCGAGAACATCGATGGCGCGAAGAAGTTTCTCGTCGACTACATCGATAACTTCCATCAGGGTGTCATGGCCAGCGAGTTTTACAACTTCCCGTGCTTTGCCAGCACCGTGCTCGATATCAACAAGCTGCTGGCGAACGACTCCAAGGCGATGCCAAAGGACAAGTACGCGGTGCTGGCAGACGTGCTTGATTGGGCGACCAATGTCGGATACCCCGGCTATGCCAATGCGGCGGAGGACGAGATTTTCAACACCTGGGTCATCAACACCATGTTTGCCAAGGCGGCGACGAATACCGAAACTCCGGAAAACGCTATCAAAGCCGCTGAAGAGCAGTGCAAGCGCATCTTCGACAAGTGGCGCGAAAAAGGAATGGTCTGATTCGCACCGTTGCATCGCAACCCAGGTACGCAACCGCCACGCCTTAGCGGCGGTTGCGTTAATGCGCCGGATGCAAAACAAACAACATGGCCACAGTCGAAGCACGTTCCATCACCAAATCGTTTGACGGCAGCAATGCGGTAGACGGCATCAACCTGCTGGTAAAGGAAGGCGAGTTCCTGGTTTTGCTCGGACCTTCCGGCTCGGGCA
>DATHDD010000028.1:0-10317 GCA_035319205.1 Burkholderiales bacterium | reverse complement strand
CAGCGCAGCCAGATAGCGGTCGGTCTTCTCACGGATAGGGTCGATCAACAAGGCCTTGCGAGTCTTTTCACAGGCTAGCAAATAGGTTTTGCACTTGCCCTGGTTGAGTTCGCGAAATAACATGCCATACCCCATGGAGCTGCTCCATTATAGGGCTTAATGCACGCGGGTTGCAGTTCAGGTCTTGATGAAAAGGAACTTGCCGCTTTTGCATTCCACTTTGACTTTATCCTTGGCGGCAAATCGGCCTTCGAGGATTTCCATGGCCAGCGGGTTTTCAATCTGTGACTGTATCGCGCGCTTTAAAGGACGCGCACCGAACACCGGATCGAATCCGGTTTTGGCGAGCTCGTCCAGCGCTGAATCGCTGATTTCAAGCCTGATATCCATTTGCGCAAGCCGCTTTTCGACAAACTTGAGCTGGATTCTGGCAATGGACTTGATGTCTTTCTCGTCGAGTGCGTGGAACACCACCACATCATCGATGCGGTTGATGAACTCTGGGCGGAAATAGGTCTTCACTTCGGCGAGCACCGCGAGCTTGATGACCTGGTAATCGTCGCCCGCCATCTGCTGAATCATCTGCGAGCCAAGGTTGGAGGTCATCACAATCACCGTATTCTTGAAATCCACGGTGCGCCCCTGGCCGTCGGTCATGCGCCCGTCGTCGAGCACTTGCAGCAGCACATTGAACACGTCCGGATGCGCTTTCTCCACTTCGTCCAGCAGAATCACCGAATAGGGCTTGCGCCGCACTGCCTCGGTGAGATAGCCACCTTCTTCATAGCCGACGTACCCGGGAGGCGCGCCGATCAATCGCGCCACCGAATGTTTTTCCATGAATTCCGACATATCGATGCGAATGAGGTGGTCTTCCGAATCAAACAGGAATTCCGCCAGCGCCTTGCACAGTTCGGTTTTGCCCACACCTGTGGGACCCAGGAAAAGGAATGAGCCGTAAGGCCGCTTCGGGTCGGCAAGACCGGCACGCGAGCGACGGATGGCGTTGGATACCAGGCGCACCGCCTCGTCCTGCCCCACCACGCGCTGGTGCAGCCTTTGTTCCATGTGCAGCAGTTTTTCGCGCTCGCCCTGCATCATTTTCGATACCGGGATGCCGGTCGCGCGCGATACCACTTCGGCGATTTCTTCCGCGTCGACCTGAGTGCGCAGCAGCTTGTGTTTCGCCTGCTGGCTGCCCGACTTGTCGGCTTGTTTCAGCTGCGCTTCGAGCTGCGGCATGCGTCCGTACTGCAATTCTGAAACTTTCTGCCAATCGCCCTTGCGTTTGGCCGCTTCCATTTCGATTTTGAGCTTTTCCAGCTCTTCCTTGATGTGCTGCGAACCCTGCACCTGGGCTTTTTCCGCTTTCCACACATCTTCCAGGTCGGCATATTCCCTCTCGAGTTTCTTGATTTCCCCCTCAAGAAGAGACAAGCGTTTTTGCGAAGCCTCGTCTTTTTCCTTTTTCACCGCCTCGCGCTCAATCTTCAACTGAATCAGGCGCCGCTCAAGCTTGTCCATCGCCTCCGGCTTGGAATCAATTTCCATCTTGATGCGCGCCGCCGCCTCGTCCATCAAGTCAATCGCCTTGTCGGGAAGAAAGCGGTCGGTGATATAACGGTGTGAAAGCTCCGCCGCGGCGACTATCGCCGGATCGGTGATTTCCACGCCGTGATGCAATTCATATTTCTCCTGAAGGCCGCGCAAAATGGCGATAGTGTCTTCCACCGTCGGCTCGTCCACCAGCACCTTCTGGAAGCGCCGTTCCAGCGCCGCATCTTTCTCGACGTATTTGCGGTATTCGTCCAGAGTGGTCGCGCCCACGCAATGCAGCTCGCCGCGCGCCAGCGCCGGTTTCAGCATGTTGCCGGCGTCAATCGCGCCCTCCGCCCTGCCGGCGCCAACCATGGTGTGGAGCTCATCTATGAAAACGATGATGCGCCCTTCTTCTCTGGCAATTTCCTTGAGCACCGATTTCAGCCGCTCTTCGAATTCACCGCGGTATTTTGTGCCTGCCAGTAGTGCTGCAAGGTCAAGCGCAAGCACGCGTTTGTTTTTCAGCGTCTCAGGGACTTCGCCGTTGACGATGCGTTGCGCCAAGCCCTCGACAATAGCGGTTTTACCTACGCCCGGCTCGCCGATCAATACCGGATTGTTCTTGGTTCGCCGCTGCAGCACCTGAATGGTGCGGCGAATTTCATCATCACGCCCGATGACCGGGTCGAGCTTGCCCAGCCGCGCCCGCTCGGTGATATCCAGCGTGTATTTGGTCAAGGCTTCGCGGCTGCCTTCGGCCTCCTGGTTTGCGACCTTCTCCCCGCCGCGCACAGCGCTTATCGCTTGTTCCAGATGCTTGCGGTCGGCACCGTGCTGCTTGAACAGCTTGCCGGTTTCGCCTTTATCCTGAGTCAACGCCAGAAGGAAAAGCTCGGAGGCGATAAACTGATCACCTCGCTTCTGCGCTTCTTTGTCGGTGAGGTTAAGCAGGTTGGCAAGCTCGCGCGAGACATTGATTTCGCCGGCATTGCCTTCGACCTTCGGTAAAGCTTCTATGCATTTCTTGAGCGCGGCGCGCAGCGGCGGCACGTTGACTCCCGCACGGCCGAGAAGCGATGCGGTGCCGCCGTCTTCCTGGTCCAGCAGCGCCAGCAACAGGTGCTGCGACTCGATGTAAGAATTGTCGTGGCCGACGGCGATGCTCTGTGCATCGGAGAGCGCCTGCTGGAACTTGGTGGTGAATTTGTCAAAACGCATGCGAATGGCCTTAAGATTTAACGGTTTGCTGGCTAAATGGGGGGCAAAATCCTGAATTCAACCCTCCGCGCATAAGATTAACATCGTTCAGATGTGAGGTCTCTTCGGTTATACTTGCAAAAAACTTTCATGGCGGACCTCCAAACCATGAACAACTGTTCTGTACTTGCACGCGACATCACGCTGATGCTGATAATCAAGGGCATCGCGCTTTATCTCATCTGGCTCGCCTGGTTTTCCAGCCCGCAAGACAAAAATCTCGATGCCGACAAGGTGGGGAAAACCTTGATTACTATCCCCGCTACCCATAAGGAAGCAAATCATGCCCAGCGCTGAAGTCGTCGAATTGTCGCGGCTGCAATTCGCTGTCACCGCGCTCTACCATTTTCTGTTTGTGCCGTTGACTCTGGGATTGTCGTGGATCCTGGTCATCATGGAGTCCGTTTATGTGATGACGGGAAAGCAGATCTACCGCGACATGACGCAGTTCTGGGGCAAGCTGTTTGGCATCAACTTCGCCATGGGGGTGGCGACCGGCCTCACGATGGAATTCCAGTTCGGCACCAACTGGGCGTATTACTCGCACTACGTGGGCGACATCTTTGGCGCGCCGCTTGCCATCGAGGGCCTGATGGCATTTTTCCTCGAATCCACCTTTGTCGGGCTGTTTTTCTTCGGCTGGCAACGGCTGAATAAAGTGCAGCACCTGGCCGTGACTTTCCTGGTGGCGCTGGGGTCCAATCTCTCAGCGCTGTGGATACTGATTGCCAATGCCTGGATGCAAAATCCGGTGGGCGCGGAATTCAATTACGAAACCATGCGCATGGAACTAGTGAGCTTCCCGCAGCTCCTTTTCAATCCGGTGGCGGGAGTGAAATTCGTGCACACCGTCGCTGCGGGTTATGTCACCGCCTCTATGTTCGTGCTCGGCATTTCCAGCTATTACCTGCTCAAAAAGCGCGATACCGGATTCGCCTTGCGCTCCTTCGCCGTGGCTGCCGGGTTTGGGCTCGCTTCCGTCCTCTCCGTCATCGTGCTGGGCGATGAAAGCGGCTACACCACCGGTGAGGTGCAGAAAGTCAAGCTCGCCTTGATGGAGGCGGAATGGGAAACCCAGACGCCTCCCGCATCATTCGCCGTTTTTGGCATTCCCAATGAGGAGAAGGAGCGCATGGATTATACGATTCACGTTCCCTATGTGCTCGGCTTGATCGCGACCCGCTCGGTGGATCAAAAAGTGCTCGGCATCAAGGAGCTCAAGGCAGGACATTTGAAACGCATAGATAGTGGCATCATTGCCTATGCCGCGTTGCAAAAGCTGCGCAGCGGGGATAAAAACCGGGAAGTGCTGGATACCTTTGCCGAGCACAAGGATGATTTGGGTTATGCCCTGCTGCTCAAGAAATACACTCCCAATGTGGTGGACGCGACCCTGGAGCAAAAAGTGAAGGCGGCTAATGATACTATTCCGAAAGTCTGGCCGGTGTTCTGGTCATTCCGCTTTATGGTAGGGTTGGGATTCCTATTTTTGTTTATCTTTTCCTGCGCTTTCTATTTCTGTGCCAGGCGCGATGTTCAACATCAAACCTGGCTGCTGAGACTCGCGCTCTACTGCATTCCGCTGCCGTGGATCGCGGCTGAACTCGGTTGGATCGTCGCAGAATACGGCCGCCAGCCATGGACCATTTCCGACGTGCTGCCGACTTTTCTGAGTACCTCCAATATTGAGGCGGGCAAGATTTATTTCAGCCTTTCCGGATTCATCTTCTTTTACACCTTCCTGCTCATTGTAGAACTGTACCTGATGTTCAAATACGCGCGGTTGGGACCGAGCAGCCTGGGAACCGGCAGCTATCACCACGAAATCGCGGGGGCGCGCGCATGATTTTCGACTATGTGACGCTTAAGTTCATCTGGTGGCTGTTCGTCGGCGTGCTGCTGATTGGGTTTGCCGTAATGGACGGTTTTGACATGGGCATTGGAACGCTGCTTCCCTTCCTCGGCAAAACCGACGAGGAACGCCGCGTCATCATCAACTCGGTGGGCGCGACTTGGGAAGGCAATCAGGTCTGGTTCGTCACCGCAGGCGGCGCCTTCTTCGCCGCCTGGCCGCTGGTTTATGCAGCGGCTTTTTCAGGTTTTTACATCGCATTGATGCTCACCTTGTTCGCGCTGTTTTTCCGTCCGGTCGGTTTTGATTACCGCAGCAAAGTGCACGACCCGCGTTGGCGCAATGCCTGGGATTGGGGATTGTTCGCCGGCGGCAGCATACCGGCATTAATTTTTGGCGTGGCATTCGGCAATCTACTGCTGGGTGTGCCGTTTCATTACGACGCCGATTTGCGCGTAACTTACAGCGGCTCGTTCTGGGCGCTGTTAAATCCGTTCGCACTGCTGTCCGGAGTGGTAAGCCTCTCCATGCTCACTCTGCACGGCGCGGTGTATTTGCAAAACCGCACTGAGGGTGATATTTGCGGGCGCGCCAAGGCGGCAGCCAAAGTGTCTGCCATAGTGATGATTATCACTTTTGTTCTTGCAGGGATCTGGATTGCAACTGGAATCGAAGGCTACAAAATTATTTCCATGCCATCGCCGAATTCAGTCATGACCCCGCTCGCCAAGGTGGTGGAAAAATCCTCAGGCGCTTGGCTCAACAATTATTCGCTCTATCCCTGGACCATAGTCGTGCCCATACTGGCAATAGGCGGAGCGGTGATCGCGCTGTTGCTGTCTGCAGCCAACCGCCCGGCAACCGCATTTATTTTCAGCGCGATGTCCGTTTCGGGAGTGATATTGACAGCGGGGCTGGCGATGTTTCCCTTCATTATGCCGTCCTCGACTTTTCCCAACAGCAGCCTGACGGCATGGGATGCGGTCTCCAGCCATCGCACTTTGCAAATTATGTTCTGGGCCGCAGTGGTTTTCCTGCCGTTGATTGCCGCCTACACTTCGTGGGTGTACCGGGTGCTGCGTGGCAAGATTACAGTGCAATCCATTCGCGAAGATGAGCATACAGCTTACTAGGAGCTAAACAATGTGGTACTTCACCTGGATTTTAGGCATCGGCGTGGCGCTCGCCTTCGGCATCATCAATGTGATGTGGCTGGAAGCGGAGTATTTTTCCAGGGAAGACCAGCAACCTAAAAAATGAAGCGGGGGCCCCGAATCAAGGCGCTGGTGTTCGACGCCTATGGCACGTTGTTCGACGTGCATTCGGTCATCGCGTTATGCGAAGAACTTTTTCCGGGCCGGGGTGCTCAGTTAAGCCAGAATTGGCGCGCCAAGCAACTGGAGTACACCTGGCTCAAAAGCCTGATGGAGCGTTATCAGGATTTCGAAAAAGTCACCGAAGCCGCGCTCAAATTCGCCTGCAAGTCGCTTAAGCTCGATTGCCCGCCGCAAATGCGCCAGCGTCTGATGCAGGCTTATCTGGTTCTTAAACCTTACCCTGAAGTAAAAGAAGCGCTGGATTCCCTGTCTCACTGCAAGCTCGCCATTCTCTCCAACGGCTCGCCGCGCATGCTGAAAGCGATGGTGAAAAACAACGGGCTTGGCAAAGCATTCGACGCAATCATCAGCGTGGACGAAGTAAAAATCTTCAAGCCCAGCCCCAGGGTTTATGCGCTCGCGTCAAAAAAACTCAAGGTCAAGAAAAACGAGATTGGTTTTGTTTCCTCGAATTTCTGGGATATCTGCGGCGCAAATTCTTTCGGCTTGCGCACTTTCTGGATCAACCGCGGCGGCAATCCCGCCGATGAACTCGGCCACTCACCAGAAGCAACGCTCACCAAACTCACCGACCTGGAGCAGATTGTCGGTATGCCTGACTAGGCACAGCGTATGCATATATAGATGTCTTTGGCATCCTTGCAATCAATGCGTTTAATCAGTCTCGCGATAAAACCTGCTTCAATCGCCTAGCCGTTCACTCCCGCTTCCCATCCCTCAATCGGGTAGAATCATTCCTAATATAGAGGATAACAATGAATTTAATATCAGCCATCCGTGAAAACGTTAATGCGGCGCTTAAGGAAGACCTGGGCAGGGGAGACTTGACCGCGCGCCTGATCCCGGTCAAGGCGCGCGCCAAGGCTACGGTCATCACCCGCGAGACAGCGGTGCTGTGCGGCACGCAGTGGTTTGAAGCGTGCTTCAGGAAACTCGATCCCAAAGTAAAAATCAGCTGGACCGCAAAGGACGGCGACAACATCCAAGCGGGGCAGGTGCTGTGTGAAATCACAGGGAAAGCGCGCGCTCTACTCAGTGCCGAACGCCCTGCCCTCAATTTCCTGCAAATGCTTTCCGCTACTGCGACGCACACCCGGAGCTACACCGAGGCGGTCAAAGGCGCACGCGCCGCCATCATGGATACCCGCAAGACGCTTCCCGGCTTGCGCATCGCGCAGAAATACGCAGTGAAAATAGGCGGCGGGAAAAACCAGCGTATTGGCCTGTTTGACGGCATCCTCATCAAGGATAACCACATCCTCGCCGCAGGCGGCATCAGCCCAGCGCTGCAACAAGCAAAGAAGCTGGCGAAGCCTAGAGTACCCATTCAAATCGAAGTGGAGAATTTGCAGGAATTAAAAGAAGCACTGAGCGCAGGCGCGAAACTTATCCTGCTCGATAACTTCAATCTTGACCAAATGCGCGAAGCAGTGCGGATTACCGCTAAACGCGCTCAGCTTGAAGCATCGGGCGGAGTGAATCTCGACAACGTGCGCGCGGTTGCCGAAACCGGAGTAGATAGGATTTCGATTGGCAGCCTGACGAAAGACATTAAGGCGATTGATCTGTCAATGCGGTTTGAATGAACAGTTCTCTTCTTTATTCTAATAAAATTCGCCGGGGGCAGCCCGTCGGCTCAGAAGGGGTCAGGACTAACAACAGCAACCCTGAATAGCCGAATTACTTCGGCATATTTTCGGCGATTATTTTTTCGATCGCTTCGCGGGTCGCTTCAACCGTGATCGGTTTTCCACTCTGGGATATCGCGGTATCCGGGTCTTTGAGGCCGTGACCGGTGAGAGTGCATACAATCGCCGTGCCTTCGCCGATCGCGCCCTGCTCCAGATCTTTGAGCACACCGGCCACCGATATAGCTGAAGATGGCTCGCAAAATACACCTTCCACTTGCGCCAGCAGCTTTTGCACCCGAAGAATTTCTTCATCGGTGCATTCGGCAAACCAGCCGCCGGATTCTTCCTTCACTTTCCACGCCTGCTGCCAGGAAACCGGGTTGCCGATGCGGATGGCGCTGGCTATTGTTTCCGGATTTTTCACCGGGCCTCCGCGCAGGAAAGGCGCGGCTCCGGATGCCTGGTAGCCCAGCATGATGGGACGCAGGGTGGCAAGCTTGTTTTTTTGATAAGCGCAGTGGCCTTTGCAGAAAAGGCAGGCCTGGGTGTTTTCGCACACCGCTTCGCAATAACCGATCCAGTGCGCGGTGATGTTGCCCGCGTTGCCTACCGGGAGCGCGTGGTAATCAGGCGCATCGCCCAGTTCCTCGATGATTTCAAACGCCGCGGTCTTCTGCCCCTGCAAACGGTATGGATTGGTGGAATTCACCAGCGTCACCGGAAGTTCTTGCGCTACCTCCTGCACCAGCTTCATGCCGTCGTCAAAATTACCCTTGATCTGCATGACCTTGGAGCCGTGCATCATCGCCTGGGAAAGCTTGCCCAATGCGACCTTGCCCTCGGGAATCACCACGAAGCATGCAATGCCCGCACGCGCCGCATAAGCCGCAGCGGCAGCCGAAGTGTTGCCGGTGGAAGCGCAGATGATGGCTTTGGTCCCGGCTTCGACCGCCTTGCTCACCGCCAGCGTCATTCCGCGGTCCTTGAAAGAGGCGGTTGGGTTCAAGCCTTCGAACTTGGCATAGAGCCGCACTTTCTTGTTAATCAGGCGCGGCACTTTTTTAAGTTCAATGAGCTTGGTATTGCCCTCGCCAAGAGAAACCACCGGCGTATTTTCCGAAACCGGCAGGCGCTCGCGATACCTTTCAATTACACCACTATAACGATTGGCCATATTTAATTTACCGCGGAGGCGCAGAGACGAGGAGAAACCAACTCGACATCTTGGTTTTTCTCTGCGCCTTGGCGTCTCTGCGGTTCAAACTCAATTCCTGTTCAGTTCTTCGAGGCGAATGCGGACGACTTTGCCTGAAATGGTGGAGAGCTTTTCAATTTTCCTGATTGCAGCATTGATATGCTTTTCCAAAGTTTCGTGGGTGAGCATGATGATGTCCACCTGTTCTTCGCCTTCGCTCGGCTCTTTTTGCACCATTGCGTCTATAGAGATTCCCGAGTCTGCGAGAACGCGGGTGATATCCGCCAGCACGCCCGGCTTGTCGAAGGCGCGCAAGCGCAGGTAATAAGAAGTCTGCACTTCCGACATCGGAAGGATGGGCGTATCGGTGAGCGCATCCGGTTGAAACGCCAGATGCGGAACGCGGTGCTTGCGGTCGGCGGTATGCATGCGGGTGACGTCTACGAGATCCGCCACAACCGCCGATGCGGTGGGCTCGGCCCCCGCTCCCGCGCCGTAATACATGGTGGCGCCCACAGCGTCGCCTTTCACCAGCACCGCGTTCATCACGCCTTCTACATTGGCGATCAGCCGCCGCGCAGGTATCAGCGTCGGATGCACTCGCAGTTCGATGCCTTTTGGCGTGCGCTTGGTAATGCCCAGCAGCTTGATGCGGTAACCTAGTTCCTCTGCATAGCGGATATCCTCGCGGGTGAGTTTCGAAATGCCTTCGGTGTAGGCCTTGTCAAATTGCATCGGGATGCCAAAGCTGATGGACGCTAGTATGGTCAGCTTGTGCGCGGCATCTATGCCTTCGACGTCAAAGGTCGGGTTGGCTTCTGCGTAACCCAGCGCCTGCGCCTGCCGCAACGCCTCGGCAAAGCTTGCGCCCGAATTGCGCATTTCCGAGAGAATGTAATTGCTGGTGCCGTTGATGATGCCGGCAATCCATTCCACGCGGTTCGCGGTCAATCCTTCGCGCAGTGCCTTGATGATGGGAATCCCGCCCGCTACCGCCGCTTCAAATGCCACCATCACACCGTGTTTGTGCGCGGCCGCAAATATTTCGTTGCCGTGTATGGCCAGAAGCGCCTTGTTGGCGGTAACAACATGCTTGCCGTTTTTAATTGCTTTCAGGATGAATTGCTTTGCCACGGTGGTGCCGCCGATGAGTTCCACCACGATATCTATACCGGGATGGTTCACCACTTCCAAAGCATCGGCGGTCACGATGGCGCTTTTGCCGGCAAGCTTGCGCGCTTTTTTCACGTCCTTGTCGGCGATCATTTTCAGGACGATGGCGCGCCCGGCGCGTCGGGTGATTTCTTCCTGATTGCGCTGCAATACAGTAAAAGTTCCGCCGCCTACGGTTCCAATGCCCAGCAGTCCCACGTTAATCGGTTTCACAATAATCCATCCTTACGGAACATGTCCTTGATGCCGCGCAACGCTTGCTTCGTCCTCGCCTCGTTCTCGATCAAGGAAAAACGCACATGGTCGTCGCCGTATTCGCCGAATCCAACACCC
>DATHDD010000027.1:0-2827 GCA_035319205.1 Burkholderiales bacterium | reverse complement strand
CAACGTGATGGGCGCAAGCAAGCGACTTGCTGAAATGCTGTGCCAGGCCTTGCAACAGTCATCACCTACGCGTTTTGTAATGGTGCGCTTCGGCAACGTGCTGGGCAGCACGGGCAGCGTGATCCCGAAATTCCGCGAGCAGATCGAAAAGGGGGGGCCGGTGACCGTTACCCATCCTGAAATCATGCGCTATTTCATGTCCATTCCCGAAGCAGCGCAGCTTGTGCTGCAGTCTGCGGTGATGGGCAAGGGTGGGGAAATATTTGTAATGGACATGGGCGAACCAGTGAAAATCGCCGATCTGGCCAAAGACCTGATCCATCTTTCAGGTTTCAGCGATGAGGAGATCAAAATTATCTACACGGGCTTGAGGCCCGGCGAAAAACTCTACGAAGAGCTGCTTGCAGATGAGGAAAATACTTTGCCCACGCCACATCCCAAGCTGCGCATCGCCAAAGCGAGGTCAGTAGAAGGGCAGTGGCTCAATTCCGTGTTGACTTGGATTACGCAGCCGCAGCCCCTGAATGGTGACCAGGTAAAACAGGATCTGACAAAATGGGTGCCGGAGTATGCGGGCAATAACGCGGGGCGCTATCGCGAGAAATCAGCGTAGGTCATGCCCGCCTCGCCGCTGCACAACCTCAATAAAAAACAAATCTACCGGCTGGCGCTGTCGCTGCGCAGCAGCGGAAAACTCTATAACAGAAATGATCCCGATCTCGAAGATGTATTCAAGGGCAGCATTGACCGGTTCTGCGATATTGCCCTGCGCCTGCGAAAATCAAAAAAGGTACTTGACGTCGGCTCCGGACACGGCATGCTGCTTTCACTGCTTTGCGAGCTTGGGCACGACTGTTACGCCCTCGACATTGCCGATTACACAGACAAATATCCGGAGATTTACCGGCATAAACCAATCCAATTCCAGTTATGCAACATTGAAGTGGATCCGCTGCCGTTCCCGGATGATTGCTTCGATGCGGTAGTATGCTGTCAGGTATTGGAACATTTCAGCCATTCACACCTTAAGGCAATGCAGGAAATCCACCGGGTATTGAAAAATGGCGGCATTGTCGAAGTGGATGTACCCAACGCGGTGAGCTTCCTCAACCGCAGCCGCATGCTGCGCGGTAGGAACATTACTTATGATTACGAAAAGCATTATCTCTACGCTCTGCCGGTTTCCTACAAAGGAATGTCGTTTTATCCGGAAAGGCACAACCGCGAGTTCACCAGGGACGAGTTGAGGATATTGCTTGAATCAAGCAACTTCAGAAATATCGAAGTTATGTTTCTCAAGTCAAGGAGGCACCGTGAAGGGCTGGAAAAAATCCGTACTGTCGGGACCATGCTCAAGGACGCTATTCCGTCATTGAGAAAATCGCTAATCGCCTTTGCTGAAAAATAGAATGAGACCAGTGCGAAACTTAAAGTTTGACGCAACACCATACCCGGTAAAATGGCCTATCTCAGCGAGGGCTTGCCTTCAGGTAAGCCGAAGCTAAAATCTCCAGTTTCACAAAAACCTCATTCATGGAATACAGAATCATCAGCAGCAAGGCCGACGTGTTGACCAAATGGGTTGCTATTGCACTTGGCTTCAGCATTCCTGTTTCCACCGCACTGGACAGTATTCTGCTGGGCCTGCTGCTAGCATGTTGGCTCATCGGCGCCGGCTATTACGAGAAGTGGCGGCTGATTAGAGGCAATACCGTGGTGTTGCTGGCGTTAGCTCTGTTAGCGTTGCTGATTGCCGGTCTGTTGTACGGTGACCGCAATCCCGGAGATGGGTTGCATTACTTGGTCAAGTACAAAGAACTGCTGCTCATCGCCTTGCTGATACCCTGCTTTCAAGACGAACGGACACGGCGCCACGGATTGCTGGCATTTGCCCTGGCATTGGTCCTGACCCTACTGTTTTCTTATGCCATAGGCGCAGGCTTACTGCCCGAATATTTCTTTATGCCAGGCAAAACACGCGGTATGACAGGATCTTTTAATCCAGTCACTTTCAAGTTCTCGATCACGCATAATATCCTGATGGCAATTGCTGCGTTTATGTTCGCACAAATGGCCCGTTATGCATCCATAACCGGCATCCGCATTCTTTGGGGTATTCTCTCCATGCTGGCGGTATTTAATATCCTGTTCATGGTCCAGGGTCGCACCGGCTACCTGATTCTATCGCTGCTGCTGGTATATTTCTTCTTCGATATATGGAAGTGGAAAGGTCTGGCTCTGGCTGCAATGCTTGGTACCCTGCTTTTTGCCGGAGCCTATTTGGGTTCAGATACGTTCCACTCGCGAATCACAAAAGCGGCGAATGAGTTTTCCCAATGGCACCCCGATCAAACAGCGGCATTTAGCGACTCGGTTGGCTTGCGCATGGAATGGTATAAAAACAGCCTCGAGATCGTCCGTGATCACCCTGTTCTCGGGGTCGGCACCGGCGGATTCCCCAAGGCTTATGCTGACAAAGTCAAAGGCACTGACATGTTGGTTCCCGCACACCCACACAACGAGTTTCTTTTAATCGCAACACAAATCGGGTTGCCTGGTCTTGCACTGCTGCTTTATCTATTTTACCGCCAGTGGCGCCTGGCGAAGTTGCTGCCTTCCGCATTGGAGCGCAGTCTCGCACATGGTTTGCTTATTGCCATCATGTCCGGCTGCCTGTTCAACTCCTTGCTTCTGGATCATACCGAAGGTTTGCTTTATGGGTGGATGAGCGGGCTGCTCTACGCCGGATTGAAATTAAATTCCAAAAATAACGATCCCTCAACATGACTGTCTCGGTCATCATCATCACCAAGAACGAAGAACAGAA
>DATHDD010000026.1:0-2770 GCA_035319205.1 Burkholderiales bacterium | reverse complement strand
ATGACACAGATTGATTTCTATTCTCATGCCGACAACAAGCTCCAAGTAGCCTGCAGTTTGTGCGCTCAAGCGCTGGAACGCGGCCTTCGCGTGATGATTTACACTCCGGACGCAGACACCACGGATAAGCTCGACCGGCTGATGTGGTGCTACCCCGCAATCGGCTTCATACCGCATTGCCGCGCCACCGACCGGCTGGCTGAAGAAACACCGGTGATTATTGATCATTTCGCCGAACCGATTCTGCACGACGAGGTGCTGCTTAATTTGCACCCTGCATTCCCGCCGTTTTTCAGCCGTTTTCAGCGCCTGATCGAGATTGTGGGCGCAGATGCAACAGACAGCCAGGCGGGACGTGCGCGTTTCCGTTTTTACCGCGATCGGGGTTACGAGATCCGTCACCACGATCTTAACCAATCCCAAGGCTCTTTATAAAAAAGCTATGGCAAAACAAGACGACATACTGGATAAAATGGATGCGCTGATGAAAAAGCACGGCGCGCTGAAGGGCGACGAAAACATACCCACGCTCACCGACGTCATTGCCGGCGGGGCGGCTCGCGCAGGGTTGCCCGCACTGAGCGCAGAGCAGGTGGAGGCGCTCGCCATAGAAATATACCAGCACGTCCTGCAAAATCTTGATGCCCGCGTCAACAACGAGCTGCAGCAGCACCTCAAACCGCAACTTGCGAGGATGCTGGAGCAGGTGCAGGAGCGGATGCTTGCCGAACTCAAGAACAGCATCAAGAGCATGGTAGACGATGCAGTTGCCCATGCGCTGGATGCACAACTGGAACACCATCAAAAACTCTCTCAAGCCCCCGTTCCCGCTGCAAAGCGCTTTGGCAACGATAAGGTATAATCGCTGCTTTTCGTCCCGCCGTTTCACACGGTATGGAACTCCCCAAGAGTTTTGATCCGCATGGAATAGAAAGCCGCTGGTATTCCGAATGGGAAAACCGCGGCTATTTTGCTCACTCCCCAAATTCGGACCAGCAGGCTTATTGTGTTCAGCTGCCGCCGCCCAATGTGACGGGTACCCTGCACATGGGGCATGCGTTCCAGCAGACGCTGATGGATATCCTCATCCGCTACCACCGCATGCGCGGCTTCAACACCAACTGGGTGATGGGCACCGATCATGCAGGCATTGCGACGCAAATCGTGGTCGAGCGCCAGCTAGAAATGGAAAACAAGACGCGCCGCGACCTGGGGCGTGAAAAATTCATCAAGCGCGTCTGGGAATGGAAGCAACAGTCGGGCGCGACCATCACGCGCCAGATGCGTCGCCTGGGCGCCTCTGGCAACTGGGATTACGCGAGCACAGACGGACAGCATGCAGGTTACTTCACGATGGACGAACGCATGTCGCGCGCCGTCATTGAAGTGTTTGTGCAGCTCTTTGAACAAGGGCTTATTTACCGCGGCAAGCGGCTGGTCAACTGGGATCCGGTGCTTGGAACCGCGGTGTCCGACCTGGAAGTGGACAGCGAAGAAGAAGACGGCAAGATCTGGGAAATACGTTACCCGTCCGAAAGCGGCGGTGAAGGCGTGGTGGTGGCGACCACGCGGCCGGAAACCATGCTGGGCGATGTGGCTGTCGCAGCCAACCCGGGAGATAAACGCTACAAATCGCTCCTTGGCAAACGCGTCCAGCTGCCTCTCACCGGCCGCACCATTCCCATTATCGCCGATGAATTCGTGGATCCGGTATTCGGCACCGGCTGCGTGAAGATTACGCCGGGTCACGACTTCAACGACTATAAAGTGGGTGAGCGGCACCGGTTACCTCAAATCAGCGTCATGACACTTGAAGCGAAGATGAACGAAAACGCACCACAGGCATACCGCGGCCTCGACCGCTTCGAGGCACGCAAGCGCATCCTCTCCGACCTCGAGGCGCAAAATTTACTGGTCTCTGAAAAACCCTATAGGCTGCGAGTGCCGCGCTCGGGTCGTACTGGGGTTATTGTGGAACCGATGCTCACCGACCAGTGGTTTGTAAAAATGAGCGGTTTCGCGAAACCCGGACTTGAGGCAGTCGCGCGCGGTGACGTGAAATTCTTCCCCGAGCACTGGGCCACTACCTACAACCAATGGCTGGAAAATATCCAGGACTGGTGCATTTCGCGCCAGCTTTGGTGGGGGCACCAGATTCCCGCGTGGTACGACGATGTAGGCAATTTTTACGTCGCGCGCAGCGAGGAAGAGGCGAAAAAGCTGGCTGCTGCCAAAGGCTGCCGCGGTGTACTGAAACGCGACGAGGACGTGCTCGATACCTGGTTCTCCTCAGCGCTCTGGCCGTTCTCAACCTTAGGCTGGCCCGACAAGACGCCGGAGCTTGCTCGCTATTACCCGACCGACGTTCTCGTCACCGGCTTCGACATCATCTTCTTCTGGGTCGCGCGCATGATGATGATGGGCCTCCACGTCATGGAGGAGGTGCCCTTCCGCGACGTCTACATCCACGCTCTGGTCCGCGACGAGAAGGGCCAGAAGATGTCGAAGTCGAAGGGGAACGTGATCGATCCCCTCGACGTCATGGCCGCCTATGGGACCGACGCTCTGCGCTTTACCTTGACCGCCCTGTCGGCTATGGGCCGTGATATTCGCCTGTCAGCTGATCGTATCTCCGGGTACCGCAACTTTGCGAACAAGGTGTGGAACGCCGCGCGCTTTGTTTTGATGAATGTCGAAGAAAAGGCTACAGGCCATAGGCTACAGGCCATAGGGAAAAATGAAGACTTAGGACTTGCTGATCGATGGATTC
>DATHDD010000025.1:0-3895 GCA_035319205.1 Burkholderiales bacterium | reverse complement strand
GTGTGTTTGTGGGAAGACGTGCGAATCCCGACGACCTTGTGGTTCATCCACCTCAAGGAGCGCGAGAATGATCCGGTCATTCGCGCGCTGCTCGACGTGCTCAAGGAAATCTGGAACCTCACGCATGGCGAGGAAGCCGGTTTTTGATTAAACGCGCAATGGTAATTGTCTGCTGGAACCAACCGAAGTTGATTTTTCTGCGCACTCACGCTTTAACGCGAAGCCAAAAGTAAGCGCCGGTAATAACCAGCGTCGCCAGCGTCACTGGAACACCAGTTCGCGCGTGACGGAGCCAACTAATGCGGATATTTTTCCTTGCCGCCGCGTCGATCACGATAATGTTAGCAATGCTGCCGACGACAAATAGATTTCCGGACAACGTACTCACAAGTGCAAGTAGCGGGCCGCTAACCGGATGTTGAGCCAGGGGCAGTAACAGCATGACTGCGGGCACGTTAGAAACAACATTGGAGAGAACTAAAGCCGCTGCAAATAACCAAGCTGGCCGGTCCAGGTACACTCCCGAAGCAGCTAGATCAGCAACTACATCCGGTAAAATTCTGGTCTGCGCTAGTGCGTGATTAACTACGAAAAGGCCGATAAACAAAATCAGAAGTTCCCAGTCCACCAAGCCAAGCATTTTTCTGGAATGAAGCTTGCGGCTCATAAGCAATACTCCTGCACCGGCAAGCGCCACATGTTCCCTGGGCCAAGAAGTGAATAGAAATGCTGCTAGAAGCGCAGCAACTACAACAAGCCCTTTTGCCGTTTGCCATTGATCCAGCGGCGCCTCTTCGGCACGTTGCTCGTATGCGAGCGGCGCGACTGCAAGGTCTTCGGACAAAATCCAGCGCTCGTGTGTCTGCCAAACAATCAGCCACCAGCAGACCACAAGCCCCAATAACACCGGCAAAATGGCCTCGGCAAAATAGCCGGCGAAAGATAATTGCAGGGTCTGGCCAATCAATATGTTTTGCGGATTGCCAATTAGCGTTGCTGCAGAGCCGATGTTGGACGCGCAAGCGAGTCCCAGCAGATAGGGAACCGGATCGAGATGGCGTTTGCGGCAGGCGTCGATCAATACCGGCGTAACGGCAAGGCAGATGATGTCATTGCTGAATATGGCTGACAATCCGGCAATGACTAATACTAAGGCCCCTAGCAGCGATGGCGGCGGTAGCCGCATTGCCGCAAGTCGCAGCGTCACCCAGTTGTAGAAGCCTCCAAGGCGCATTTGCGCGGATACCACCATAAACGCGAACAATAAGATAAGCGTCGGCAAATGAACGGCTCTGGCCGCTTCTTCCAGGCTCAACGCGTTGAGGCTAATTAAGGCTATTGCGCCGAGCAGTGCAACGCCCGCCCGATCGAGCTGCAGGAACGGCAGCCCGCCGAGAATCATGCCGACATACACGATTAAGAAAACGATGACAATGGTTGCTGTCACCGTTGTTTTTTCCGCAGTTTGTGGCGCGTCTTTGAGTCTCGGAAAACGCTCATCATGGTCGCTTAAAACCGCATAATTAAAAACAGGAACTGACTGCGGCGACAAGTTCGCCAATTAGTTATATCCACGACGCGGTCGCTTTTGCCAGAGCAATCACACCAAAGCCGAGAATCGTCGTGCCCGATATCCTGTTTACCCAGCTCATCCAGTACTGACTTAATCGTGTGCGGAAGAATCCGACTGTACTACTCAAAATAATCCACCACAGTGCCGAACCCAAAAACACCCCCAAAACCATCGCGCTTGCCGCAGCATAGCTCGCGTAAGCGCCCAGTCCAAATCCTGCGAAGATTGCAATAAATGACAGGATGGTTGTGGGGTTGGAGAGAGTAAGCAAGAAAGTTGATGCATAGGCTGCGAACCGTGAACCGCTTGCTATGGACACCGAATCGTTCGGCAGCACGCTGCGTAAGGTTGTAATTCCCAGGTAACAGAGAAACACGCCTCCAAACAGAGACAGCCACAATTGTTTGTCTACCAGAAAAATTGACACAGCCGTAAGACCAAAGGCGGCAGCGAAGCCATATGCGGCATCTGCGGTTGCGGCACCAAGGCCGGTAAACAACCCCATCAGCGGGCCTTCCGCGAGCGAGCGGCGAATGCAAAGCACTCCGATTGGACCAACCGGTGCGGCGATGGAAAAACCGATTGCGATTCCTTTCAGGAACGGGCTCATGCAGCATTCTCCCATGCGCTAAATTTTTATTACACTGCAGAACTGCTGCATAACCCTGCAATACAGTATTGCGACAGTGCCCATTTGCGATATATCGTTACAAGGTTGCAGCGGAGGGACGAGCAACTGAATAAGTCGTGGCAGTTTCAAACCGCCATAATCGTGCAGTCGCAGCAGGCTTGCTTCATGCGCAGATCAGACTGTCTTTGCCGAAAATTGGCGCGACAGCGAATTGTAAATCCAGCCGAACAACATTCCCCCGATCGCCCCATCCACAAACCCGTAGAGGGTGCCTGTAATGGTCTGTCCGATGGTGGTTCCGGCATGGTAGCCTGGGTAAATCGAGGCGGCGAGGTCAAGGAAAGCTTGGCCATAGCCCGGCCAGATCAGGTTAGCCAATGCAACGATAAGGACCGAGCCGCCGCAAAATATTCCGACCGTCAAAGACAAAGCAGTGAGATTAAATCGCATGACGCCTCCTCGTTAGTTTGTAGTATTAAGAATCGTAGCTATTAATTTAACAGGGTACTATAGACGTTGGTACCTTACTATCACTCGGTAAACTGATCTGCCCCAGCAAAAACCACTGCAAGCGCTACCCTGGTCGCAAGTCAACAGCGGGTCCGTCTGGATTTGAACCGTCTGCCACTGGATTAACAGTCCAATTTCTAGCATTGCGTCGCTTGTTGATTGAATAAGCCTGAGGCGAGGATTACCGTCAAATATTCTCGTTCGGTAATAAGTCACAATGTCATCGTTAATGCAGATCTGTGATGCAGTTCACATCAATTTAGGAATGAATTCTGTATACAAGAACTGGAGGGAATACCATGCAGGACAGTTCGTTAAAAACCAGCCCATCAATTATCATCGTTGCTGTTGCGGTAATCATTCTCGGCCTTGCCGGAATTGTCGCGATCATCGACCAAATCCGGGCGGCGGATTCCACAAACAGCGAGCCAATAGCGCGCGGCGAAGAACCGGACATTAAGCCGAATATTACGTCGCTTGTCTTGGAAAAGCTCGCCTCCGCGCAGAAAGCCGAGCTAGCCAGGCACTGTCCCAACTGCGGGGTGATTGACTCTATTACCATGTATGAGATAAAGAAGAATTTCAATAAAATCGTAACCCATCAAGTTAAGGTGCACATGGATAACGGCACTTACCGCGTTATATCACAGCAAGACCAGCCCGTATACCAGGTCGGCGAGAGAGTCAAAATCGTCAACGGCATGCTGGTTCAAACCGAAAAGGCAAAGACGTCTGACAACAAAGGAATGTTTGCACTGATGTTGGCTGCGTTTACAGGCCGGATTTATTGACATATAGGGTCGGAGTAGTTTTTCACAAAAACAAAAGGGCTGCATTTCTGCAGCCGCCGCACTTTCTCTCCCGTCACGATGGCAGCAAAGCTGAACTTGCCCGTTTATTTTCTGATTACTTCGCCGAGGCCGCCGTTCCCGCAATCTTCGCAGAGCCCATCAACCGATTGAATTCGGGGAGGTAGCGGTCAAAGTAATGTGAGCCCGCACCAAAAAACCAGAGCCCGTAAAGCTTGCCGCCACGCACAGTAGCAACGAACACTCCATTTCGCTCGACCTCATCACGCGCCGTGAATTTTGTGTCGAAGCGGAACCCTGGTCCGCCGACGAACTGAGCAGATTTAAGGTTCCGGCATTCAACGATGGTTGTCTGAAAATTCCTCGCGACAG
>DATHDD010000024.1:0-15365 GCA_035319205.1 Burkholderiales bacterium | reverse complement strand
TCCGCCCCCCGCCAGCACCTTGAAGCCAAAGCGGCCGCCTTTTTTCACCGCGACGATGCCCATGCAATGCAGCATGCCTTGCGCGCAGTCGGCCTCGCAGCCTGAGAAGCTGATTTTGAATTTGCGCGGCAGTTGCTGGTTAAGCGGATTGCGCAAAAAATGCTGGACCGCGCCATCCAGGTGTTTGGTAACATCGGTATGCTCGCGCGGGCAGATCCCGGCCATCGGGCAGGCGGTGACGTTGCGTATGGTGTTGCCGCAGGCCTCGCGCGTGGTCAACCCCGCATCATCGGCGAGACTGCGCAGCACCGTCGGGGTATCGCGCGTCGGCACGTAGTGCATCTGAATGTCCTGGCGCGTAGTGATGTGCACCACATCGTGCTTGGAATACTTTTCCAGCAGGTCGGCGATCGTGTTCAATTGCCGCGCATGCAGCCGCCCGCCGGGAATTTTGATGCGCACCATGTGCACACCTTCCTGGCGCTGGCCGTATACTCCCATCTGCAGTCGCATCGCAGTGAAACGGTCGGCATCCAGCTGCAGGTTCAGGAAATCATCGACCGCTTGTGCGTAAGCCTCAATTTCCTCTCTGTTTGCCAGATTGTGAAAAGCCATCAGTGTGACTCCTTCATATCAAATCTTCACCACACCAGCCTGCCGCCGATGAGTACCAGCATGCTTGCGAGAACTTGCCGCAATGTGTGTTCCGAGATTTGCGTGCTGACATGGCTGCCAAGATAAATCCCAGGCAGCGAACCCAGGATAAGGCTCGCCAGCAGCGTCAAATCCACAGTGCCCAAAGTCATATGCCCAAGGCCCGCCACAGCGGTCAAAGGCACCGCGTGGGCGATGTCGGTGCCGACTATTTTCACTGCGGTAAGCCGAGGGTAAAGAAAAGTCAGCGCGGCCACGCCCAATGCGCCGGCCCCCACCGAAGAAATAGTCACCAGCATTCCGAGCAGCAAACCGGTGGCAACGGTGGCCGGAACCGGATGGCGCTCATGCCAGAGCTCGCCGGCATGGTGTTTCACGAATTTCTGCAGCCGCTCGCGGAATATCAGGACCAGCGCAGTCAAAATCAACGCGATGCCGAGCGTGGACGTAATCAGCGAATTAAACTGCGCTGTTTCCGCCGCAAATCTTTTCAGCACCCACACCGTAGTCAGCGAGGCAGGCAGGCTGCCTAGAGCGAGCAAGCCGACGATTTTCCAGTCCACGTTGCTGCGTCGGCCATGCACCCATACCCCTCCCATCTTGGTAATTGCGGCATAAAGCAAATCTGTGCCGACAGCGGTCGCCGGAACGATGCCAAAAACCAGCACTAGGAGAGGCGTCATCAGCGAGCCTCCGCCCACGCCGGTAAGGCCGACGATAAAACCGACTGTGAATCCTGAAATCGTGTATAAAATGTCCATATTTTCCAGTACTTGATTGCTGTTAGGTAAATTCGTTGGCCACGAAACTTCTCACGGATCGACATGGTATCAACCCCTGTATATATTGCAAAATAACATTATGTTAGGATGTTATAACTAATTGTTATTTGTGGAGCAGACATGAAGTTGCAGCAGCTGCGCTATTTGTGCGAGGTAGTGCGCCAAAATTTAAACGTGTCCGAAGCGGCGGAAAAACTGCACACTTCGCAGCCGGGAATCAGCAAGCAAATCCGGCTCCTGGAAGAAGAGCTCGGAGTGCAGATTTTCGTGCGCAACGGCAAGCGGGTCGTCGAAATGACCCAGCCCGGCAAAATCATTCATTCCATTGCGCAGCAGATACTGCAGGAAACCGATAACCTGAAACGGGTGGGCGAGGAGTTCACCAACGAAGCGACCGGCAGCCTGACCATTGCCACCACACATACCCAGGCGCGCTATGCCCTGCCGCCGACGATAAGCAAATTCACCGAACGCTACCCCAAAGTGAAACTCAGCCTGCACCAGGGCAGTCCCACGCAGATTGCACAGCAAGTGGTTTCAGGCGAGGCGGACATTGCGATTGCCACCGAAGCCATCGAACTCTTCAAGGACCTGGTAATGCTCCCCTGCTATCAATGGAACCGCTGCGTGATTACGCTCCCCGGCCATCCGCTGCTGAAGGAACGCCTGTTGACGCTGGAGAACCTGGCCAAATACCCCATTATTACCTATGACTTTGCCTTTGCCGGACGCTCCAAAATCAACCGCGCCTTCACCACCAGAGGGCTTACGCCTAACGTTGTGCTGACGGCGATTGACTCGGATGTGATCAAAACGTACGTGGAACTGGGACTGGGAGTCGGGATACTGGCGAAAATGGCGTACGATCCCGAGCGCGACAAGAACTTGCGCGCAATTGACGCGAGCCACCTGTTTGAATCAAGCACCACCCGCATCGGAATCCGCCGCGGCGTGTATATGCGCGGCTACGTTTACGACTTCATCGAATTCTTCGCGCCGCAGCTAACGCGTAAGGTGGTGGAATCAGCAATGAGCGAAAGCAAAGGTTCTGATTACCAGCTGTAACCCATCACGCCGCACGCTTGGCAAAATCTTTCAACCTGAAACCCATCAGCCACAGCGCCGCGAAATAGCAAAGCGCCCCGAGGACAACAATCCACATGAGCTTCGCCGCCCGGCCCAAGCTTGAAGCCATAAGCCAGGTTTGGTCGCCTCCCGATGTCATCCACAGCACTGCCGCCATGATATAAATCGCAACTCCGACCTTGAAGGCGAATATCCCCCAGCCTGGCTGCGGCTGGTAGATGCCGTGCTTGCGCAAATAAGTGTAAAGCAGCCAGGAATTAAGACATGCTCCCAGCGCAATCGCCAGGGCGAGTCCGGCATGTTTCAAGTGCCAGATGAAGATGAGGTTCATAATTTGCGTTGCGATGAGCGTCACAATGGCGATTTTCACCGGCGTCTTGATGTTCTGCCTCGCATAAAATCCCGGCGCGAGAACTTTCACAAATATCATCCCCAGCAGACCCGCACTGTAGGCAACAAGCGCCTGCTGAGTCATCCACACATCATTAGCGGTAAACGCGCCGTAATAAAACAGCGTGGCAATGAGCGGCACAGCCAAGAGCGCCAACGCCACCGCAGCAGGCAGCGCCAGCATCAAGGTCAAGCGCAAGCCCCAATCGAGAAGTTTCGCGTATTCCTCGCTCGATTGGTCAACGTAATGCTTGGAAAGGCTGGGCAGCAGTATCGTCCCCAAGGCAACGCCCAGCATGCCGGCAGGGAATTCCATCAGCCGGTCGGCATAATAAAGCCACGACACGCTGCCGGTTACCAAAAATGAAGCGAAGATAGTGTTGATCAGCAAGCTCAACTGGCTGATAGAAACGCCGAACACAGCGGGGCCCATGAGCTTGAGAATCCGCCATACTCCTTCATCGCTGAAATTCAGCCTGAACTGCGGCAGCATCTGCAGACGCGCAAGATGCGGAAATTGAAATGCAAGCTGCAGCACGCCGCCGATGAACACCGCCCACGCCAGGGCTTTCACCGGCGGATGGACATAAGGAGCTAGCCACAGCGCGCAGCCGATGAACGAGAGGTTGAGCAGCACTGGAGTAAACGCCGGCACTGAAAACTTGCTCCAAGTGTTTAGTATGCCGCCCGCCAGGGCCACTAAAGAGATGAACAGGATATAGGGAAAAGTAATGCGTAAAAGCGCTACGGTGATATCGAACTTGTCGGGCGTTGCAGCAAATCCGGGAGCGCTGACGTAAACAATCAGCGGCGCGATAATCACGCCGAGCAAGGTTACCGCGAACAGGCTCAGCGCCAGCAGGCTTGCCACGTGATCAACCAATAGTTTGGTGGCTTTGCTCCCGCGCTGGTTTTTGTATTCGGCAAGAATTGGAACGAAAGCCTGGGAAAAAGCGCCTTCGGCGAACAACCGGCGCAGCAGGTTGGGAATACGGAAGGCGACGAAGAATGCGTCGGTGAACAATCCCGCCCCGAAAATGCGGGCGATCACGGTATCCCTGACAAAGCCCAGGATGCGCGATATCAGGGTCATACTGCTGACGGTGGCCAGCGCTTGCAGTAAATTCATCGTGGCGTATGGTAACCTGAAAGTGGCATAAATTCACGCGCACGGTGCATTAAAATGCGGACTTCGGTTGCAAAGAACAGCGAACAAACGTATCATTCCGCCCTCTAACTTGATTTGCTTAAAGGTTTACATGGCCAATATCGCATCCGCCAAAAAACGCGCCAAACAGGCCGAAGTCCGCCGCCAACGCAACGCCAGTCTGCACACTGAGCTGCGCAGCGCCGTCAAAAAAGTGAGAAAAGCTATCGCTTCCGGAAACAAGGCCGCAGCGCAAGCAACTCTCAAGGAGTCCGCCAGCATTGTGGATTCCATCGCGGACAAGAAGATCATCCACAAAAACCAGGCCGCCCGTCACAAAAGCCGGCTCTCTCAAGCCATCAAGGCGATGGCTTAATCGTACTGAAGTTTTCCCCGTGAGTTCGCCGATTGGTCGAAAGGCGTTGATGTCTCTCACCGGGGGTTGCAATGCGCGCGCAATTGGCGCATAAAGCTTTTTTCTGAAATCCGAAAATTCGCAATGCGCAAACCGGTCAGCCACATCCTCGTCATCAACGATGAAAAGTTGGTGCTGAAGGAGCTAATCAAAGGCCTCAATGCTGCCGCGCGCTCGCTCGACAATCCCCTGGGAATCAGCTTTACCGGTGTCACCACCGTGAGGGAAGCCTTGCACGCCATTGAAGAAGACGGCGACCTCCAGGCGGTGGTGGTGGACGACACGCTTTATGCCGTGAAAAACGACCACCGGAACGGCTCGCGCGCCAAGCAGATGTCGGCGCTCAAACTGGTACAGAGAATAACCCGCTTCCGCCCCGAGCTTGATGTCTACATCCTGATAGCCAAGGAACAGGAAGACCAGGTAGTGGACAGACTGTTCGCTGAATCGGTGGACGGCTATTTCTACCGCGAAGAGCGCGACTACCGCGGCATGTACCGCATATTGAATGCGCAAATCCAGGAAAAGGCGCGCACGCCGTTTTACGACCAGCTCAAAAGCTATGTGCTGATGGCCAAGGATGCCTGGCATTCTCCCGGGCATTCCAGCGGCGACAGCTTGCGCGACAGCCCGTGGGTCAGCGATTTTTACGAATTCATCGGCGAACATGTATTCGACGCAGATTTATCGGTATCGGTGCCGATGCTGGATTCGCTGATGCAGCCTACGGGAGTAATTCTGGAAGCGCAGAAAATCGCCGCCAAAGCGTTTGGCGCGAGACGCACTTTTTTCGCCACCAACGGCACATCCACCGCCAACAAGGTAATTTTCCAGACGCTGATTGCGCCCGGCGAAAAACTGCTGCTCGACCGCAATTGCCATAAGTCGGTGCACCACGGCGTGGTGCTGTCAGGCGCTCACCCGATATACCTGGATTCCTCGGTCAACAAAAAATTCAGCCTATTCGGTCCGGTGCCGAAGCGTGCCATTTTAAAAGCCATCGAGGAGCATCCCGACGCCGAAGCATTGGTGCTGACGAGCTGCACTTATGACGGCCTGCGCTACGATCTGCAGCCCATCATCGAAGCCGCTCACAAACGCGGCATCAAGGTTGTGATTGACGAAGCCTGGTACGGCTTCGCGCGCTTTCATCCCGACTTCCGCCCAACCGCCATAGAGGCAGGCGCGGATTACGCCACGCAAAGCACGCATAAGGTGCTCTCGGCGTTTTCCCAGGCGAGCATGATTCATGTCAATGACGCGGACTTCAACGAGCATATCTTCCGCGAAAACTTCAACATGCACACCTCAACCAGCCCGCAATACTCCATGATCGCGAGCCTGGACATCGCCCGCAAGCAGGCGGTGATGGAAGGCTACAAGCTGCTCTCCAGAACCCTGGCGCTGGCCAAGGAATTGCGCACGCAAATCAATTCCACCGGAGTGTTCCGCGTGCTGGGGCTCGACGATTTGCTGCCGGATGAAGTGCGCGCGGACAATATCAAGCTCGATCCCACCAAGGTCACGGTGGACATTTCACGCTGTGGCTACACCGTGGAGGACTTGCAGCAGGAGCTGTTCGAGCGCTACAACATACAGGTGGAGAAATCCACTTTCAACACGCTGACGCTGTTGCTCACCATCGGCACCACGCGCAGCAAGGTGTCGCGCCTGTATGACGCGCTGATGCGAATTGCACGCGAGGGGCGCGCTCCGCGCCGGCTCTACCAGACCCCCGATATCCCGTCTTTCACCCAGCTTAAATACCTTCCCCGCGATGCGTTTTATTGTGGCGGCGAACTCTCGCCGTTGGTGGACGAAAAAGACAACGTCAATACCACGCTCTCGGGAAGAGTTTGCGCAGATCAGGTGGTGCCTTATCCCCCCGGTATTCCTGTGCTGGTGCCTGGACAGGTGATTACCAACGAAATCATCCACTATCTGGTAGGCTTGCTGCGCAGCCAGAAACGGGTTGAATTGCACGGCATCGTGTTTGACGGCTACCTGCCCACCTTGCGCACGCTTACCAAGCCCGAAGAAAAAGGCCTGAATAGGCTGCACAGCTAGCAAAATTTCACTTGCATTGAGCCCGTAATTTAACGAATATATCGGCTTACAACTACAGCACACGGCAGCGCATGCTCCCGTGTGCATTTGTTTTTGAGTAAAGGCTCATGTCACATTTGATGAACACTTACGCAAGATTGCCGGTCAGCTTCGTGCGCGGCGAAGGCGTCTGGCTGTGGGACAGCCAAGGCAAGCGCTACCTGGACGCCGTTGCCGGGCTTGCGGTAAATACCCTCGGGCACGCCCACCCCAAGCTGGTCAAGGCGCTTTCCGAGCAGGCGCGCACGCTTATCCATACCTCCAATCTGTACCAGGTGCAGAAACAGGAAGAGCTGGCGGCAAGACTCGCGGGTCTCGCCAACATGGACAAGGTGTTCTTCTGCAATTCGGGCGCTGAGGCCAATGAAGCGGCCATCAAGCTGGCGCGGCTCTATGGCCATCAAAAAGGCATAGACAACCCGACCATCATCGTCATGGAAAAAAGCTTTCACGGACGCACCATGGCGACTTTGAGCGCCACCGGTTCACGCCGGGTGCAGGCAGGGTTTGAGCCGCTGATGGGTGGATTTGCTCGGGTTCCCTACAACGATGTGGATGCAGTCACGCAGGTGGCTAGCCATAACAAAAACATCGTCGCGGTGCTGGTTGAGCCGATTCAAGGTGAAGGCGGAATCCGAGTGCCGTTGCCCCTGCCTTCTTACTTCCAGGCATTGCGCCGCATCTGCGACGAGCAGGGATGGCTCTTGATGCTGGATGAAGTGCAAAGCGGGATTGGCCGCACCGGTAAATGGTTTGCCCACCAGCATTCCGGGGTCAAACCTGATGTAATGACGCTCGCCAAGGGTTTGGGTTCAGGCGTGCCCATCGGCGCCTGTCTCGCTGCGGGAACCGCGGCGGAGGCTTTCAAGCCCGGCAGCCACGGCTCCACTTTCGGCGGCAACCAGCTGGCCTGTGTCGCAGCGCTCACCACGCTTGCCGTGATCGAGGAAGAAAACCTCATGACTCACGCGGTCAAGCTCGGCGAATTCATCCGCAACGGCCTGGCGCAGGCATTGGCCGGCGTCAAGGACGTGGTGCAAATTCGCGGCATGGGTCTGATGATAGGCATCGAGCTCGCGCAACCTTGCGGCGACATCGTGGAACTCGCGCTGGAAAAAGGATTGTTGATTAACGTCACGGCGGAGAACGTGGTTCGACTGCTGCCCGCGCTGGTAATGCAGCAGGCAGAAGCGCAGCAATTGATAGACGGCTTAAGCGGCCTGATCAGGGAGTTTTCCCGGCAGGCGGCTCCCGCCAACGCCCGCGCCTGATGTGCGAGCAGGAAAAAACGGTTTATCATGCACACCAAGCATTTTTTGCAACTCAAGGATTTCGAGCTTCCCGAGTTCGAGCATCTGTTCGAGCGCACGCGCATCCTTAAGGTCAAGCGGGCGCGCGGCGAACTTTATCAGCCGCTTCACGGCAAGACACTGGCGATGGTTTTCGAAAAACACTCGACCCGTACCCGTGTTTCCTTCGAGGCGGGAATGAACCAGCTTGGCGGTTCTGCGATGTTTCTTTCTCCGCGCGATACTCAGCTTTCGCGCGGCGAGCCGATTGAAGACCTGGCGCAGGTGATTTCACGCATGGTGGACATTGTGATGATACGCACTTTCGAGCAAAGCATTATTGAGCGCTTTGCCAAACACTCGCGGGTGCCGGTCATCAACGGGCTGACCAACGAATATCATCCCTGCCAGATTCTTGCCGATATTTTTACTTACCTTGAACAACGCGGCTCGATCCGCGGCAAAACTGTGGCATGGGTCGGCGATTCCAATAACGTCTGCAATTCCTGGCTGCAAGCGGCGAAACTTTTCGACTTCAATTTTCATGTCGCCTGTCCGCCGGGATACGAACTCGAGCCCGAGCGCGGCGAAAGCTATGCCAGCATGCATCTTGAATGCTTCGCCGACCCGCACGACGCGGTGACCGGCGCCGACCTGGTCACCACCGACGTATGGACCAGCATGGGCTACGAGAAAGAGAAGGAGGAGAGGAAAAAAGTCTTTGCCAATTTCAGGGTGGATGAGGAAATGATGGCGCTGGCCAAACCCAATGCCTTGTTCATGCATTGCCTGCCTGCCCACCGCGGCGAGGAAGTCGCTGCGGAAGTCATCGATGGTCCGCAGTCCGTGGTATGGGATGAGGCTGAGAACCGTTTGCACACGCAGAAAGCGCTGATGGAATATTTGCTGCTGGGAAAGATTAAATGAACGATATTAAAAAAGTAGTGCTCGCCTACTCCGGCGGTCTGGATACCTCGGTCATCCTCAAATGGCTGCAGGATACCTATAAATGTGAAGTGGTGACTTTCACAGCGGACATCGGCCAGGGCGAAGAACTCGAGCCGGCGCGGGCCAAGGCCAAGCAGCTCGGAGTGAAGGAAATTTTCATCAGCGACCTGCGCGAGGAGTTCGTGCGCGATTTCGTGTTTCCGATGTTCCGGGCGAACGCTGTTTACGAGGGTGAATACCTGCTTGGCACCAGCATTGCCCGCCCGCTCATCGCCAAGGCACAAATCGAAATTGCCCGGCAAACCAGGGCGGGAGCGGTGTCCCATGGCGCCACCGGCAAGGGCAACGACCAGGTGCGTTTCGAACTCGGTTATTACGCGCTGCAACCGGACATCCGGGTGATTGCGCCCTGGCGCGAATGGGATTTGACATCACGCAAGAAGCTCGTCGCCTACGCCAAAAAACACGGCATACCGGTGGAAGCACGACAAGCCGGCGGCTCGCCTTACAGCATGGATGCTAATCTGCTGCATATTTCCTACGAGGGGCGCGGCCTTGAAGACCCGTCCAAGGAGCCCGAGGAAAACATGTGGCGCTGGACAGTTGCGCCCGAAAAAGCTCCGGATAAGGCGGAATACCTCGAGCTCGGGTATGAAAAAGGCGATATTGTGAGCATCAACGGCACACGGTTAACTCCGGCGCAAATGCTGACTGCGCTCAACCGCGCAGGTGCCAGGCATGGCGTCGGACGACTGGATTTGGTGGAAAACCGCTATGTCGGCATGAAATCGCGCGGCTGCTATGAAACGCCGGGCGGCAGCATCATGCTGAAAGCGCATCGCGCAATCGAATCCATCGCTCTCGACCGGGAGGTGGCGCATCTCAAGGATGATCTGATGCCGCGCTATGCGGCGCTGATTTACAACGGCTATTGGTGGAGCCCGGAGCGCAAGATGCTGCAGGAAATGATTGACGCCTCGCAAGCGCGCGTCAACGGCCGGGTGCGGGTCAAGCTTTACAAGGGCAATGTCATCATCGCCGGGCGCGATTCCAAGACCGATTCATTGTTCGATCCGAAAATCGCGACCTTCGAGGACGACCAGGGCGCCTATAACCAGAAAGACGCGGCGGGCTTCATCAAGTTGAATGCGCTTAGGATGCGCATTGCCGCGAGGTTAAAAAGCAAATTATGACCGCAGAGGCGCGGAGGACTTTAAAGCAAATGAAAAGTTTTGGCTTTCTCTGCCCTCTGCGTCTCCGCGGTGAATAATTAAGGAGGCCATCATGCCGTCATTTGACATTGTCTCGCAGGTCAACCAGCAGGAAGTGAGAAACGCGCTGGACCAGTGCAACCGCGAAATCACCAACCGCTTCGACTTCAAGGGTTCGGATGCGCGCGTAGAACAGAACGAATATGTGTTGAGCGCTTATGCTGATGATGAATTCAAGCTGAGGCAGCTGCTGGATGTATTAAACGGCAAGCTCACCAAACGCGGCATTGACATCCGCTGCCTGCAAAAAGGCCCGATCGAAAAAGTAAGCGGCAACAAAGTGAAACAGGTTATCACCGTCAAGGTCGGCATCGAGATCGAACTCGCCAAGAAAATCGCCAAGCTCATCAAGGACAGCAAGCTCAAAGTGCAAACCAGCATCCAGGGCGACGCGGTGCGAGTCTCCGGCGCCAAGAAAGACACGCTGCAGGAAACCATTAACCTCGTCATAAAATCCGTGGCCGATTTTCCGCTGCAATTCGTGAACTTCAGAGAGTAGCCAGCGCCCTCCATTTCGCTATTTCAAGAGAGGAAGAAATTAGCTTACAGCTTGAAGCAATTGAACTGGAGTGCGTGCGCGGCCGCCGCAGACTGTTCGGCGGCCTGAATTTCGCGCTGCGCGGCGGCGACCTGCTGCGCGTGACAGGCGCCAACGGCAGCGGAAAAACCAGCTTGCTTCGCATATTGTGCGGCCTGCTGTCACCTGTTTGCGGCAAGGTGCGGTGGGGCGGCGGCGACATTCTGTCGCTGCGCGAGGAATACTGGCGGCAGCTGCTGTATATCGGCCACGCGCACGCCGTCAAAGGCGAATTGACCGCATTGGAAAATCTCCTTGTCTCCTGCACCCTGGTCGGAGTCAATGTGAGCAGGGTGCAGGCGCTGGAAGCATTGTCCCGGCTCGGGTTGTCCGGATATGAAGCATTGCCGGCCAAAATATTATCGCGCGGCCAGCAGCGGCGCGTGGCGCTGGCGCGGCTTTTCCTGTCTGAAAAAATTCCATTGTGGATTCTTGACGAACCGTTTGACGCGCTGGATGCCGGCGCCGTGGAGTGCGTCCGGCTGCTGATCGAGCAGCACCTCGCTTACGGCGGCGCCGTAGTGCTCACCACCCACCAGGAAATCCGGATTGAAAATCCACAGGTGCAGTGCATCAACCTCGATTCGCGGGTAAACTGAATGCTCACGGTACTGCGTTGCGTAATTTACCGCGACCTGCTGCTCGCCACCCGCAGGTTGGCCGACGTGCTTACTGCGCTCGTATTTTTTGTCATCGTGGTGAGCCTGTTCCCGCTCGGTGTCGGACCCGAGCCCAATCTGCTGCGTACGATCGCGCCTGGCGTGATCTGGGTCGCCGCCCTGCTGGCCTCGATGCTGTCGCTCACCCGCATATTCGCGGCCGATTACGCGGACGGCACACTGGAGCAAATGCTGCTGAGCGCAGCGCCGCTGGGGATGATCGTGGCCGCTAAAGTAATCGCGCACTGGCTGGTTACCGGCCTGCTCGTGGTGCTGATAGCCCCGCTTTTGGCCTTGCAGTTTGATCTACCTCAACAACTGCTGGCGACGCTCACCCTATCATTGCTGCTGGGAACGCCGGTACTCAGCATGATAGGCGCAATTGGCGCGGCATTGACGTTGGGTTTGCGCGGGGGTGGAGCGCTGCTCTCGTTGCTGGTGCTTCCGCTTTACGTGCCGGTGCTGATTATCGGCGCTGGCGCCGTGGACATGGCCGCTGCGGGGTTGGGCACCGAAGCGCATTTTCTGCTGCTTGCCGCCCTGCTCGTGGTGGCAGCGGCGTTCGCGCCATGGGCGGCAGCTGCGGCGCTGCGCATTTCGGCCGAATAATTCAGGTATGATGTGGTCAAATTAAAATTGGCCTGATGGTTTAGGGCAGATATAACATTGTCAAAATATATGGTGTATGTAACTCCTGAAAATACCGCGACAGGGCAAGAACGGTTCATCGGCCACGCCAGCTGGTTCAAGTATTCATCGCCGCAGATGTTTTTCCCGCTGGCCGGGAAGCTCGTGCCGTGGTTTGCAGTCGCAGCGCTGCTGTTTGCCGCGACGGGACTGTATATCGGATTTTTCGTAGCACCAACCGACAGCCAGCAGGGCGAGGCCTACCGCATCATTTTCATCCATGTGCCCGCAGCCTGGATGTCGATGTTCATTTACGTCGTCATGGCATTCTGGGCGGGAGTGGGACTGACATTTAATACGCGGCTCTCCGGAATGATGGCGAGCGCCCTCGCCCCCACCGGCGCATTGTTCACCTTCCTAGCGCTGTGGAGCGGTTCTTTGTGGGGCAAACCGACCTGGGGCACCTGGTGGGTATGGGACGCGCGCCTCACCTCGGAGCTCATTCTGCTGTTTCTTTACTTCGGATTCATGGCGCTGCAGGCCGCGATTGACGACCCGCGACGCGCCGACAAGGCGGGAGCGGTACTTGCGCTCACCGGGGTCATCAATATCCCGATTATTTATTTTTCCGTTCAATGGTGGAACACGCTGCATCAGGGCGCATCGGTGAGCCTCAAAAGCGCGCCGACCATGGCGGCCACCATGCTTACCGGTATGCTGGTGATGGTGCTCGCGTTGTGGATGTACAGCATCGCGGCCTCGCTGATGCGCGTGCGTTGCATCATCCTCGAGCGCGAACGCGACAGCCAATGGGTGGCGGAATATATGAGCAGATTCAAATGAACTGGGCGAGCTGGAGCGATTTTTTCGCAATGGGCGGCTACGCGCTTTACGTGTGGGGTTCCTATGGAGTGGTGTTCGGACTTCTGGCGCTGGAAATCGCGCTGCTCATCCAGAGAAAGCGCAGCATCCTGCAGCAGCTCGACCGCATGCGCAGCGCGGTTCACCGGAGCGTGCGATGAAACCGCGACATAAACGGTTTGCAGCAATCGCTGTGGGGGTCGCCGCGCTCGGGGTAGCCGCGGCGCTGGTGTTGAGCGCCCTGAACAAGAACCTGGTGTTCTTTTTCACTCCATCGCAGGTGGCGGCAAACGAAGCGCCGCAAATGCGCGATTTCCGCATCGGGGGACTGGTGGTGCCCGGCAGCCTCAAGCGTCAGCCTGACGGCTTCACCGTGCAGTTTATCGTGACTGACACCGCGCGTAGCATTAACGTAAGTTATCGCGGTACGCTCCCGGATTTGTTTCGTGAAGGCAAAGGCGTCGTTGCGCAGGGACATCTCGGCTCCGACGGAGTGTTTCAGGCCAGCGAAGTGCTCGCCAAGCATGATGAGAATTATATGCCCCCCGAGGCGGCGGATGCTGTCAAGAGAGCGCACGCCGTGGTGCAGAAAACCGGGCAAACGCTGGTAACCGATCCTCAAGCAGAGGTAAAACACTGATGATTCCCGAACTCGGTCAATTCGCGCTGGCATTGGCGCTGGTCATAGCGTTGGCACAGGGCGTGTTCACACTGGCCGGCGCCGCCCGCGGGGAGACCGCGTGGATGCGTCTCGCGCGCCCCGCTGCATTGGGACAATTCATCTTCGTTGCAATCGCCTTCGCTTGCCTCACCGCCTCGTTCATCAACAAGGATTTCTCGGTCGCCTTCGTCGCTGCCAATTCCAATTCCGCGCTGCCCCTGCAATACCGCATCGCCGGAGTCTGGGGCGGACATGAAGGTTCGCTGCTATTGTGGACGCTCATACTCGGAGCGTGGATGGTCGCGGTAAGCATTTTTAGCCGCCGTCTTCCGGAGGATATGGTTGCACGCGTTCTGGGCGTGATGGCATTGGTGAACGTCGGCTTTCTTTCGTTCATGCTGTTTACCTCGAACCCGTTCGACCGCCTGTCTCCGGTACCCCTCGACGGGCGCGACCTCAACCCGCTGCTGCAGGATCCGGTCATGGTGCTGCATCCGCCCGTACTCTATACCGGTTATGTCGGGTTCTCTGTGGCATTTGCTTTCGCGATCGCGGCCCTGCTCTCGGGACGCCTCGATGCGACCTGGGCGCGCTGGTCACGCCCTTGGACGACAGTTGCGTGGATGTTCCTGACGCTCGGAATCTCGCTTGGCAGTGTATGGTCGTATTACGAGCTTGGATGGGGAGGCTGGTGGTTCTGGGACCCGGTTGAAAACGCCTCGTTCATGCCGTGGCTGGTGGGCACCGCGCTGATTCATTCGCTCGCAGTCACGGAAAAGCGTGGCACGTTTCGAAGCTGGACAGTACTGCTCGCGATTTTTGCATTCGCTTTAAGCCTGCTGGGGACTTTCCTGGTGCGCTCCGGAGTGCTGAGCTCGGTGCACGCCTTCGCAACCGATCCCAAGCGCGGCATTTTCATCCTCGCTTTCCTCACCGTGGTTATCGGCGGCTCGCTTGCGCTGTTCGCGTGGCGTGCGCCGCGCATCGGGCTGGGAGGCAGTTTCGATCCGGTTTCCCGCGAATCAATGCTGCTCACCAATAACGTGCTGCTGGTCGCGGCTGCCGGCTCGGTCTTGCTGGGCACGCTTTATCCGCTGGTGCTGGATGCGCTCGGTTTGGGCAAGATTTCAGTGGGCCCTCCATATTTTGAAACCATATTTGTGCCACTGATGGCGCCTGCGTTGTTTCTGATGGGAATCGGACCGCTCTCGCGGTGGAAGAAAGCCAGTTTGCCCGATCTGGCGCTGCGTCTGCGTTGGGCTTTCGCAGTCAGCCTGGTGACCGCGCTGTTGTTGCTGTTCGCGCTCGGCCATTCGAGCGCATGGGTGGGCGTCGGGCTGCTGCTCGCGTTGTGGATTGTTGCAAGCAGCGTGGTAAATATTTGGGACAGAGTCAAAAACGCCAGCGGAGCCAGCGTGGCAGCACGTCTTGCCAGCACCCCGCGCGCCTATTACGGGATGCTGCTTGCGCACGTCGGCGTCGCGGTATTCGTCGTCGGCGTGACGTTGGTGAAAGGATACGAAACCCAGATAGATGTGCGCATGGGTCCGGGCACGACGGAGCAGGTCGGCGGTTATACATTCCGCTTCGATAGTGTCGAGCAAGTGACCGGCCCCAATTACGTCGCAGCTTACGCCACGATCACTGCCATGAAGGACGGCAAGCTGGTCGCGGTTCTGCACCCGGAGAAACGCGCTTATCCCTCGCAGGAAAGTCCGATGACTGAAGCGGCAATCGATCCCGGCTTCACGCGCGATCTGTATGTTTCCCTGGGCGACCCGGTTGACTCGAAGACCTGGATCGTGCGTCTGCAGCACAAGCCTTTTGTGCTATGGATCTGGGGGGGTTGCGTGCTGATGGCGCTGGGTGGATTATTCGCGGCGGGCGACCGC
>DATHDD010000023.1:0-21569 GCA_035319205.1 Burkholderiales bacterium | reverse complement strand
GCCGCGACGATTCCGACTTTATCACGGCTGGCGCACATTACCGGCGCCAAAGTCGTGCCGTGTGTCACGCGCCAGCTTCCAGGTGGCAAGGGTTATGTGCTCAAGTTTTACCCTGCTTGGGAGGATTTTCCCGGTGATAATGTTGAAGACGATACCCGGCGCATGAATGCCTTCATCGAAGAACGTGTGCTGGAGATGCCCGAGCAATATTACTGGTTACATAAGCGTTTCAAGACACGTCCACCAGGAGAAGCGAAGCCTTATTAACTTACAGAATTAATACGGTTTACCAGATTCAAAATACTAAAACTGTCATTCTTGTGAAATCACATTTCTACAGCCGAATTTTTCTTTTTCAGTCTTCAAAAAGCTATGGCAGACTGCAGGTGCAAGGTTAGATGACTCCAAGGCCTTCAGGCTGTGCAAACCGTGTCATTCGGTTTCGGGGTGGCCTTTTGAATTTGGGCATCAATCTATGACAAAAATTGCTTTAATTTCTGAGATTATCATGAATTTTGCAGCTAAATGCTTCTAAAATTCACTAAAATGCACGGATTGGGCAATGATTTCGTCATATTAGACGGAATTTCCCAGCGTGTTACCCTGACTACTGATCAATACCGCCGGATCGCTGACCGACATTTTGGAGTGGGTTGCGATCAGGTCCTGTTAATAGAAAAAGCGACTCGAGATGATGTGGATTTCCGTTACCGCATTTTCAACTCGGACGGGTATGAGGTAGAACAATGCGGCAACGGTGCACGCTGCTTCATGCGCTTCGTACTGGACAAGGGGCTTACCCGCAAAACCGAAATTCGGGTTCAGACTGCCGGCGGTATCATTGTTCCGCGTATGGAAGCTGACCACAGTGTAACGGTCAACATGGGGGTGCCGCGCTTTGCGCCTGAAGAAATTCCTTTTGACGCAAATAAGCGTGCACTTACTTACTCGCTTTCCATTAAAAACAGGCGGGTTGAAATCAGCGCTTTATCTATGGGCAATCCGCATGCTGTACAGGTAGTAAAAGATGTGGAGAAAGCTCCGGTGACCACACAAGGTCCGTTGATTGAAAAGCACAAGCGCTTTCCGCACGGGGCAAACGTCGGCTACATGCAGGTTGTAAATCGCAGCCGCATCAAGCTCAGGGTATTTGAGCGCGGCGTGGGAGAGACCCTTGCCTGCGGCAGCGGAGCCTGCGCAGCAGTGGTAGCGGGGATTCAACGTGGCCTGCTGGAGAGCCAGGCGGTTGTGGAAACTCATGGGGGAAAACTTAATGTGCGTTGGGACGGCGAGGAAAAACCGGTGTGGATGACCGGCGGCGCGGTGACCGTATTTGAGGGCACAATTGAAATATAAGGAACCTCTGATTAAGTCCAGCGTGGCCGCGACGGCGGCTTACCGGGATGGGATGCGCGAAGCGAGGCGCAGCCAATGGCCAATCCCCTTGGCAAGCTGAGCGACAAAGCAGACCGCCCGGGAAGCCCCGTCCCTCCGGGTTGTGGCAAAATGCGGCGTCTGCATCGTTGCGCTCCTCGGCTTCGTAGTCATGGCTACGACCTTCGTCGCGCGCCTTGCATCCATCCGCGTTTTGCCAACAACGCGGCTCACGAAGGACTTAATTAGAGGTTCCCTAGAAAGGACAAGGATGAAAATAAGATCAACAGAGGTTGCGGCTTTTCTTGAGGCACATCCGGAGTTTTTCGAGGAATACGCAGATTTGCTTGCCGATATTTATATTCCCCACCCGCACGGCGGAAGGGCAATTCCGATCAGCGAGCGGCAAATTCTGACTTTGCGCGAAAGGAACCACCAGCTCGAGGCAAAGCTCAGGGAACTGATCCAGTTTGGTGAAGAGAACGACGTTATCGGCGAGCGTGTGCACCGTATCGCTCTCGCTTTACTTAACGCCCACAACCTGGAATCGCTGCTGCATTCGCTGTATTTCAACTTGCGCGAGGATTTTGCCGTGCCGCATGTGGCGCTGCGGTTGTGGGGAGCCAATACCAGTCGGCCGTTGCCCGAATTCAGCCCGGTAAGCGAGAAGTTGCGGGTTTTTGCTGAAACACTGGCTGGCCCTCATTGCTGTGCGCAATTTGAAGGAGCGGAATGGTTTGGCGAAGATGCGCCGAGGCTTCGCTCGTTTGCTTTAGTTGCGCTGCGTGCTGAGCAGGTATTCGGCCTGCTCGCGCTCGCGAGTGAAGATGCCAAGCGGTTTTATCCGGAAATGGGGACGTTGTATTTAAAACGACTGGGTGAACTGACCAGCGTTGCCTTGATGCGCCACTTGATGTAAGGGGTGATGTGTGAGAAACACGGGCTTGGTGAACGCCGGGCACTCGGAGAACGACAATCTCGCGCGCTATTTATCGTATCTAGCAACCGAGAGACGCCTAAGCCGCCACACCTGCGATAATTATGCGCGCGATGTCCAAGCGCTGCTGGAGCTTGCCGGTACTACTCCGCTCAAGGATTTGCAGGTTCAGCATATCCGGCGCTATGTGGCGCAGCTTCACGCAAGGGGCTTGAGTGGCAAGACACTTGCTCGCATGCTCTCCGCCTGGCGCGGCTATTACCATTATCTGGCGCGCTCCCACGGTATTTCTCATAATCCCTGCCAGGGCCTGCGCGCGCCGAAATCGGCAAAACACCTTCCTCATGCGCTTTCACCCGACGAAGCCAACCGTTTGGTGGAGATTCCAGTGGAAAAACCGCAAGCGCTGCGCGACAAGGCGATACTGGAACTCTTTTATTCTTCCGGGCTGCGCTTGAGCGAGCTGTCAGGATTGAGGGTGGAAGACGTGAACCTTGACGACGCCACAGTGCGTGTAACCGGCAAGGGCAATAAAACACGCATCGTGCCAATCGGCAGTCACGCAATTTCCGCCATACGCGCCTGGCTTGAAGAGCGTAACAAGTCGTTCGGAAGCCAAAGCGCGTTGTTTCCGGGCAAAACCGGCAAGCCGCTCAGCCAGCGTGCCATCCAATACTGCGTGAGCCAATGGGCGGCAAAGCAGGGGGTCAGCGGCAACGTGCATCCGCATGTTCTGCGCCACTCTTTTGCTTCCCACGTTTTGCAGTCGAGCGGTGATTTGCGTGCGGTGCAGGAAATGCTTGGACATGCCAGTATTTCAACTACCCAGGTTTATACTCATTTAGACTTTCAATACCTGGCCAAAGCCTACGACAAAGCTCATCCGCGCGCCAAAAAGAAACCGTAACCATCGGTTTGCATTTTCGCTCCATGCATAAACTGATTCTAAAACCGGGGCGCGAGAAATCACTTTTGCGCCGCCATCCATGGATTTTTTCCGGTGCCTTGGCGCAAATACAAGGTACACCCGAAGCGGGCGATACCGTTGCAATTGTTTCCTCGACGGAGAAATTTCTAGCTTATGCCGCCTACAGTCCGCATTCGCAGATCGTGGCACGGGCGTGGGATTGGAACCGGGACAGCAGCATAGACCTGCAATTTTTTCGCCGCCGCTTGAGCCACGCCATAGCAGCGCGCCAGACACTGGTACATGAATCCAATGCCATGCGCCTGGCGCATAGCGAATCGGATGGCTTGCCCGGCCTAATCGTTGATCTTTACGATGACAGCCTGGTTATGCAAGTCTTAAGTGCGGGCATGGAGCGCTGGTATCAAACCTGCGCTGACATGGTGCTGGATTTGACCGGTGCAGCGCGGGTGTTCGAGCGCTCCGATGCCGAAGTGAGGCGACTCGAAGGCTTGCTTCCCAGAGTCGGCGTACTGCGGGGTTCAGCGCCCGCGCAGCGAATCAAAATCAAGGAAGGTCGGCTTGAGTTCTGGGTGGACGTGAGAAGCGGGCAGAAGACCGGTTTTTATCTTGATCAGCGGGTAAACCGTGCGCGGGTGGGCGAGCTTGCTCGGGATAAAGAAGTGCTGGATTGCTTCTGCCATAGCGGGGGTTTCGCCTTGCACGCGCTTGCCAATGGCGCCAAATCCGTTTTTTCTGTGGATTCCTCTGAGGAAGCTTTGCAACTTGCGAAGGAGAACTTGGATTTGAACGGCCTGCCGGAGGATAAAGCCACATGGCGCAAGGGCGATGTATTTGAAGCGCTTCGCGGCCTGCGCGATGAAGCGAAGCATTTCGACCTGATTATACTTGATCCTCCGAAGTTTGCGCCCACTGCTGCGTTTGCCAGGAAAGCGGCGCGTGGGTACAAGGACATTAACCTGCTTGCTTTCAAGCTGCTGCGCCCGGGCGGCTTGCTCGCAACGTTTTCCTGCTCGGGCGGGATATCTGCCGAGCTGTTCCAGAAAATTATTGCCGGCGGTGCGCTGGATGCGGGGGTGGATGCGCAAATCGTCGAATTTTTTGCGGCGGCGCCCGATCATCCGGTGGCTCTGAATTTTCCGGAAAGCGCTTATCTGAAAGGCCTGCTGTGCCGGATTTCCGGTTAAATCGTCAATAGAGGAGTTTTTATGAAAGTCGCATATATTTTTGCAACGCAAGGCCATACCGTTTCCTACAAGCTTGGCAAGATGATCCTCCCGCAGCTTGAGCATGGCGCCCACGGGGTCGAGGTGGTAGGCATGTTTTTCTTCGAAGACAACAATTATGTGCTAATTAAGGGCGACCCCATCGGCGAGCGGTTGGCCAAGGTGGCAAGGGAAAAAGGCATTTTGCTGATGGCTTGCGACCAATGCTGTTTTGAACGCAATATCGATGACAAGCTGATTGAAGGCGTGCCGATTGGTTGCTTCCCGAACCTATATGAAGCACTTTCAAAAAATATGCCGGATCAGGTTATTACTTTATGAAAATGTATTGAGCTGCATCAGGAATTGATTAAATTCGAAAAGCAGAACTCATCGCACTAAAAAATACTCAACATGATTTCAAGGAGTGTATTTGCACCGGAACAGGAAGCATAATAGAATTGCCTCAAGCTTCAGAAATTAATCTCAGGATCATATTTTTTTGATGAAACTCCAGCGCATCCTTGCAAATATTTTTTTCGTCTTGGCCCTGCTTGTTGCGCAGCAGGGTGCGCTTGCGCATAGCGTGGCGCACTTTCTATCCGACGATGCTCCATCACAACAAGACAAGCAGCTGCCGAATTCCAAGGTGTGCGACAAATGCCTTGCTTACGCCGGTATCAGCGGGGTGCTGCATTCTGACAGCCCGATCATTCTGCTGCATGATGCAAACGCCGGGCTTTTTGCCAGCGTTGCACATTGTTTCTTTTCTACATACTTCCTAGCTTTTTCCTCGAGAGCACCGCCCGTATTCCTCTGAACTGTTAATCGTGGGTGCAGCCGTGAGACATGGGCTGCCTTGTCGTTTTATGTTCGGAGGAATAAGCCATGTTCAAGATCCACGCCGCGCTGGTCGCGGCAGTTGTAGCGCTTGGCATGCCGCAGCTTTCGCATGCCACTGTTGATGCGGAATTGCAGTCAATACGCGATGAGATCAAGCAACTCAAGCAAAATTATGAAACGCGCATCGAGGAACTGGAGAAACGCTTGCACGATGCGGAGACCAAAGCCGCCCAGGCAGAAGCAAGCGCCGCCCAGGCGCAAACTGCAACCGTGACCGCCTCGGCTCGTCCTGCCTCGGAGAGCGCATTCAATCCGGCGATTTCGGCGGTGTTGCAAGGTACTTACAACAATTTTTCCCAGAATCCCGATACATTCCAGATCGGCGGCTTTATTCCGCCGGGAAATGAAGGCTTGGGCGACCGCGGTTTCAGCCTCGGTGAAACCGAACTGAATATCGCCGCCAACATTGATCCATATTTCCGAGGCAACCTCACCTTAGCCTTGTCGTCGGACAACAGCGTGGAACTCGAAGAAGCGTGGTTCCAGACGCTCGGTCTGTCAAACGGCTTTACCCTCAAGGGCGGACGCTTCTTTTCCGGAGTCGGCTATTTGAACGAAATCCACCAGCATGCCTGGGATTTCGTCGATGCGCCGCTCGCTTACCAGGTGTTTTTAGGCACTGGCCCGCGCGGCAATTACAGCGATGATGGACTGCAGCTAAAATGGATTGCGCCCACCGATTTGTTCATCGAGCTGGGTGCGGAGGCAGGGAACGGCAATAACTTTCCGGGAACCGGTGACAAGAACGGCATCGGCACATGGTCTTTGTTCAGCCACATGGGCGGGGACATCGGCGACAGTTACGCCTACCGCGCCGGGATTTCTTATCTCCAGGCTTGGCCGAGCGATCGGCAGTATAACGATACGGACTCTGCGGGAAATCCGGTGACGAATAGTTTCAGCGGCAACAGCCGCTTATGGATTGGCGACTTCGTCCTGAAGTGGGCACCCAACGGCAACTCTACAAGTACCAATTTCAAGCTGCAGGGCGAGTACATGCACCGCATCGAAACCGGAATACTCGATTTCAATGCGAACAGCGCGGCGCAGGTTCCGGGCACATACGACTCGCACCAGAGCGGCTGGTATCTGCAGGGTGTCTATCAATTTCTACCGCGCTGGAGAGTGGGCTTGCGGCGTGATCAGTTGGAATCAGGAACAGTCAACATCGGACAGGTGCAGAACGGCATTCTGCCGGCGTCGGATTTTCCCATCCTGAAAAGCTACACCCCCAAGCGCAACACGCTGATGTTCGACTACAGCCCGAGCGAATTTTCCCGTTTCCGTCTGCAGTACGCCCGCGACCAATCCCGGCCCGACGGAGTTGATGACAATGAGCTGATGCTGCAATACATCTTCAGCATGGGCGCGCATGGTGCACATAAGTTTTAACCGGATAAACGTACAATGAAAGAACATACCATGAATAAGTTTTGCACATTATTGATCTTGGTGTTGTCCCTCGTCGCAAGCCAGGCTGCGCATGCGGTACTTAACGTGTTGGCCTGCGAGCCGGAGTGGGCAGCGCTGACGCAGGAGCTGGGCGGAGATAATGTCAGCGTCTATACGGCAACTACTGCACTGCAAGACGCGCATCACATCGAAGCACGCCCGAGCCTGATTGCTAAGGCTCGCAACGCTGACCTTGTCGTCTGCACCGGCGCTGAATTGGAAGTAGGTTGGCTACCGCTGTTGCTGAGTCAATCGGGCAACGGCAAAATTCAGCCTGGAACGCCAGGCCATCTGGACGCATCGAATTTCGTATTGAAGCTCGAAGTCCCCAAGTTGCTTGACCGTGCGCAAGGCGACATTCACCCAGCGGGCAATCCGCACATTCACCTCGATCCGCACAATATTGCCAGAGTGGCAGAGGTCATTACCGACCGGTTATCGCAGCTCGATCCCGCGAACGCGGCAACTTACCAAGTCCGCGGAAAAGCATTTCAAGAACGCTGGCAAGCAGCGATTCAGCGCTGGGAGCAGGAAGGGGCGCCGCTCAAAGGAGTTCCGGTTATTACCCACCACAAAGATATGACTTATCTAATCCACTGGCTCGGCATGCGTGAAGTTGGTAACCTTGAGCCCAAGCCCGGTTTGCCGCCGACCGCTGGGCATTTGTCCGAACTCTTTTCCAATATGCAGCACGACCCCGCAAAAATGATTTTGCGCACGCCGTTCGAGGACCCCCGGCCCTCCGAGTCCCTGGCGAGCCGTGCGAATATTCCCGCGGTGATGTTGCCCTACACTGTCGGCGGGGATGACAAAGCAAAAGATCTGTTCAGTCTGTTCGATGACACTATTCAACGTTTGCTGCAGGCGGCAAAATGAACTTCAACGCGCTCGATATCAGCATACTTGTTCCAGCATTCCTCGCGGGCCTGCTGGTGCTCGCCACCCACGTGCCGCTTGGAATTCAGGTTTTGAAGCGCGGTATCGTGTTTATCGATCTGGCGATTGCGCAAATCGCCGGGCTGGGCGTGATTGCAGCGGATTTCATGGGTTACGAACCGCAAGGCTTCGCGGTCCAGCTTGCAGCAGTGAGCGCCGCATTATTTGGCTCGCTGCTGCTCACATGGACTGAACGGCGCTGGCCTGAAGTGCAGGAAGCATTGATCGGGGTCTTGTTCGTGCTTGCTGCAACCGGCGGCATTTTGCTGCTTGCCGACAATCCGCATGGCGGAGAGCATTTGAAGGATTTATTGGTCGGCCAGATTCTGTGGGTGAATTTTGCGCAACTGATTCCGGTAGCGGTATTGACCGCCATGATTTGCATCCTGTGGTTCAGGTTCGAACAGAAACTCGGGCACACCGGATTCTATCTGCTGTTTGCGGTTTCGGTCACTGCATCAGTGCAGCTGGTGGGCATATATCTGGTGTTTGCCAGCCTGATTATTCCTGCTTTGGCTACGCGCTATTACACCCGTGGCCGCCTCGCTGCGAGCTATGGGCTGGGCACGGCAGGTTATGCTACCGGTCTTGTGTTATCCGCGTTGCTGGATCTGCCTTCTGGAGCAGTACTGGTGTGGACGCTTGCAGCGTTGGGAATCCTGTTTTACGCTTTAAAAGGAAAGCACGCGTGAAGCGCTGGCCTGGCTTGATTGCGTGGATTACGGCGGTATGCTATAAATTCTGCGCGTCACACAACCGCCGCAACAAACAGTTCCGATCTATGCTTTTTTCAATACGCCGTCCTGTCGCATGCGTCGCACTGTTTGCGATGCTGTTCAGCGCGGTATCACCCGCGTTTGCGGCATTGCGCTTTTACGACAATGCGGATGTATTAGCGAGTGTGGTCGGCATTCAACCAACGGCACACCATTCGACTGAACATCAGCACTCCGGCCATGCGAAATCCAAGAAGCACGAGGTTTACTGCTCCTTTTGCCTGGACACGGTTTCGGTTCAGGCGTTAACACTAGCTGCACTGGATTTGCATTCGTGCCGGGCTGCGACAGAAATCCAGCAAGTCGAAAGCCGTGACGAGTCGTCGTCCTCTTACCCCGCGCACCGTCCTCGAGCTCCTCCCATCGCACTAGTCTGATTGTCCCTGGCTCTGAGCCCGGGTACCCGCCATGTCTCGCGCATCAGGCGCAAGCTGGTGCAGTTCCTTTCCATATTTATGTGATCCGTTTGGGGTGGAATGAAATGTCTCTATTGCATCAGGGGATTTTATTTTTGACGCCCCTGCTCTTTTTTGCCGCTAATCAAGCCGAGGCGCATGGTTTTGCGGGAAAACGTTTCTTTCCCGCCACGCTGGCGGTGGATGATCCTTTTGTTTCCGATGAACTTTCATTGTTGACCAACCACATTCGAGAGCCTGACCAGGTGACCAATGAGTTCTCGATAGATTACTCAAAGCGCATTACGCCCAACTTCGGTCTCGAGCTGAGCGAGACGTATCAACACCTGAAGCCGAATGAAGGAGGAAGCAAAAATGGATTTGGAAATCTCGATGTTGGCGCTAAATACCAATTTTTTATCAGTAATGTCCACGAAGCCATTCTTTCATTTGGGTTCGATGCAGAACTTGGCGGGACGGGAAGCCGCAAAGTCGCTGAATCGTTTTCGACGCTATCCCCTATGTTCTTTTTTGGCAAGGGATTCGGCGACCTTCCCGAATCGGTGAGGTTCCTCAAGCCCATTGCCATCACCGGAGCTGTTGGCCCCAATTTTCCAACTCGCAACAGTAATGTGACAGCCACAGTGGATCCCGTTACCGGTGAAATTAACCAGGATAGCGAGCGCAACCCGACGACCTTAACCTGGGGACTTACATTCCAATACAATCTGCAATATCTGAAGGCATTCGTGCAGGATATCGGCCTCAAGGAACCGTTTAGCCGAATGATTCCCGTGGTGGAGCTCCCTCTCAGTACTTGCCTCAATGCAAACTGTAAAGGGCAAACCACCGGGACGGTGAATCCGGGCATCATCTGGTTCGGCAAGTATCTTCAGCTCGGGCTCGAAGCCCAGATTCCAATCAACCAAAGGACAGGAAACAATGTCGGTGTGTTGTTACAGATGCATTTCTTCATTGACGATTTATTCCCGCAGAGCTTGGGGCGGCCGATTTTCCATTGAGCATTATTAAAAACAAATTCTTTATTGCCTTGTACGGTTTTGCTTTCTGCGCCGCAGCGCCGTGTTGGGCTTGGGCGCATGCCTTCCCCGATCACGCCGAGCCAAGGGTAGGAGCGGTCATCACTATTTCCCCGACCATTGTGCGAATCTGGTTTGATGGTATATTGGAACCGCGCTTCAGCACGCTGCAGGTTCGCAACACGAGCGGTCAGCAGGTGGACCGAGGGGACGGACATGTGGACGAATCGGACCAGACGCTGCTTGAAGTCAACCTGCCCGCCCTTTCACCCGGCACATACCGCGTCTTCTGGAGTGTGGTCGCCCGCGACGGGCACCGCACCCAAGGGGACTACACGTTCACCTTGCATTAGGACATTGGAACGTGTGGAGCAATCTAGTACACAGTTTTCCGAACGCACTCGACCTCCTGGCACTCACCACGTGCATTGGAGTTTTGGCCTGCCGCCTATGGGTGGTTCCTTCTGTAACGACAGAGTCGTCTGTCATTCAGCCTCTTTTGGCAAGGCTGTGGCGTTTACTTCTCGCCTGTCTCGCAGTTCTCGCGCTGAGCAGCGTCATCGGGCTGATACAGCGTGCAGCCGAGATGAGCGGCCGTCCGCACGGCGAAGTGCTCTCGATACTGCACGTGGTGCTCTTCAATAGCCATTATGGGCAGGCCTGGCTGGTCCGTATTTTCGCCCTCGTGATGTTATGGTTTCTCTGGTTGCTCGGCAGGCGAAAATTGGATTCGCATGTTATTCCTATTTACATGCTGATTGGCGCGGCACTCATCGCCTTGACGCGGAGCGCCTCCGGGCACGGCGCTGATGCAGGAGATTTGAGTCTTCAGGAGTTCATGGATTGGTTTCATCTCCTTGCGGCCTCGCTTTGGAGCGGCGGTATGATTGCGTTCACTGGCGTTATTTTCCCCACATGGTTTCGCTATGGCGAGCAGCATGTCAAGCTAATTGCCGACATGGCACGACGGTTTTCAGGTCTTGCCGGCATTGCCCTTGCCGCCGTTTTGCTGACCGGCCTCTACAATGCCTGGATTGAAGTCAGAACTCTTTCGGCTCTTTGGATGACGCCTTACGGCAACATTCTCGGCATCAAGCTTTTACTTGTGCTGGTGCTTGTCATTCTGGGCGCTTCCAACCGCTACCTTAGCATTCCGCTGCTTAAGCGTTGTGCCGGCTATCCTGAAAAAGGCGATGGTTTGTCCAGATGGTTTACGCTGCGTTTTCTTTCCTACTTTCAGGGCGACACGGATGGGACCAGCGTTGCGCGTGACTTGGCGCATAAGGTGATGGCAGAGGTAATCCTCATGGTAGGCGTTATGATCTGCGCAGCACTACTTATTCATGAAACCCCGGCCAGGCATCAATTCTATCCCGAGCACATAACTCTCCAACCGCACTTTGGTCACGAAACGCACTAATTACCGCGGCTCCTACCGTTTTAGCAATAGCCTAACGAATTAAAAGCACCGGCTTGAAGCCGAGAGCCGCACCGAGCTTGTCGGCGGCTTGCTGTGCCTCGCTGCGGTTGGCATAAGGGCCTGCGTGCACCCGGAACAACCCATCCTTGGTGAAAATCGAAAGCGTTTCATTAAAGCCGGCAAGCTGTGAACGCAGCCGAGTCAGAAATTGCTCGGCGTTGGCCTTCACACTGAACGCACCGAGCTGTAGATAAATACCGCTTGCTTCCGCTGAGGCCGGTACAACTTGAACGGGAGCCGCTGGCGGCGGGTCAGGTTCGGCTGGCTTTGGCGCTTGCGCAACCAGTATTTCGGTGCCGGGCCGCACGCTCTCTACTTCAACCATGCCGCTGCCTTGAGAAGCGATGCCCAGCTTGTGCGCAGCGGCATACGAGAGATCTATGACGCGCCCGTTATAGAACGGACCGCGGTCATTGACGCGCACCACAACTGATTTGTTGTTTCTGAGGTTGGTGACCCGGGCATAGCTGGGGATAGGCAAAATGGGGTGCGCTGCGGACATGGCATACATGTCGTAAAGCTCGCCTGATGATGTTCTCTGTCCTTGGAATTTTCTGCCATACCAGGAGGCGATGCCGCGCGATTTGTAAGGAACGAAGCGGGTTTCAGGAACATAGTTTTTGCCAAGAACAGTGTACGGCCGGTTGGCGTATTTGTTGAGCGGTTCAACGCGCGGTTGAGCATCCGGTATCGAATCAAGGTTCGATGGCGGATTGTCACCAGGTCCGTCGTCGAGATAATAACCCTTGCCGGGTTGCCGCTTGGACGTAGTGCCGCAGGCTGCTAGAGCCAGCGCCAGAAACAAAACACACAAGAAGCGGAAAGCAGAATTAATACATTTGGGCCCTAGCTTCCACTCTTCTCTCTTCATCACCCTTTACATCTCGCTCAGGTTTTAACCAATTTCTTGTGAGTGTGAATGCTCATCAAAATTCCAAAGCCCAGGCAGAGGGTCACCAGAGCAGTACCGCCGTAACTTACCAGCGGCAAAGGCACGCCGACTACCGGCAGGATGCCACTCACCATACCCATGTTGACGAAAGCATAGGTAAAGAACATCAGCGTGATAGCTCCGGCCATGAGCCGGGTAAACAGGGTTGAAGCATCAGATGCAATAACCAGGCCCCTGCCGATCACCAGCAAGTAGAGGACCATCAGCAACAAATTTCCGAGCAGGCCGAATTCTTCGCTGAACACCGCGAAAACAAAATCAGTGTGGCGCTCGGGAAGGAATTCCAAGTGCGATTGCGTGCCGTTCAACCAACCTTTGCCGGTAATACCACCCGAACCCACCGCAATCGTGGATTGAATAGTGTGATAGCCCGCCCCCAACGGATCGGTCGAGGGATCGAGCAGGGTAAGAATCCGTTGCCGCTGGTAATCACGCAACACTGTCCACAGCACAGGCATGCTGGCAAGACCAAGCGCCAGAAAGGAGAGCATGATGCGCCAACTCAATCCGGCGAGGAACAGCACATAAAAACCGGAGGCGGCAATCAATATCGCTGTTCCCAGATCAGGCTGGCGAGCAATTAAAGCAACCGGCACCAGCAACAGCAGGGTTGCCACCACATAGTTTCTCAAGCGCAGCGCGGTTTCGTGCTTGTCGAAATACCAGGCAAGCATCAGAGGCACCGCAATTTTCATGAATTCCGCAGGCTGGATGCGAGCTACCCCGATATGCAGCCAGCGCCGTGCGCCGTTGACTACATCGCCAAACAGAGCAACGGCTATCAGCAATACCATTCCCAAGACATACACCGGCAACGACAGGCTCATCAGGTGCTGCGGTGGTATTTTCGATACCGCCCACATCACGGCGAGGGCAATCAGCATACTTGCGAATTGGTTGCTGGTTTTAGTGAGATTCGGTCCGCTTGCGCTGTAGAGTACGAACAACCCCAGCAGCATCAGCAGGCAAACTGTCCCGAGCAGAAAGCCGTCAATATGCGCGGTAAGATAGTGCCATAAGCGTTTAATCATCGGCTTCCCGTTTCGCTTCAGACGTGGTGATGGGGCTGTGCGGCCGCTTGCCCAGCAGGTAAAAGTCCAACACCTGGCGTGCCAATGGTGCTGCTGTGGCGGCGCCGTGGCCGCCGTTTTCTACAAGCACGGCAAGCACAATTTGCGGATTATCAGCCGGCGCATAAGCGATGAACAGCGCATGATCACGCTGTCGCTCGTCCACCGGGGTTTCAGTGGGTTTCTCGGGTTGTTTGAGAGCGATAACCTGTGCAGTGCCGGTCTTGCCGGCGATCGGGTAGGCGCTGTTTGCGCCGGCACGTGCCGCAGTGCCGCCCGGACCGGTCACATCAACCAGCGCTTTTTGGATCAAAGTCAGATTGTCCGGCTTGAAATTAAGGTTGTACAGCACTTCGCTGGGAATGATTTTCAGTTGGTTGGTCTTGCTGTCCTGAATATAGCGTACCAGGTGCGGGCGGAATGCAACGCCTTTATTGGCGATAACGGCTGTGGCAGTGGCAAGCTGCAACGGAGTGACCAGATTATAGCCCTGGCCTATGCCCACGCTCACGGTATCTCCGGCAAACCATTTTTCCTTGAAGCGTTTTAACTTCCACTCCTGCGAGGGCAGCAAGCCCAGCCCTTCGCCCTCGATATCGATGCCGGTTTTTTGTCCCATTCCGAACTGGCTGATGAAATTGTGAATATTATCTATTCCGAGATCGTAGGCGAGGCTGTAGTAATAGCTGTCGCACGAAACCACCAGAGATTTGTGCAAATCCACCACACCGTGACCGCCGGTTTTCCAATCGCGATAGCGGTGGCTGCTGCCGGGCAGGGTGAAATACCCCGGGTCGTTGATACTGAACTGCGGGTTGCGTTTGTTGAGCTCAAGTCCTGCCAGCGCCATGAACGGCTTGAAGGTCGAGCCCGGCGGATATTGCCCGCGCAGTGCACGGTCAGTCAGCGGCTTGTCCGGCGAACTATTCAATGCATCCCAGTTTTGCGGATCAATCCCGTCTACGAACAGATTTGGATCAAATCCCGGTTTGCTCACGAATGCCAGCACCCCGCCACTGGAGGGATCGATCGCCACCAGCGCGCCACGGTAGTTGCCAAACGCATTTTCCGCGAATTCCTGAAGCCGCGCGTCGAGCATAAGCAGCAAATTGTCTCCGGATACCGGGGGAATACGGCTCAAAGTGCGCACCGCACGCCCGTTGGCATCGATTTCCACCTGCTCAAAGCCGGTCTTCCCGTGCAGATTCATTTCATAGCTTTGCTCGATGCCGGTTTTGCCGATGTATTCCGAGCCGCGGTAATTGGCGAGTTCTCCTTTTTCCTCCAACCATTCCAGATCGTCGTCGTTGATCCTGCTGATGTAGCCGACGACATGCGAAGTCATCTCTCCCAGGGGATAATGCCGGAACAGGCGGGCCTTGATCTCAACACTGGGGAAACGGTAATGGTTCACGGCGAAACGCGCTACCTCGACGTCGTTTAACCGCGTGCGTATTGGCAGGCTTTCAACGTTCTTGCTCTCTTCCATGAGCTTGCGGAAGCGCTTGAGGTCCTTGGGCGTGATTTCCACCACATTGGCAAGCTGGGTGATAAGCGCTTCGAGGTTGTCTACCTTGGATGGCGTAATCTCCAAAGTGTAAGCGGAATAGTTGTGTGCCAGCAACGCGCCATTACGGTCGAGAATCAGGCCGCGGTTGGGAACAATAGGAACGATCGAAATACGGTTATTTTCGGCGAGCGTGCGGTAATGCTCGTGCTGCAGAACCTGCAGGTAAAAAAACCGCAGAAATAACATAAAAAACAGCAGCAGCACGAAGCCGGCGGCAATCACAAGTCGCAGCCTGAAATAATAGAGTTCGCGCTGATGGTCCTTGAGTTCTATGCTGCCATTCATATCTGGTCAGGATCGGGCTTGAGGCGTAACAGAATCGCAAACAGCGCTGAAAGCACCGGCCACAACAGAGAACCCGTCACGCTGCTCAAAAAATATCCCCAGCCTATAAATTCCGCGCCGTTGTAAACCTTGATCAACAGGATCGCAAGTTGTGAGACCAGCAATATCGGCAGGATGTGCCACACTTGCTCGCGTGCACTGAACAGCATCATACGGCGGCGCAGGATGATTGCGAGATAGACGAGCAACGAATAGGCAAACGCGTGTTCGCCAAGCAACGTAGCGTCCGCCACATCTACCAGCAACCCGAATCCCCATGCGGTGCCGAAACCTACTTTGCGCGGCCAGTGGATGCACCAGTAGAGCAGGGTCAAAGCTACAAAATCAGGTCTGATGAGCAGGCCAAAGCCTGTCCATGGCAGCAGATTGAGAAAGAACGCCAGAGCGAGGGTTAGTACTATATAGCTGGTCCTCACCGGCAGCAAAATATCTTGCGCTTTGGCGGCTTGGCTGGGCATTAGTTTCCTCTCCTGGCTTTTTTCGCCTTGCCCCGGGTTTGGGGTACCGGTTCTGCCGCCATGTTTTCAGGAAATTGGGTCTGAGATAACAGCACAATGACTTGCCGGTGTTTATCCACCCCTGCATTGGGCGTGCAGAAGATGCGCGCAAACGCATAGGCCGCATTGCGCTCGATTTTGGAAACCACCCCGACTGGCAGTCCATGAGGATAAGTTCCGTCTATGCCTGAGGTGATCAGTTCATCGCCGGTTTGGATATCAACGTTGACCGGCATGTAGCGCAGTTCCAGCTCACCCGCCTCACCCGCCCCGAACACCACTGCGCGCAAACCGTTTCGCACCACCTCCACCGGGACCGTTTGCTCCTTGTCGGTGATCAGCGTGACCTCGCTTACGAATGGAAAAGCGCGCGTCACCTGGCCGATAACACCGGTATCGTCCACCACCGCTTCGCCGGGCTTGACATCGTCCTGCCTGCCTTTGTCAATGACGATGCGGCGCGAAAATAAGTCACGGCCCGAGTAAAGGATTTCCGCAAGCGCCGCATTTCCCTGAAAACCATCGCGGGCTTTGAGCAGACGCCGCAAACGATTATTTTCCTCTTCCAGTGCCTGATAGCGTTGTAGTTGTGCCGCGTTCAACAAATTTTGCTGCTTGAGTCTGGCGTTTTCGTCGGCCAGGTAAGAATGGGTCGCGAAAAAATCGCTGGCGCGATCCAGAATCAGCCCAGGTGCGGTGGCGAGCTTCTGCAAAGGGTAGATGATGACCGACAGCGACAGCCGGAATGTATCCAGGTACTTGAATCGGGCGTCGGTAACAAACAGCAGCAGGGAAAGCAGCGTGAAAAAGACTAGTCGGGTTAACGGGGTGGGGCCGCGTTTAAAAAGAGGCGGGAGCTGAGTGTCCATCAGTTTCGAGCTGCGTGTTTCGAGTCTCCTGTCGGGTTCTCAGAGCAATATGTCGAAATCTGATATAAAACCCACTACTTAAAGCTTGGCCGAAAAATCAATCATTGGCAAAAATACTGCCCAATTTGTCCATTTTTTCCAGCGCCCGTCCCGAGCCGCGCACCACGCAGGTGAGCGGATCGTCGGCAACGACAACCGGCAATCCGGTTTCCTCCATCAGCAGGCGGTCGAGTTCGCGCAGCAGAGCGCTGCCGCCGGTCAACACCATGCCTTTCTCCGCGATGTCTGCGCCGAGTTCCGGCGGGGTTTGCTCAAGGGCGGATTTAACCGCGCTGACGATGCTGTTCAAAGGATCGGTAAGGGCTTCCAGAATTTCATTGCTGGAAATAGTGAAGCTCCTGGGGATGCCTTCTGCAAGGTTGCGCCCCTTGACTTCCATTTCGCGCACTTCGCTGCCGGGAAAGGCTGAGCCAATTTCCTTCTTTATCAATTCAGCAGTGGTTTCTCCAATCAGCATGCCGTAGTTGCGGCGAATGTAGCTGATGATAGCATCGTCGAATTTATCCCCGCCCACGCGCACCGAACCAGCGTATACGATCCCGCCCAGGGAAATCACGCCAACTTCGGTCGTGCCGCCACCGATATCCACCACCATCGAGCCTGTCGCTTCCGCGATCGGCAGACCGGCGCCGATCGCCGCAGCCATCGGTTCCTCGATAAGATAAACTTTGCTAGCGCCCGCTCCGATCGCCGATTCGCGGATCGCCCGGCGTTCCACTTGGGTCGAGCCGCAGGGCACGCTGACGATGATGCGCGGTGAGAGGCTGAATAACCGCGAATCATACGCTCTCTTGATGAACAGCTTGAGCATCTGCTCGGTAATAGTGAAGTCGGCAATCACGCCGTCTTTCATCGGCCGGATCGCGGTGATGTTGCCGGGGGTGCGCCCCAGCATCTGCTTGGCCGCGATGCCCACTTCCTGGATGATTTTTTTGCCGTTCGGCCCGCCCTCTTGGCGGATCGCCACCACCGATGGTTCATTGAGCACGATGCCCTTGCCGCGCACGTAAATCAGGGTATTTGCCGTGCCCAGGTCTATTGCCAGGTCGTTGGAAAAATAGCTATTTAAAAATCCAAACATGTCACATATTCCATTCGGTAAAGGTGAGTGTGTCTGTCAATTGCATTATGATACCCTATTATGCTTGATGATTTAAAGGTTTAAAAGGCCACTAGCCGAGAAAATTCAGGAAAAACGGTGTCCTCCCGCGGGGCCATGGTTTATCAAGGTTGTCAATGTCCTTATCTCTAGATGATGTTAAACGTATTGCGTACCTGGCGCGTATCGCAATAGATGATGTAGAAGCAGCTGCAGTGCTCAAGCAGTTGTCAGGAATTTTTGCGCTTATCGAGCAAATGCAGGCGGTTGATACCACAGGAATCGAGCCGATGTCGCATGCGCAGAATGTGGTGCTGCGGCTGCGCGACGACGCCGTAACCCAACCCGATCAGCACGAATTATTTCAATCGATCGCGCCTCAGGTGGAAGCAGGCTTGTATCTCGTTCCCAAAGTCATTGAGTGAATGATTAAACGAGCGGCGAGGTGTTCCCCGTTGCTTTTAACCCGTTTACCACAATTTGTTGAATGTTTAACTTCAGTCTAAAACAACTCTCAGACTTGCTGGCCGCGAAAAAGATTTCCAGTGCCGAGGTTACCCGTGAATTTCTCGGGCGCATCAACCGGCTTAACCCGCTTTACAACGCGTTTATCACTGTGAACGAGGAAGCGAGTTTGCAGCAGGCGCTTGTTGCCGATACCAAAATCGCGCAAGGCCTGGCCCAACCATTGACCGGCATTCCTGTTGCGCATAAGGATATCTTCTGCGCTAAAGGATGGCGGACCACCTGCGGCTCAAAAATCCTTTCCAATTTCATCGCACCTTACGATGCCCATGTGGTGGAGCGCTTCAAAGAGAGGGGAATGGTGATTCTGGGAAAAACCAACATGGATGAATTCGCCATGGGCTCATCCAGTGAAACATCTTATTATGGGCCGGTGAAAAATCCTTGGGACGTGCGAGCAGTTCCCGGCGGCAGCTCCGGCGGTTCGGCTGCAGCGGTTGCCGCACGCATGGCGCCAGCGGCAATTGGCACCGACACCGGCGGCTCGATACGGCAACCCGCGGCGCTTTGCGGAATATCGGGAATAAAGCCGACTTACGGTGTAGTGTCACGCTACGGCATGATTGCTTTCGCGTCCAGCCTGGACCAGGGCGGCCCAATGGCGAGAAGCGCGGAAGATCTCGCGCTGGTGCTGAACGTCATGGCCGGATTCGATGCGCGTGATTCCACCAGCCTGGATCGTCCGCCCGAAGATTACACTCGCGACCTGACGAAGACACTGGCAGGGCTTAAAATCGGGTTGCCCAGGGAATATTTTGCCGAAGGTTTAAGCGATGACGTAGCACAGGCGGTGGAAGCCGCAGTTGGACAATATCGAAAGCTCGGAGCAAGCACAGTTGAAATCTCGCTCCCCAACACCAAACTTTCGATTCCGGTGTATTACGTGCTCGCCCCCGCGGAAGCTTCGTCCAACTTGTCGCGCTACGACGGTGTGCGTTACGGCTACCGCGCGCCGCAATACAACGATCTCCTCGACATGTACCGCAAGACCCGCGCCCAGGGCTTCGGCGCCGAAGTGAAACGCCGGATACTCATCGGCACCTATGTTTTATCGCACGGCTACTACGATGCGTATTATCTCAAGGCGCAGAAACTGCGGCGCCTGATTGCGCAGGATTTCGCGGAGGCTTTTAAAAAATGCGATGTCATCATGGGGCCGACCAGCCCGACCGCCGCGTTCAATATTGGCGAGAAATCCGGTGACCCGGTGCAGATGTATCTATCCGATATTTACACCATCGCGGTGAACCTTGCCGGTCTTCCCGGCATGTCGATACCTTGCGGCTTCAGCCATAAAAAACTTCCTGTGGGCTTGCATATTATCGGTAATTATTTCAGTGAGGCGCGCATGCTGAATATCGCGCACCAGTACCAGCTGGCGACAGATTGGCACAAGCGCATGCCGGAGGGAATCTGAAATGGAATGGGAAGTTGTGATCGGGCTTGAAACGCACGTGCAGCTTTTGACCAAATCCAAAATTTTCTCAGGTGCATCGACTGCATTTGGCGCTGCACCCAACACCCAGGCGTGCGCAGTGGATATCGCGCTGCCCGGCGTGCTGCCGGTACTGAACAAGGCTGCTGTCGAGAAAGCCATCATGTTCGGCTTGGCGGTTAATGCAAACATCAATCGGCGCTCGGTATTTGCGCGCAAGAATTATTTCTATCCCGATTTGCCCAAAGGCTACCAGATCAGCCAGTACGAAATTCCTATCGTGCAAGGCGGCACGATCAGCATCGTGGTAAAGGAGGGTGAAAAAAATGTGCGGCTCACTCGCGCGCATCTCGAAGAGGACGCCGGCAAATCATTGCACGAAAATTTCAGAGATATGACTGGAATTGACCTTAACCGCGCAGGTACACCATTGCTGGAAATCGTTTCAGAGCCGGATATGCGCTCGGCGGAGGAGGCGGTTGCTTATGCCAAGGCGCTGCATGGTTTGGTGCGCTGGATCGATATTTGTGACGGTAATATGCAGGAAGGTTCCTTTCGTTTCGACGCCAACGTGTCTGTGCGCCCCAAGAGATCAGCCAAACTCGGCACACGCTGCGAAATCAAGAATCTCAACTCATTCCGTTTTCTCGAGCACGCGATCGAATTTGAGGTTCGGCGCCAGATTGGAATTCTGGAAGACGGCGGCGTGATTGAGCAGGAAACCCGGCTATTCGATCCAGAAAAGAATGAGACACGCTCGATGCGCACCAAGGAAGAAGCGCACGACTACCGCTATTTTCCGGACCCGGACCTGCTACCGCTAGAGGTGACACAGAAGTGGATCGACGAGATGAAGGACGCTTTGACCGAACTGCCGCAGGCGAGGCGCGAGCACTACAAGCGCGAGTACGGCCTCTCCGCCTATGACACTAGCCTACTCACGGATTCCCAGAGGAAAGCCGACTTTTTTGAATTCGCTGTCAAGTACCTCGGCGGGCCCGGCGCAAAGACGGTTGCGAATTGGGTGAACGGCGAGCTTTCCGCAATTCTCAACGATCGCGGAATTGATTTTCCGCAGCTTCCTATGGAGCCAATAAAATTTGCGGAATTCATGAAGCTGGTTGTCGACGGAGTCATTTCCGCCAAGGCCGCAAAGGAAGTATTGCGCCGAATGAGCGAAGGAGAGGGCGATGCTAAAACGATTGTCGCAAAATACGGACTTACACAGATTTCCGACGCGGGAGAGATCGAGAAAATCGTCGATGAAGTGCTTGCCGCCAACCCTAAGCAAGTCGAGGATTACCGCGCCGGAAAAGAAAAGGCTTTCAATTCACTTGTTGGTCAGGTAATGAAAGCTACTAAAGGCAAGGCAAATCCGGGGCAGTTGAACGAAATTCTGAAACGCAAACTGGCGAGCTGAGCGGGGCCGTGCTATTTTGCCGATGCAGGTTTTGACGATGCAGAGGTTCCCTGGGTCAGCTCGATGTAGCGCTTCTTGTCTTCCTCAAACCGTACGCGGACTTCTTTCGCCTCAGCGCGTTTTTGTATGACGGCCAATCCCAGGTCCTGGTTGGATTTTTCCAGGATCTCGATGTCCATCTTCAATTCATCGGGCACCGGCTGGTTGTCTCGTTTATAAGCTGCGGCTTGCTTGCGGCTCGCGTCAAGTTTGTCTTGTACCGACTTTAGCTGTGTCTCGGTGTCTTTGATGATCTGCTCGA
>DATHDD010000022.1:0-18482 GCA_035319205.1 Burkholderiales bacterium | reverse complement strand
ACCAGGACAGCAGCAACGGCTGGAACGCCAGTAGTACGCCCCGCAAAGTGGACTTTGGCCGCCGCGCCCCGCGCGCCACCAGCGCAAGGCGGCCGAAATTCTGGGAAAATATTTCCACCACCAGGCTGGTTTCGCGGAACGGATAGCTGTGCAGGATGAATGCAGGCTGTGAATCCTGCATTCCCTTCTCATGGCCTGTCATAGGAACGGCCAGCCATGTATCACTCATAACCCAATTGTTTTAGGGTCAGCCTGTCGTCTGCCCAGCCCTTTTTTACCTTTACCCAGACTTTCAAAAATACTTTACCCTCAAATATTCTTTCCATATCCTCACGCGCCTGAGTGGCAATTGCCTTCAGTTTTTTACCTTTGGCTCCGATGATGATGGCTTTCTGGCCGGCCTTGTCAACAATAATCGAAGCCTGAATGCGGCGCAGGCCGCGTTCGACTGTATAATCATCAATCATCACGCTCACGGCATAAGGGACTTCTTCGCCCAGAAGCCGGAAAGCTTTTTCCCTGATCTGCTCTGCTGCAATAAAGCGTTCGTTGCAATCAGTGATTTCATCGGCGGGGTATATCGGGGAGTTTTCCGGCAGCACCTCACGTATCGCCTGCAGCAATTCCTTGAGTTGCAGGCTTTTCTGCGCGCTTACAGGCACAATTGCGGAAAAATGGTGCTCTTTGGATATTTTCTCGATGAACGGCAACAGTAATGTTTTATCGGCTAGCTTGTCGATTTTGTTGATCACCAGCAGCTTCGGATGCTCGGACAGCAAATTCAACACCTGGCGGTCGCGCCCATTAAACTGCAAGCTGTCAATCACCAACAGAACCGCGTCAACTTTCTGAAGGTTTTGCACTATACAGCGGTTCATCGCCCGGTTGAGTGCGCTACTGTGCTGCAACTGAAAACCGGGGGTGTCTACAAAAATATACTGCGCGTCGTCATGGGTCAGGATACCGGTAATGCGGTAACGAGTGGTTTGCGGTTTACGTGAGGTAATGCTGATTTTCTGGCCCACCAACCGGTTAAGCAATGTGGATTTGCCGACATTGGGTCGTCCGACAATGGCAATCAAGCCGGTTCTAAAGGAAACGGACGACATGTTAAGCGTTAATAGCGAGCTGATAAGCCCGCTTCGCCGCGTCCTGCTCGGCGCCGCGTCTGCTGGTTCCCGAACCTGAAGCTCGGATTTTCAGTTCAGGTATAAAGCATTCCACCCGGAAATATTGCTGATGTGCCTCGCCTTCGGTGGAGATCACGCTGTATTGTGGAAGCGCGAGCTTTTTACTTTGCAGCAGCTCCTGAAGCATGGTTTTGGCATCTTTTACCGGGTTGTTGGGGTCAATTTCCTCCAGCAGCGGGTCATACAACGTGTGAATTACTTCTTGTGCGCGCTCAAAGCCGCCATCCAGGAATACCGCGGCAATCAAAGCTTCCAAAGCATCAGCAAGAATCGAGGGGCGGCGAAAACCGTTGCTTTTAAGCTCGCCTTCTCCCAGCAATATCTGCTCCCCGAGGTTGAGCCGCTGTGCCAGTTCAAACAAGGTTTGCTGGTTGACAAGATTGGCGCGCAGCCTGGATAGCTCGCCTTCACTCAGGGTGGGAAAACGCTGGTATAAGGCATATGCGATGATGCAATTGAGAATGCCATCGCCCAGATATTCCAGACGCTCGTTATGGGGAACTCCGTAGCTGCGGTGAGTTAAAGCCTGGCGCAGAAGTTCAGGCTTGCCGAATGTATAGCCGAGAAGGCGGCAAACGCTTTGGCCATCCATTTAATTGCTGAGGGGTTTCCGTTTTGCGCTGGTTGCTTGAAAGTCAATGCAGGCTGCAACGTTGGCAATAATCGGCACTTTTACCGAATAGCTTGCATCAAGCACTGCATCGTTGCCTTCCTTGATGAGTTCCAGGTCTTCGCCTCTGATCGTAGTGATATTATCAACCATCGCACGCCTGTCGAATGCGCTGCGAATCTCCCTGAGCGTGGCGGTTTGCAAATCCAAATCCCGGGCAATGCTGTCCACCGCTTTCTGCACATAAAAGAATTCAAGATAAGGTGGCAGCAACCTGAACACCAGCAATGCAGTGAAGATTAATACAATCGACAACATCAGAAAGCCTGTCATGGTTAAGCCCCGTTCTTGTCTCATATAACCTCCTTATTCGACAGTTTGGCCGATGCGCTTCAGATTATCAAAATTCCACCAGATCATGAACGCCTTGCCGACTATGTTTTGTTGTGGAACAAAGCCCCAATAACGGCTGTCGCTGCTGCTGTCGCGGTTGTCGCCCAGCATGAAGTATTGCCCAACGGGAACGGTGCAGCTGAAACCTTCATCATTGTAGACGCAATTCTCGCGGTACGGGTACTGCCTGACTCCACCGGTTTGAACTGCGGGCACCCCCGCTTGGATAAGAATCGAATGCAGGTGACCGCCGAGTTCTTCATCAAAACGTTTAGCATCTACAAAGTTCAATCCGGATTCGACATAATTATACTCTCCGTCGGGCACAGCTTTAACCGCTTTTCCGTTAATCCACAACCTCTTGTTGCGGTAAACAATTTTATCCCCAGGCAGCCCAACCACGCGCTTGATGTAATCCAGAGCAGGATTTTCCGGAAAGCGGAATACCATGACTTCACCGCGTTTGGGGTCGTTGATGTCTAAGATCTTGTAGTTGATGATTGGCAGTCGAATGCCGTAAGTGTATTTGTTGACCAAAATAAAATCCCCGACCAGCAAGGTAGGGATCATTGAGCCGGATGGAATCTTGAATGGTTCTACCAGGAAAGAGCGCAGCAGGAACACAACTAGTATCACCGGGAAAAAACTTTTTGGATATTCCACCCACCACGGCTCGGCGCTTTTGGGACGGCGCCGCGCTTTCAACCAGAAATAGTCAAACAGCCCGATACTGCCGGTGACTACCAATAGAATGAACATGATGAGTGCGAAATTCATTACTTCTCCACCCGCAGAATCGCTAGAAAAGCTTCTTGGGGTATTTCAACGTTACCGACCTGTTTCATCCGTTTCTTCCCGGCTTTTTGCTTTTCCAGCAATTTTTTCTTGCGCGTAACGTCACCACCGTAGCATTTCGCCAAGACATTCTTGCGCAACGCCTTTACGGTCTCCCTGGCTATGATATGCGAGCCGATAGCCGCCTGTACCGCTACGTCGAACATCTGTCGCGGGATAAGTTCGCGCATTTTTACGACAAGCTCGCGTCCACGGTATTGGCTGGCAGCGCGGTGCACAATCAGCGACAATGCATCAACTTTGTCTCCATTGATCAAAATATCCAGCTTGACCAGATCCGCGCTGCGGAATTCCTTGAATTCATAATCGAGAGAAGCATAGCCGCGGCTTACTGATTTAAGCTTGTCAAAAAAATCCATGACAACTTCATTAAGTGGTAGCTCATAAGTCAGCATTACCTGTCGGCCCAGGTACTGCATGTTCTTTTGCACGCCGCGCTTTTCGATGCATAACGTGATTACCGAACCGACGTAATCCTGCGGCACCAGTATGGTGGCGGTGATAATGGGTTCGCGTATTTCCTCAATGCTCGATGAGTCGGGCATTTTTGAAGGATTCTCGATTTCAATTATCGTGCCGTTGCGCAGCAGCACCTGGTATATCACGGTCGGCGCGGTGGTTATCAGCCTCATCCCGTATTCACGTTCCAGCCGCTCCTGCACGATATCCAGATGCAGCAACCCTAGAAAGCCGCATCTGAAGCCGAACCCCAGAGCCTGGGAGGATTCGGGTTCATATTGCAGTGAAGCATCGTTGAGCCGCAGTTTTTCCAAAGCGTCGCGCAGCGCATCGTACTCGTTGGAATCCACCGGGAACAGGCCGGCAAAAACCTGTGGTTTGATTTCCTTGAATCCGGGCAAAGCCTCTTTGGCCGGGTTGCCGGCGAGAGTAATCGTGTCGCCTACCTTCGCCGCCTTGAGTTCCTTGATGCCGGCAACCACAAATCCCACTTCTCCTGCTGATAATGAATCCTTGAGTTTGGCTTTAGGTGTAAACACACCCACCTCTTCACATAAATAACTCGCCTGAGTGGACATCAGCAGAATCTTGTCCTTGGGTTTGAGCACCCCATCCACAACTCGCACCAGCATCACCACACCGACATAATTATCGAACCATGAATCAATGATCAGCGCTTTAAGAGGGGAATCTATGCTGCCTTTGGGCGGCGGGATGCGTCGGATCACCGCATCCAGAATATCTTCCACACCCAGACCGGTTTTGGCGCTTGCACGCACCGCGTCTTTTGCCGAAATGCCGATGATGTCCTCGATTTCCTTGATGACGCGTTCTGGTTCTGCTGATGGCAGGTCTATTTTGTTCAGCACCGGCACTACTTCAACCCCCTGCTCTATCGCAGTGTAACAATTGGCCAAGGTCTGGGCTTCCACTCCTTGCGAGGCATCCACCACCAGTAATGCCCCTTCACATGCGGCGAGAGAGCGCGACACCTCGTAAGAAAAATCCACATGCCCGGGAGTATCAATCAGGTTCAGTAGGTAAGTCTGGCCATTTCGTGCGTGGTAGTTGAGCGCCGCGGTTTGTGCCTTGATGGTAATTCCGCGTTCACGCTCCAGTTCCATCGAATCCAGCACTTGCGGTCCCATTTCGCGCTCGCTCAAGCCCCCGCAAATCTGGATAAAGCGGTCCGCAAGAGTGGATTTACCATGGTCGATGTGAGCAATGATAGAAAAATTGCGGATGTGATTCATGCGTCAAAAAAAAGGGGCACTACCGTGCCCTTTGCCTTATGCAAATAAAGTCGGATTCTATCGGATTTTGGGATTGCCGTGTGGGTATCAGCCGTTAAACTTACGCAACGCGGCATGGTAATGGTGGTAACTTTACTGGCTTACTACTCCGCTTTACGGCTGCCTTCAATTGCCTTCTATTCGCAAGGGAATGTACAAGGCATTGTCGCCGCGTCGTATCAGCAATGCGATAGTGCGCCCTTTTTCAAATTTATTCAGTAATTGGTTGAACTGCTCGACTGACTTCACATCATGGTTATTGACAGCCAAGATTATGTCGCCACGGCGTATTCCGGCGCGTACCGCAGTGCCCTGCACGTCCTCAACCAGTATTCCACCCCGGATTCCAAGTTCATTGCGCTGATCAGCCGTTAAGTCGCTCAAAGCCATTCCAAGACGGCTTTCAGCTGCCTTGCCGCGCTTGCCGGAACGCTGAGCGGTTTTTTCATCTGCCGGAATTTCTCCAACCGTCAAGGTAACATCCTTGGTCGCTCCTTTGCGCCATATCTGTACCGTTACTTTTGCTCCAGGCTTGGTGGCACCAACAATGCGCGGGAGATCAGATGAGCTGTTGACCGTCTTGTCGTCAAATTTGAGTATCACATCGCTGGGCTCGAGACCTGCTTTGTCAGCAGGACCGCCTTTTTCCACTGAATTGATGAGCGCCCCCGTCGGCTTGCTCAGACCAAACGATTCTGCAAGCTCCTTGGTCACTTCCTGAATTACCACGCCGATGCGTCCACGACTTACTTTTCCGGTGCTTCGCAATTGCTCGGTGACGTCCATCGCTACATCAATAGGGATCGCAAACGACAAGCCCATGAAGCCGCCCGTGCGGCTGTAAATCTGCGAGTTGATGCCGACGACCTCGCCTTTCAGGTTAAACAATGGCCCTCCCGAGTTGCCGGGGTTGATCGCGACGTCAGTCTGGATAAATGGAACAAAATTTTCCTGGGGCAGCGAACGGCCCTTGGCGCTGACAATTCCTGCGGTCACGCTATTATCGAAACCGAAAGGCGAACCAATAGCTACTACCCACTCCCCAACTTTGAGTTTGACCGGGTCGCCCATAGTAACTTTGGGCAAACCGAATGCATCGATTTTGAGTAATGCAATGTCGGTACGGCGGTCGCTGCCAATCACCTTGGCTTTAAATTCGCGCTTGTCAGTCAATTTAACCGTCACTTCATCAGCATCGGCCACCACGTGCGCGTTGGTAAGGATGTAGCCGTCTGAACTGATGATAAAGCCAGACCCGAGGGATTTCGATTCAAACTCGCGAGGCGCAGGTGGGCCGAAGCGTTTGAAGAATTCATAGAAAGGGTCGTCTTCCGAAAACGGCAGCTGCGGGATTCCCTCATGGGCTTGCATGGTTTGCGTGGTGCTGACATTAACCACGGACGGTCCCTGCTTTTCCGCCAAATCGGTGAAATCGGGCAAATCCTTCGCCAGAACAGGCGCGATAAATGAAATAAATAAGGCAAGCGTGAAAAACAGTCTTTTCATTGAGTAACTTCCTTCCCTATTATTTAAAAACATCAGCGTAACGTGAGGATAATTATAGAATAATTCCGGGCTTGAAAACGGCTTGCAGGTTGCCGGAATTATTTGTTGGTGTAGTACACCGAATTCCCTATTTTCATCACGGTCATCGGCGGGGCTTCTCCCAGCACTGTAACCTGGTAATCGTCCAGGGGTTTGGTATAAATATTAAGCGCACCCCGTTTTGACACCCCGTTTAAAGGCTTGTCTCCTGGAGTGCGCGTCTCGATGAATACTGAAATCGCCGCCAACCCGTCAGAGTAAACGATATGTGAAATAGGCGCCGGCTTGCCACTCACCATGCGCTTGGCTTCCATGATTTTCTTGAATCCTGCGACCGGATTTTTGACACTCCATCCGGTTTCCGTGGAAATCAGTTCAGTCTGCCCGGAGCGGTCATAATGCCAGTCCGTGGCTTTGGCTGGGTATTTCGGTCTGAGCATTTCTTCATCTATCGGACCGCCTATGTTCAACTGGGTAAAAGTCATCTGCTCTACCACATCGTTTTTTTCGTCCAGCATGCTGGCTTTAAGCAGTAAGCCGGAATTAGTTTCCGCCCATAGATGATATCCGTAGCGCAGGTCGTCTTTGGGCTCCAGCAACAATGCCTGGCAATAGAACCCGGCAATCCGCTCGTGTCCGCCCAATTTGATAAGGTAGCTTTCACTCAGGTTGTTGAGCTGCTCTGGTAGCAGCGCAGGGAAGGGTTTCCTCTGAAGTCGCTTTTCGACTTTTACTGTTTTGCTTTCGGGTAAAAAACACTGCACTTCGTCATTATTGCGAATGATCTCGCGCGGTAAGCCGTCCAGAATTTCAAGTTTTTCGTGTTCGCCGGTACTGTCCACCGCATGCACGATACGTGAGGTTTCGGTGTGAGTGCCATACTGGTAAATGAAAGTGCCGCTGTAATTGAGCTCGTGCGCAGCGGTGGCGATTTTCTGCAACCAAGACAGTGCATCATCGGGCGCTTCCGGGGTTTCTGCCAGCAAGGTTGCCGGCAAGGCGAGGATCAGGCCGAGCAGCAGGACTCTCATCGGCCGGCTTCCCCGGCTTCGTCTGAGACTGTGCGCACGTAAGGCGCAACGCCCTGTATCATAGTGCTGGGTGAAAATTCCTGATGGGCTAGCAAGTATTCATTGACGTTGCTGTTGAAGGGGTATCTAGGTAGGTTGGCCAGCATGACCGCGGCATTGGGCTGCTGGTTTGCAGCAATATTTTCTTTTGCCTTGTCGGTATTGTTTTGCAATACTACCCAAGCCACCATGGCCGCTGCTGCCAGCGAAGCGGCGATGGACAATGCAGTGATCTTGGTTTTGATCAGCGGCGTCCGTCGCGGCGCCAAGATGACCGGCTCCACGGCGAGTTTCTCTTTGAAACGTTCGCCGAAATCGTATGAAACACTACCGGTTTGCCGCATCACGTCGCCAATCAGGTGGTAATGAAACCAGGTCTCGCGCAGCTCTTTATGCCGCCCCAGCATGGCGATCACTGCTTTTGCCGCATCCCGGTCCAGTTCACCATCCATTAAAGCCGAAATATCGTGTTTCATGATCACCACCTCTTGTCTTGGCTGGTGCCGAGCATCGGCCGAAGTTTCTCGGCTATCGCCTCGCGCGCCCGGAAAATCCTTGAACGCACAGTACCGATGGGGCAGTTCATTATTGTTGCAATATCCTCGTAACTCAACCCTTCAATTTCACGCAGTGTAATCGCCGTTCTCAGCTCATCAGGCAGACCCTGCAGTGCTTGGTTCACTGTTTGGCCTATCTGTTTGCTCATCAACTCGTTCTCGGGCGTATTCATGTCCTTGAGATGATCACCGTCTTCAAACGCTTCCGCGTCCGAGATATCAAACTCTGTCGCTGTCGGTGCACGCCGCCCCATAGCCACCAGATAGTTCTTCGCGGTATTGATTCCAATCCGGTACAACCAGGTATAGAACGCACTATCGCCCCGGAACGACGGCAATGCACGGTATGCCTTGATAAATGCTTCTTGCGTGACATCCTCGATTTCGGCGGCATCACGTATGAAGCGGGATAACAGCCTGCCCAGTTTGCGCTGGTATTTGTCCACCAGCAATTCAAAGGCATGTTTGTCTCCGTGTTGTGCACGTTCGACCAACTGCTGGTCGATTTCACGATCACCCATTTGCAGCGATTCCCTGAATACTGCCCGTTATACTTGCAGACGCTATAGCTGGCCATTCATGCAATTCCCGGCAGCGGGCTAGTATACCTCAGTTCAGTTCGCTCACTAAGGATGCGTGTACAGGCGATACGCACTAAAGACAAGTTCATTATCCAATAGTTCAGTTAAGAAAGGGGTTATTCTGGTTTATTGGGGCTGCGGCTCTCGTGCTGGCTCTGTTATAGTAGGGTTTGTTACAAACTGAGGGGCAAAATTGCAGCGTTTTGATGTAGTAATCATTGGCAGCGGGCTCGCAGGACTTACGGTGGCGCTCAATCTTGCTGACTATAAAAAAATAGGGCTGATTACCAAAAAATCCCTGATTGATGGGGCGAGCAGCTGGGCACAGGGCGGAATTGCCGCGGTGCTGGGTAATGACGATTCGATTGCCGAGCATATCCAGGATACCCTGGTAGCCGGGGCCGGACTTTGTGACGAAGCGGTGACACGCTACGTAGTGGAGCGCGGTCGTGACAGCGTGCAGTGGCTGATCAGGCAGGGAGTACGGTTCACTCGCGATACTGAAAGCGACAGCGGTTATCACCTCTCCCGTGAGGGCGGACACAGTCATCGTCGGGTGATTCATGCCGCGGACGCCACCGGGCAGGTCGTGCAAACAACCCTGGAAGCCAAAGTCAAGGCCCATCCCAATATCAGCGTGTTCGAGCACCATATCGCAGTGGACCTCATCTGCGGCAGGAAAATAAGGCTTTCCGACAACCGCTGCCATGGTGTTTACGTGCTGGACAGCTTTGCCGATAAAGTCAAAACTATCGCCGCAGACCACATTGTGCTTGCGACAGGCGGAGCGGGTAAGGTCTATCTTTATACCACCAACCCGGACACTGCGACCGGAGATGGCATAGCCATGGGTTGGCGCGCCGGCTGCCGTATCGCCAACATGGAATTCATACAGTTTCACCCCACCTGCCTCTACCACCCCCATGCCAAGTCTTTCCTTATTTCAGAGGCTGTGCGCGGTGAAGGCGGAATTCTACGCCTGCCTGACGGTACCCGCTTCATGCCCGCGCATGATCAACGCGCCGAGCTTGCTCCGCGCGATATTGTGGCGCGCGCCATAGACTTTGAGATGAAAAAACGCGGATTGGATTGCGTTTATTTGGATATTTCACACAAACCGTCGGGTTTTATTGTAGAGCATTTCCCAACCATTCATGCCCGTTGCCTGGAACTGGGTATAGACATGACCCGCGAGCCGATACCGGTGGTGCCTGCAGCGCACTATGTCTGCGGCGGAGTGGTTGCCGACCGCCATGGACGCACCGATTTGCCCGGCTTGTACGCGGTTGGGGAAACTGCGCATACCGGAATGCATGGTGCCAATCGGCTTGCCAGCAATTCGCTTCTGGAATGCCTGGTGTTCGGCCTGGCCGCGGCAAGTGATATTTTGGAGCAACCCTCAATACCGCGTGTCAGTCTCCCTGAATGGGACGAAAGCCGTGTGACCGACGCCGATGAAGTAATCGTTATATCTCATAACTGGGATGAGCTGCGGCGCTTCATGTGGGACTACGTCGGTATTGTGCGCACCAGCAAGCGCCTGGAGCGTGCGCAACACCGCATCCAGGTATTGCATGAGGAAATAAACGAATACTATGCTAATTTCAGAGTGAGTGGGGATTTGCTGGAATTGCGTAACCTTGTGATGACTGCCGACCTCATTGTGCAAAGCGCCATGCTGCGCCATGAAAGCCGAGGTCTGCATTTCAGCCGCGATTACCCAACCCTCCTGCCAGAGGCGCGCAACACTGTACTCCAGCAAAAAACCGAGGCTGCGAGTCAAGTGCTTCAGGCTATATAGGCCCGGGCTTATACTTCCATCGAAGCAAAACACGGAGTTTGCGGAAATCTTCCGGGTTTATCGAATCGGGAAGAATCACCACGTGCCTTGCCAGCATCTCGCCATCGGCTTTCAAGTTTAGTATGGTAAGCGAGGCGGATACATAGCTGGTAGGAAGCACAATACAATTTAAGCGCTTTCCACTACGAGTTTCTATTGCGCAAGTCCAATCTTCCTTTAATTCTAGCGCAACAATTGAATTCGGCGCAGCCAGCCGCGCATTGCGCTTGAGGTAAAATACCAGACTGATACAAATAGCCAGAGCAAAGACGAATTTGGACTCTATTGGCAGCGTCAGAGCGAGAACCAGACCTATAGCAATAGCATGAGCTGCGCTGAGCCATAGGGTTAGATACCCGGAAGGATTTAGACGAAAGTACAGCATTCTATTTTCGCCGCCGTGTCGGCAACATAGGTGCCGGTTTTGAATGCTGTCCCAACCGCGAAGGAAATAATCAAAGCTTCCTCAAATTGTAATAAGCCCGTAAATCGTATATTTTACTTGTTAAATGTATTACACCTTGCGCAGCCATGCCGAATAAACGTACCGCCTTTTTCATTTCCGATCGCACTGGTATCACGGTGGAAATGCTCGGACACAGCTTGCTTACCCAGTTTGACGGGGTTGAGTTCAAGCAGATTACTATACCGTTCGTGGATACCGTGGAAAAAGCCGCGGAAGTCGCAAAACATATCAATCAGGTTGGCCTTGCAGACGGCCGTTGTCCTCTGGTATTCAGCACGCTTGTCAATCCTGAAATCAGCTCGATAATCGCGACTGCAAATGTCCTGTTCATGGATTTCTTCCAGGTTTTTACAAACCCGCTGGAAAACGAGCTCGGCGTAAAATCCTCTCACACCATAGGCCGCTCGCACAGCTTCAGCAACAGCTACAGTTACCAGTCGCGGATTGAAGCCGTAAACTATGCTTTAAACCACGATGACGGAGTGTCAACCCGCGATCTGAATCAGGCAGGTGTGATTTTGATTGGCGTATCACGCTGCGGCAAAACTCCGACGTGCTTGTACATGGCTTTGCTATTCGGCATTCGTGCCGCCAACTACCCTTTGGTGCTCGAAGATTTCAGTTCGATGACCTTGCCCGCTCAGCTTAAACCATTCCGCCACAAGCTCTATGGGCTCACCATCAATCCCGAGCGTTTGCAGCATATTCGCAACGAACGCAAGCCAGGCAGTCGCTACGCTACGCTCACCAACTGCCAGTTCGAAATTAAGGAGGCGGAAGCACTCATGCGACAAGAAGGAATTCATTACATTGATACCACAACCAAATCCATTGAAGAAATCGCCACGACCATTTTGCACCAGGCGAATTTAGAGCGGCATATCTATTAATCCCCTGTCAACCGCGCTGCTGTTCCTGCCTGACTTTTTCAAACAGGCAGATTGCGGCGGCAGCTGCGACATTAAGCGATTCTGTATTACCCGGCATCGGTATCTTGATGCATTCGTGGGCGAATTTCAGCAAAGGCGGTGACACTCCTGTTCCTTCACTTCCAATGACAAATGCAACGGGCCCGCGGCAGTCCACTTGATACAGCGATTTTTCTGCCTTGGGATCGGTGCTAATAATTTTGCCTTTGAACCTTTTTGCAACATCCAGAAGATCAGCATCCTCCAAAATCGGCAACCGGAAATGAGCTCCCATGGCGGCGCGCAGGGTTTTTGGCGACCAGGCAAAAACGCAGTTTTTCGAAAGAAAAGCGCAGTCTGCGCCGGCTGCTGCGGCCGAGCGCAGTATAGATCCCAGGTTTCCTGCATCCTGGATATTTTCCAGCAACACACAGAATCGGATTTTCTCAGGCTGGCTGATGGGTACCGGGGCATTGATTACGGCAAGAATTCCGGCAGGCGACGCAACGGGGGAAATTTCCTTGAACAGGGAATCAGGCAATACATACGGATCAAGCCCAGGAATTTGCCCCAGCAAGTTGCGTATTTCGTCATGCTTCATGCCGCTGGTGCTGACCAGCACGGTTTCCGGAACGCCGAATACCGTGCAGTAAGTGGACACCAGATGAATGCCGTCAAGCAGCGCCTTGCAGGTTTTTCTTCTTGCCCTTGATGAATGTGCGAGCTTGGAGATCGATCTGAACAGCGCGTTGTTGCGTGAGGCGATGTGCTTCACGGTCCTGTTGCTAAGGCTCGATAGCGCAGGTGCGGAAACCGCCAAATACGTCGCGCCGATCAGGTGTATAAAAATTACGCCAGGTGTTGCGCAATAGCCGCGAACGAGTGGCGAAGCACCCGCCGCGCAGCACTTTATGGTTGCCGAACCACGGTTTGGAATATTCCTGGTAAGGATCCACTACGTAACCTGGATAGGGAAGAAACCAGTCTGCGGTCCATTCCCAGACATTACCCATCATTTGCCTCAAACCCCACGCACTGTCGCCTTCCGGAAAAGCGTTGACAGGAGTGCTGCCCGCGGCGTAGCCGTCAAGATTGGCTTGCTTGCCGGTAGGCTGATCATTTCCCCACGGATAACGCCGCTTAAGCATGGTGTTGCCGGGAACCGTCGCCGCAGCCATTTCCCATTCAGCCTCGGTGGGAAGACGCCGTTTGGCCCAACGGCAATATGCTTCCGCTTCGAACCAGTTTACGTGAATCACTGCATTGTGTGGCGGCAATGAACCCCACTCATTGAATTGGCGCAACAACCATGCGTTTCCATTTTTAACCCAATACGCCGGGGCGTCCGCGTGCGCGTTTTGCCTCCACCGCCAGCCCTGTTCCGACCACAGTTCACGTCGTTGATAACCCTGATCGTCTATAAAGATGGCGAACTCGGCATTGCTCACAGCAGTGCGCGATATTCCGAACGGTTTAATCTCAACTTCATGCGACCATTTCTCGTTGTCGAAAACAAACCCATCTTGAGGTGTTGCACCCAGCATCATGGTTCCCCCCGCTATTGTTATATCTTTATTCATATCTCCCTTTACATTTGCGGTTAGTACGGCGCTGGCAAACTTGGGCTTGGCATAATCCAGCGTTTGCCGGGTGTAGTAAAACGCTTCTCCGTGCATGTCTTCGTGATACAGCGCAAGCTGCGCAAAATAATCGAGATTGCTGTCTCCCCGCTGCAATTTGTCGAGAACGCGGTGCAACACATCCTGCAAATATGCTAGCGTCTGATCGAGGCTGGGCAGCGGCAAGTCCCAGCGCGTGTCATGCGCAACCGTGGCGGAATCGTAAAGTTCATCGGCATGGAGCAGGATAGACGGAGACAGTACTTGTGTGCCGTTGTATCGCAGGCACCAGCGCTCCTGGAACCACCCAACATGGCCCAGCTCCCATAACGGCGGGTTGACAATGGCAAGCCTCGGCCCGAACCATTGGCTCCCATCAAGCTCACTGACCAGCGCCAAGGTGCGTTCCCTGGCGTCGCACAGCTGCTTGCCGAGATCCGTATCAAGATGGGGAAAAGCTACGCTCATTGCGTTCTTGCCTTCTGATATAGTTTAGTGATTGTCGTGGTTCCCTTATTATTACAAGTTTATATGCGTATGAACATCGTCATCATCACTCCTGCTGCAGCGCATTCCCTGGGTGGCAACCGCAATACCGCTCAAAGGTGGGGGTGCCTGCTAAGGCGTTCCGGGCACCAGGTGCGGGTTCAAACTAAGTGGGATGAGCGCCCCGCCGATTTACTGATTGCGTTGCATGCGCGCAAGAGCCATGACTCGATCAAACATTTTGTCAGCCTCATGCCGCATTCACCTTTGGTACTTTGTCTGACCGGCACTGATTTGTACCGCGATATCAAAACTGATGCATCTGCGCAGGAGTCGCTATGCTTGGCGACGCGCATTGTGGTACTGCAGGAAATGGCTTTACACGAACTTGCAGCGGCTGCGCGGGAAAAAGCATGGGTCATCTATCAATCCGCGAAATCCGTCAAGCCTGCCGTGCCGCTCAAAAACCAATTCGAAATCGCTGTGATCGGCCATTTGCGCGAGGAAAAAGACCCGTTCCGCTGCGCCATGGCGCTGGGTTATCTGCCACAAAGCTCCCGCATCCGCATCTGCCACATGGGCCGGGCCATGAGCGCTGAATTGGAAAAGCAAGCGCTACAGTGGATGGAGCATGTACCGCGATACCGCTGGATAGGTGAAATACCGCACTGGCGGGTGCGCAAGCAGCTTGCTCGCAGCCGCGCCATGGTTATCAGCTCGCGCATGGAGGGCGGCGCCAACGTCATTTCTGAAGCGCTTGCGGCGCACGTTCCGGTCATTGCCTCGCATATTCCGGGCAATATCGGAATGCTAGGGGAAGACTATAACGGCTATTATGCCGTGGAGGATGAACGCGATCTCGCCAGGCGGTTGCATCGTCTGGAGACCGACGGTGGTTTTTGCGCTGTACTCAAAAAACAATGCGCGGCGCGTTTGCCCCTGGTGCACGAAAACCGTGAAGAGGCAAGCCTGGCGAGGCTTGTGAAGGAAATCAGCCGGCAGTAATTGACCCGATTGCGGCCACAGCAATAGTAATCAGGCCTAAGCTCAAATTAGCGGCGACCATGATGCGTATCTGATTCAGCGCAGCACCCGCAGTTGCCCAATCTTGTACCGCAATTGAGCGCTGCAAGCGTCGAAATGGCGCAAAATATACATGCGCAAAAATCAACATCATGATCAGGCCCAGCAGCATCATAGTATAGACATACAGTGGCGCATTCACACCGTTCAATTGCCACATCATGTATGAACCGCTGCCGAGAATCAGCGCAACCGCAAGCCATACCCAAAAAAAGAAACGCATAAACACGCCCTGCCACAGTTTCAACCTCTGTGGCGGCTCAAGCTGCTGAGCTGCAACCGGGCGCAATGCCAAATAGGCAAAAAACATTCCGCCCACCCACACTACAACCCCTAAAACATGCAACAGCTTGGCAAGCGCCATGATTTACACTCTTGTCACAACCAGAGCTTTAACCGGCGCGAAGCTTCGGCGGTGAATTGCGCAAGCGCCGTGAGCTTGTAACGCTGCAAGATGCTGCAGCGTCGGGTAACCTTTGTGCCGGTCAAAACCATATTGCGGAAAACGCAGGTGCAGAGCAAGCATTTCCGAATCGCGCGCAGTTTTAGCCAGAATCGAGGCGGCCATGATTTCAGGAATTTTACAATCCCCTCTGACGATGGCGCGCGCCGGAAATCTAAGCTGCGGGCAGTACAAACCGTCAATCAACACTTCAGCAGGTTCCAGGGAAAGGTTTTCTACTGCGCGCCTCATAGCAAGCAAGCTGGCTTGCAAGATGTTTAAACGGTCAATTTCTTCAACGCTTGCAGATGCAATTGCCCAGGCGAGAGCGCTGGACTTGATTTGCAATGCTAGCTGTTCGCGTCTAGCGGCGCTCAGTTGCTTGGAATCGGCCAGGCCGTGTATTCTTCTCTGCTGATTCAGCACCACGCAGGCCGCATATACCGGGCCTGCTAGCGGCCCCCGCCCTGCTTCATCCACCCCGCAAATCAGCCATTGGCTCACTTGATACTCCCTGGCTTTCAAGATACGGCAAAATGGCGTGAGCTGCACGCTGTGCCGTGTTTTGCCTCAACATGGCATGAATGGCGCTGAATTTCCGGCGCAGCCGTTCTTTCACCGTTTCATCCGCGAGCAGGTTAACCAGGGCTTGCGCCAGATTTTCCGGTGTCGCATCATGTTGCAGGATTTCTGGAACAATGAATTCGCCTGCCAGAATGTTAGGCAGGCCTACGAAAGGCAAGTAATATTTGTTCTTGACCATGCGAAAGCTGAGGTCATTGGCCTTATAAGTGATAACCATCGGGCATTTGAGAAGCAGCGCTTCCAGGGTGGCCGTACCGGAAGCCACCAGCGCAGCATCAGCAACAATCAGTGCGTTGTGCGTGTGGCCGAATAATATGGTCAGCGGTAAATCCTGCGCGTTGTTGTGGTACATGGCTCTTTCAAACTGGTCGCGCGTTTCGCGGCTGTGCAACGGTACCAGAAAATGCGCACCGGCCAGCTCTTGCGAGATGCGCCTAGCGGTTGCAATAAAGGTATCTGCCATGTAATGCAATTCATTTTGTCTGCTGCCCGGCAATAGCGCGATAACTTTGGTGGTGGGTGACAGCCGCATTAGCTCCCGGGCAGCTGCGCGGTCGGGCATATCTGGCAGCAGTTCTGCAAGCGGATGGCCAACATAAGTCGCCGGTATCCCGGCTTTTTCATAAAGCGGCAGCTCGAAAGGAAACAATGTCAGCATATGCGATACCGCGCGCTTGATTTTATGAATGCGCTCACCGCGCCAAGCCCAGATTGAAGGACTCACATAATGAACCGTCGGCACGCCGCGTTGTTTGAGTTTTTCCTCCAGGCCGAGGTTGAAATCGGGCGAGTCTATTCCAATCAAAATATGCGGCCGGTGTTGCAAGAAGTAATTGCGCAGCTTGCGGCGGATCCAGATAATTTGCGGCAGACGTCGCAATATTTCGACATAACCATGCACTGCAAGCTGTTCCATGGGAAACAGCGAATGCATGCCCGCTGCCAGCATTTTAGGCCCGCCTATGCCGGTAAATTGCGCCTGAGGCAGACAGGCTTTCAAGGCACCGATAAGATGACCACCAAGCTGGTCGCCGGATGCTTCTGTAGCAACGATGCCGATATTGGGGAGAGTTCTGCTCGCGGGCTGCATCTAGCGGATGACACCGCGCTGGCTTTGCTCAAGAAATTCGACCAGTACGCGCAGTTCTGGGCATTGTGGCAGTTGTGCTGCTATAGCCTGTTTCGCTTCATCCATGGTTAGCTTGGATTTGTATAAGGTCTTGTAAGCGCGCTTGATGCCTGCGATGGCGTCGACGTTGAAACCGCGCCGCTTCAACCCCTCGGAATTGATGCCGTGAGGCTTGGCAGTGTTCCCGGACGCAGTGACATAGGGTGGAACATCTTGCCTCACGATACTGCCGGCCCCCAGCATGCTGTGGGCGCCGACGTGGCAAAACTGGTGAATACCTACAAATCCGCCGAGCACTGCGTAGTCTCCCACATGAATATGGCCTGCAAGATGCACGTTATTGGCGAAAATAGTGTGGCTGCCGATCTGGCAATCATGCGCGAAGTGCACGTATGCCATGATCCAATTGTCGTCGCCAACCCGGGTGACGCCTACATCCTGCACCGTGCCACGGTTAAAAGTGCAAAACTCGCGGATGGTATTGCCATTGCCGATTTCGAGCCGAGTTGCTTCACCGCCATATTTTTTGTCCTGCGGCACCTCGCCCAGAGAGACAAACTGGTATATGCGGTTGTTGGCGCCGATGCGGGTCGGACCCAGAATCACTGCATGCGGACCTATCCAGGTGCCGGCGTCGATTTCCACGTTATCGCCGATGATGGTATATGCTCCTACCTCGACATCCGGGGCGAGCTTTGCGCCGTGGTGGATAATTGCTGTCGGGTGGATCATTTCGCCCGCACGGCACATATCAGCTCTGCTTCCGTGACCACATCCTCGCAGACCTTGGCCTGAGCGGTAAATTTCCAGAATCCCTTGATATGGCGCGTTAGAGTAGCGTGAAGCATCAGCTGGTCTCCAACTACAACCGGCTTTTTGAACCGAGCGTTGTCAATTCCTACCAGGTAGTAAACCGATTCGTCATTCACCTTAAAATTATCGCTTTTAAAGGATAGTATGGCGGAAGTCTGAGCCAGCGCCTCGAGAATCATGACTCCGGGCATGATCGGCTGATTGGGAAAGTGGCCGACGAAAAATGGTTCGTTAATAGTGACATTTTTGACGGCGACAATATTTTTGCCCGGCGTGATGGATATGACCCGGTCCACCAGCAGGAACGGATAGCGGTGAGGTATATATTGCATGATTTCGCTGATGTCCATGCCGCTCACTTTGTTTTCCTTTTCGGTTTTTTGATTTGTTTCTCTAGTTCGTGGATATTTTTTGCCAATTCGTGCAGGTGGTGCAGGTGCACAACGTTCCTCAACCATTTGTGGTGAGGCTCGCATGGATAGGCCGAAGTATATATGCCGGCTTTGGTAATCGTTTTGCCAACCCCGGTAGCTCCTGAAATGGTCACGTTATCGGCGAT
>DATHDD010000021.1:0-3037 GCA_035319205.1 Burkholderiales bacterium | reverse complement strand
GCAAGCTGTTTGGCGGAAGCGGAATACTATTTGGCTGGGCCAAGCCGGTGCCGGTCAATTTCTCCGGCCTGCGAAATCCGAAACGAGATATGCTGTGGGTCGCCGCCGCTGGGCCAGGGGCGAACTTGCTGATGGCGCTTTTTTGGGCGCTGGTGCTTAAGATTGCAGCAAGCGTCCCCGAAAGTGCTATGAGCCAGATGGGATGGGCCGGCATTCAAATTAATGTGGTTCTGATGGTGCTTAACCTGTTGCCGATTCCGCCGCTGGACGGCGGCAGAATTGCGGTAAGCCTGCTTCCGCACAGTTTTTCTTATCGCTTTTCCAGAATTGAGCCGTATGGCATGTTTATTTTGCTGCTGTTGCTGTTCAGCGGCATTCTCGGGATTATCATTGTGCCTCTGGTGAATACAGTGATGCGCTTGATCAGTTCGGTAATAAACCTTTAAGAAGGGTGGACTAAAACTTTATGTTTGCCGAACGGGTTCTATCGGGCATGCGCCCTACGGGCAGGTTGCATCTCGGGCATTACCACGGAGTATTGAAAAACTGGGTGAAGCTGCAAAACGAATATCCCTGCCTGTTTTTCGTTGCCGACTGGCACGCCCTAACCACCCATTACGATACTCCGGAAATCATCGAGCAAAACGTCTGGGACATGCTGGTGGATTGGCTCGCGGCCGGTGTTGATCCGGTGCAAGCCACACTTTTCATTCAATCGCGGATACCGGAACACGCAGAATTGCACCTTTTGCTTTCCATGATCACGCCTCTGGGTTGGCTTGAGCGCGTGCCAAGCTACAAGGACCAACAGGAAAAGCTCAGTGACAAGGATTTAGGCACCTATGGCTTTCTGGGTTACCCCTTGCTGCAGAGCGCGGATATACTGATATACAGAGCAAGCCGGGTGCCGGTGGGCGAAGACCAGGTGCCTCATGTTGAATTTACGCGTGAACTGGCGCGGCGCTTCAATCATATGTACGGGCGGGAAAAAGATTTTGAGACGAAGGCGAAAGCTGCGATAAAAAAACTCGGCGTAAAAAACGCCAAGCTTTATCAGCAACTGCGTACTCGCTACCAGGAGCAAGGCGATAGCGATGCGCTGGCTGCGGCGCGTGAATTGCTCGAGGAGCGGCAGAATCTTACCCTGGGCGATCGCGAGCGCCTGTTTGGTTTTTTGGAAGGCGTAGGCAGGGTAATCTTGACTGAACCGCAAGCGCTGCTTACCGAGGCGTCGAGAATGCCGGGATTGGATGGCCACAAAATGTCCAAATCCTACAACAACACCATTGAATTGCGCGAGGACGAGTCGAGTGTTATAAAAAAAATCCGTACCATGCCAACCGATCCGGCGCGAATCAAACGCAGTGACCCGGGTAACCCCGAAAAATGTCCAGTATGGCAATTCCACCTGATTTATTCTGATAAGCAAAGGCAGGAATGGGTGCAGAAGGGTTGCCGGAGCGCCGGCATCGGCTGCCTGGAATGCAAGCAGCCGGTAATAGACGCAGTGCTCCAGGAACAGAAACCGATGCACGACCGTGCGCAAATGTATCTCGATGATCCAACCCTGGTGCGCAACATCATTGCCGACGGTTGCGAAAAAGCACAGAAGCTCGCGCAGGAGACGCTGCGCGATGTGAAGCAGGTAATGGGATTGAATTACGATTGATTCCTTAGTGAGACAACAGCAACCATGAACCAGCCTGAAGCAGCAGTAGCGCGCTTGTATGGCGAGCCGGTACTGGAGGTTCCGCAGGATCTGTACATTCCTCCGGACGCGCTGGAGGTATTTCTCGATACGTTCGAGGGACCTCTCGATTTGCTGCTCTACCTCATACGCAAAAACAATCTGAGCGTGCTCGACATCCCCATGGCCGAGCTTACTCGCCAGTACATGGCATATGTGGATATGATGAGGGCACACCAGTTGGAGCTCGCAGCGGAATATTTGCTGATGGCGGCATTGTTGATGGAAATCAAGTCACGCATGTTGCTGCCGCGCCCACCTCAAGCTGAAGGCGAGCAGGCTGACCCGCGCGCTGAACTGGTCAGGCGCCTGTTGGAATACGAACAGATCAAGCTTGCCGCGCTGCGCATCGACGAATTGCCCCAGGCGATGCGCGATTTCGCACTGGTTGAAGTTTGGATTGAGCAAGCGGCGGTAAAACGCCTGCCGCAAATCAATGCAGAGGATTTAAGAAATGCCTGGCTGGAACTTTTGACCCGGGTGCAAATGAATCGTCACCACCGCGTCACACGCGAGCAATTATCGGTGCGCGAGCACATGACGCGCATCTTACGCCGGTTGCAAGATCTGAAATTCATCGAGTTCCGCGAGCTTTTCGACGTTGCCGGAGGAATTCCGGAGCTGCTGGTGACTTTTCTTGCTTTGCTTGAACTGGCTCGTGAAAATTTGGTAAACGTTACCCAGCAGGAAGCCTATGCTGCAATTTATGTAAAGCTTAATGAGACTCGCATCGATGTATGAACTGAAAGAAATCAAGCTGATTCTTGAAACGGCTTTGCTCAGCAGCCAGGAACCGCTTCCGCTCGACGAGCTTAAAAAATTATTCGAGAACGAACTGGATTCAGAAACGTTGCGCAAGCTGCTGGATGAATTGCGCCAGGACTGGTACGGCAAAGGCATAGAGCTCGTTAACGTGGCGAGCGGATGGCGGTTTCGAGTTAAGCCTGAATATCAGATATTCCTTGACCGGCTAAACCCGGAAAAACCGCCGCGCTATTCGCGCGCTGCGATGGAAACCCTTGCCATTATCGCTTATCGTCAGCCAGTTACGCGAGGCGATATCGAGCAAATCCGTGGCGTGTCGGTATCCACTCATGTGATGAAGGTCCTCGAAGACCGTGGCTGGATAGATGTGGTAGGACACCGTGAAACACCGGGCCGGCCGGCTTTGTATGCCACCACCAAGAACTTTCTCGACGATCTCAATCTGCGCTCGCTCGAGGAACTCCCACCGCTTGAAGATCTCGGCAACCTGGAAAAAGAACTCAATCTTTAGGGAACCTCTGATTA
>DATHDD010000020.1:0-3832 GCA_035319205.1 Burkholderiales bacterium | reverse complement strand
GGTCAGTTCGATGGTATAGGCCTTGTCGGTCACATCTATAATGCGGCCGCGGAAAATATCCGCCATGCGCTTCATTTCCTCGCGATCCTTACCCGAGGCGCGGACCTTCACCAGCATCAGTTCGCGCTCAATATGCTCGCCTTCGTTCAAATCAACCACTTTCACCACGTCCACCAGCTTGTTCAACTGCTTGGTGATCTGTTCAATGACGTCGTCGGAGCCCCTGGTGACGATGGTCATGCGCGAGAGCGTGGCGTCTTCCGTGGGCGCCACCGTAAGCGACTCAATGTTGTAGCCGCGCGCCGAAAACAGGCCGGAGACGCGCGACAGCGCGCCCGCTTCGTTTTCCAAAAGCAAAGAAAGGATATGTCGCATTGTTATTAAGACGGCCAAATAGGCAGAAGATCAGAGATCTTCCGCGAGTATCATTTCGGAGATCCCCTTGCCGCCGGGCACCATCGGGTACACGTTTTCGCTTTGATCGGTGATGAAATCCATAAATACCAGGTCGTCTTTCCGGGCAAACCCCTCTTTGAGCGCCGACTCGACGTCGGCGGGTTTCTCGATTTTCATACCGACATGGCCGTAACTTTCAGCGAGCTTAACGAAATCGGGAAGCGCATCCATATAGGATTCGGAGTAGCGGTTGCCATGGAAGAATTGCTGCCACTGCCGCACCATTCCCATGTAGCGGTTGTTGACGTTCACGATCTTGATCGGCAGCCGGTATTGCTTGCAGGTGGAAAGCTCCTGAATGCACATCTGGATGCTCGCTTCGCCGGTCACGCAAGCCACCGTCGCGCCCGGATTGGCAAGCTGCGCCCCCATCGCCGCCGGCAAACCGAAGCCCATGGTGCCAAGCCCGCCGGAATTGATCCAGCGCCGCGGCTTGTTGAATTTGTAAAACTGCGCTGCCCACATCTGATGCTGGCCGACATCCGAGGTGATATAAGCATCGCCTTTGGTAACCTCGTAGAGCTTCTCCAGCACGAGCTGCGGCTTGATAATCTGGCTGGCGCGGTCATACTTGAGGCAGTCCCTGGACCTCCATTGCTGGATCTGCGCCCACCAGGCCTTGAGCGCCGAGGCGTCGGGCTTTTCCTTGGATGATTCGAGAAGCCTGGTCATTTCCGCAAGCACGTCCTTGACATTGCCGACGATGGGCACATCCACCTTGACGCGCTTGGAAATCGAGGAGGGGTCGATATCAATATGGACGATTTTGCGGGTCGGGTCGTAAAAATGCTTGGGGTTGCCGATCACGCGGTCATCAAAGCGCGCGCCGATAGCGAGCAGCACATCGCAGTGCTGCATCGCCATGTTGGCTTCATATGTACCGTGCATGCCGAGCATTCCGACGAACAGCGGGTCAGTTGCGGGATACCCGCCGAGGCCCATCAGCGTATTGGTGCAGGGATAGCCGAGAAAGCGCACGAGACGGGTCAATTCGTCCGAAGCTGCGTTGAGTATCACCCCTCCACCGGTGTAAATCATCGGGCGCTTGGCTTCCATCAAAAGATGCACTGCTTTCTTGATCTGTCCCGGATGCCCTTTGGTCACCGGGTTGTAGGAGCGCATACTGACGGTTTCAGGGTAGACAAACTCGGTTTTCTGTTGCGTGACATCTTTGGGAATATCCACCAGCACCGGTCCTGGGCGGCCGGTGGCGGCCAGGTAAAATGCCTTTTTGATGGTGAGGGCGAGGTCTTTCACGTCCTTCACCAAAAAGTTGTGTTTGACGCAAGGGCGAGTGATGCCTACCGTGTCACATTCCTGGAATGCATCCAGGCCGATGGCATGAGTTGGCACCTGTCCGGTAATAATGATCAAGGGAATCGAATCCATGTAGGCGGTGGCAATGCCCGTCACCGCATTGGTCACGCCCGGGCCGGACGTAACGAGACACACCCCCACTTTATCGGAGGAGCGGGAATACCCGTCCGCGGCATGCACAGCACCCTGCTCATGCCGGACTAAAATGTGCTTTACTTTGTCCTGCTTGAAGAGTTCGTCGTAAATAAACAGCACCGCCCCACCGGGGTAGCCGAATACGTGCTCGACCTTTTCTTCCTGCAGGCAACGCACTACAATCTCTGCGCCCGTCAGTTCCATCGTTAAATTGCTAAATTGGCTAGGAAATCTTAGACATTACCGTGTCGCTGATTGTTGGTCAAGTACAAGCCGGCCGCGGCTTGCGCCATATGAAGTGCATTATTGTTACCATTTGAGCATGCGAGGTTGATTTAACTGGCTACCTATCAGGAACTCTCCAATTTTCTGGCCGGAGTGGAACGGCGCGCCTATAAGCAGGCGCTGTACGCTGTGCGGGATGAAGACGCAGCTCTGGATATTGTCCAGGACTCGATGCTCAAACTTACCGAGAAATATGCTGCTAAACCTCTCGCGCAACTGCCCATGTTGTTTCAGCGCATCCTGCAAAACACCATTCGCGACTACTACCGCAGGCAGAAGGTGCGTTCGCTGTGGACCACCCTGATTTCCGCCCTTTACCCTGGGGATGACGAAGAGGAGCGCGATCCCCTGGAAACATTGCGGCCCGCAGACGCTTCCAAGCCGGCGGACGGGCCCCATGAACGGCTTGAACAAACCCAGGTTGTTGCTATTATTGAACAAGCGCTGGAAAGCTTGCCGGCACGTCAACGCCAGGCGTTCCTGCTACGTTATTGGGAGGATATGGACGTTGCCGAAACCGCGGCCGTGATGGGCTGCTCGCAAGGCAGCGTCAAAACGCATTGTTCCAGGGCGACGCATACGCTTGCCGCTATACTGAAACAAAGAGGAGTCGAACTATGAACGAACATGACCTGGGAAGAAAAATCGCCAGGCATTTGGAGCAAGGGGCAAACCAGCTCAAGCAAGGCACACTTTATCGCCTGCAAGCCGCCCGCAGCGCCGCTTTGCAAAAATACCACGCTCAACCGGCATTCGGTTTGGCGGGGGAAGGTATTGCCGCCTCCCGGCTGCGCCACAGTCAGTTACTTAGCTTCCGGTTCCTGCTTCCGCTGGCGCTTGTGCTTCTGAGTCTGGGCGGCATCGTCTACTGGCAGACCGCCAAGCAAAGTAACGATATTGAGGAAATCGATGCGCATCTGCTGACCGATGATCTGCCCATCAATGCTTATCTCGACAAGGACTTTGATGCATGGCTAAAGCGTTCCTCGCAGTAATTTTTTTATGCCTAGCCTTCCCCGCTTTTGCCGCTGATACCAAAGCACCCACCTGGGCTGAACTGACGCCTGCGCAGAAAGAAATTCTAGCGCCGCTGGAACGGGACTGGAACAGCATGGAGCCGCAGCGGCGCAAGAGATGGGTGAAGATGGCCGAGCATTATCCCCAAATGACGCCGGAGAAACAGCAACGGGTACGTTCGCGGATGCGGGAATGGGTGGAGCTCACCCCTGAGCAGCGCGCACAAGCACGCGAGAGGTACAAGAACATGGAGAAGCTGCCGCCGGAACAGCGGCAGGAAATGAAAAGAAAATGGCATCAATACCAGGAAGAGCGGGAACGCGAATCCCGTGCTGCGCCAAACCCTGCCCTGCCCACCGCGCCTAACACGGCATCTCAGCCAGCGCGCTGAAGCTTGGAGCGGGTGATAATGCAACGCTGAATACCCCAGCACTCCCCAAGGAGGAAAATGCGCTATCCCTCCAGGCTGCGGCTCTGCGCCTGGGCACAATCATGAGGAGTGGCAAGGAGTAAGGGGTAAAAGCTGTGAACTGTTCCCGCATTCTTCACTCCTTACCACTCATCCCTCCCGCCTCGCGCTTTATCATCACCGCCTCTCCACCCACCACATCATTGCCATTGC
>DATHDD010000019.1:0-5207 GCA_035319205.1 Burkholderiales bacterium | reverse complement strand
ATTTGAGCTCTTCGGCCTGAAGGAAAAACGCAATCAGCCGGTTGGCGAACTTTCCGGAGGCCAGCGCCGCGCGCTCGATATCGCCCGCGGCGTGATCCACCGCCCGCAAATCCTGTTCCTGGACGAGCCCACCATCGGGCTGGACGTCCCCAACCGCCGCAACATATGGCGCTTCATCGAACGCCTGCGCACGGAACTCAACGTAACGGTGTTTCTTACTACCCATTATCTGGAAGAAGCGGTGGACTGCGACAAGGTGGCGTTCATCAAACAGGGACGCATCGTCAAAATCGGGCCGCCGCATGATTTGATTGACAGTCTGGGAGCGTACATCATCGAAATCGAGGGCGAAAACTTAAGCGCACTGATTGCTAGCTTGTCTCCCCGGCTTGGGCCTTGTTTCATGGATGGCGACAGAGCCTGCTTCCGCTTCACCGGCAAGGACATCGCATCGCTGGTCATGCTGCAAGCCGAATTGGGCGACAAAGTAACCGGCATGCGATGGCGCCGCCCAAATCTGAACGACGTGTTTTTATGGGTTAATGAAACCGAGCTCTGGCAAACCAGAAAAACCTAGAGATTCCTAAATATGATTTTACGACCTGTTTATGCCGTGATTGAACGCGAAGTGCTGAAGCTCTTCAGGCAGCGCACGCGGCTGCTCTCGGCAATGGTGCGGCCGATGATCTGGCTGCTGGTGATCGGTTCGGGATTTGATGCCATGCTGGGCCGCTCCGGCAACTTGAGCTACCAGTACTTCCTGGTGCCGGGGGTGCTGGGAATGTCCATGCTGTTCGGCGCCATGCTCGCCGCGCTATCCACCGTCTACGACAAGGAATCGGGAGTGATGCGCATGCTGGTCATCGCGCCGTTCGAGCATTACTGGATTGTAATCGCCAAGACACTGAGCGCGGCGCTTGCCGCGGCGATCCAGGCGCTGCTGGTGCTGCTGCTGCTTTTTCTGCTCGGCTATCTGAAAAACGGCGTGGTATTGCCGCTCTTGATTGCAGGCATCGTCACCACTTCACTGGTCTGCGCCAGCATGGGCATGCTGATTGCCGCCTGGACCCGCACGCTCGATAATTTCGCGGTAATGATGAACCTGGTGATTTTCCCGGTGTTTTTTCTTTCCGGCTCGCTCTACCCTGTGCAGCACCTGCCGGGCATACTGCGCTTTGTCGCCACCATCAATCCTTATACTTACGGCGTGGATCTGCTCAAGCACGCGGTATTGGGAATCGAGGCAATGTCGTTCAACGCGGACTTCAGCGTGCCGGTTAATATCGCAGTGCTGCTGGGGTTCACCCTGCTTGCCACGGTGATTGCCTGTTTGCGCTTTTCGCGCGACACCGCTTACGAGCCGCTGATTCACTTGCTGGCACGCAAGCGCCCGGACTGATTATTTTGCTGCGGATCGAGTATCCCGCACCTCGCGGATTGCGCGGCCCAGTTCGTATACAGACATGGCGTAATAGGTGCTGTGATTGTAGCGGGTTATCACATAAAAATTATTGAGCGCGAGCCAGTATTGCGCTTCATTACCTTCGCCTAAAGCAAACAAGCTCGCCAGATTTTCCCCGGGAATTTCCTGCATGGGGGTAACGCCGATTTTTTGCAACTCATCCACTTGCACGTGCGGCTTGATGTCCTGCAACAGCAATTCCCGGAATTCATCGCCGTTCACCTGCGCGCCCACCGCGACCGGCTCATCCGGTTTCCAGCCGTAATCCTTCAAGTAATGGGCAATGCTGCCAATGGCGTCGGCGGGGCTTTTCCACAGGTTGAGATCGCCATCGCCGTCAAAATCCACAGCGTACCGCCGGTAAGCGCTGGGAATGAATTGCGGCATCCCCATCGCCCCTGCATAAGAACCCTTGATGGTTAATGGATTAATTCTCTCTTCGCGCGTCAGCAGCAAGAATTGTTCAAGCTCCTGCCGGAAGAAGCTGGCGCGCTGCGGGTAATCGAATGCCAGCGTGGTAAGCGCATCCAGCACGCGGTAAGTACCGGTATTCCTACCATAGCGCGTTTCCACGCCAATGGTCGCAACGATGATTTCTTCCGACACCCCGTATTGTTGCCGCGCGCGCGAAAGCGTCTCGGCATTCTGGTCCCAGAATTTGACGCCGTCGGCAATGCGCGTCGGATTGATGAACAAGGTGCGGTACTCATTCCACGGCAATGCGGAAGCGGGCAAGGATATGGCCCTCAACACCTCCGGCTGCAGTTTTACATGGCTGAAGATTTGGTGCAGCTCGCCCGTATTGAAGTAATATCTTTCCGCCATCTGGTGGATGAAAACTTCAATTTCCGGATTCAGCGGTACAGCATAACCGTTGCCCGGGAAAAGCGGCACCAGGCAGAACAGCAAAGTGAAACGTTTTGCGCTTGCGACTATTTGATGGCTCCCACGGTAAAGCCCGCTACAAAGCGGTCGACGAAGAAATTATACAGTATGGCGATGGGTATGCTCACTATCAGGCATGCGCCCATGAGCGAACCCCAGAAATACACGTCGCCGCGCACCAGGAAAGTCGGCACGCCGATGCTGACCGTGAGCTGCGAGGATGAGGTGATGAAGGTAAGCGCGTACACGAACTCCTGCATTACCAGAGTCAGCGTAAAGATGATAACGGTGAGAATTCCGGCCGAGGAAATCGGCACCACCACCTTGAGAAAAGCGCCGAAACGGCTGAGGCCGTCTATCATCGCCGCCTCCTCGATGTCCTTGGGCACCGACTTGAAGAAGCCCATCATCAACCAGGTGCAGAACGGTACCGTGAAACTGGGGTAAACCAGCACCAGCGACCACAGCGAATCCTGCAGGCCGAGATTGGAAATAATGCGGGAAAAAGGAATAAACAGAATGGTCGGCGGTATCAGATATGTCAGGAATATCCCGATTGCCAGCTGCTGGCCCCAGCGTCCCGCCAGCCGCGCCAGGCTGTAACCCGCGGGCACCGCGAGCAGCAGCGTAATCATCACCACCAGCACGCCGACGCCCAGCGTGTTCAACAGCCATATCATGTACTGCGTATCGAAAAACAGGATACGCAAGTTTTCAAGTGTCGGCGGCATGTTGTAAAGAAAGGGGTTGTTCTTGACGTTGATAAGATCATTGGTTTGCTTGAAGGTGGTGATCAACATCCAGTAAAACGGAAACGCAGTGAACGCGGTAAACGCGGCGATGATCCCGAAATGACCGATCCGACCGCCGATATTTTTAAGCATCTGCATTATGTCACTTCCGTGCGCTTGGCAAGCGTCAGCAGGAATATGGCGGCAGCGACCAAAAGCGGGAACAGGAACAGCGAAATCGCCGCGCCTTCGGCGAGGTCGCCGCCCTGGATGCCGGTGAAATAGGCGTAGCTCGCGATAACTTGCGTCGTGTCATACGGCCCGCCGCGGGTCAGCACGTAAATCACGATCATGTCGGTAAAAGTAAACACGATGCCGAACAGCAGCGCGACCAGCATGATCGGCATTACCAGTGGGATGTTGATGTAAACGAGATGCCGCCAGAATCCCGCGCCGTCCACTTGTGCCGCATCGTGGATGTCCTGCGGAATCGAGCTCAAGCCGGCGAGGATGATGACCGTGGCCAGCGGCAGCAGGCGCCATACGTCCACCATGATGACTGAGGCCATAGCCAGGTTCGGCTGGCCGAGCCAGATCGGCCAGGTGGCGGGGCCGAACAGGCCGCTCGCCTGCCCCGCCCAATTGATGATGCTGTACACGGGATCGAAAATCCACAGCCATCCGATGCTGCCGAGCGAAATCGGCGCGACCCACGGCAGAAGAATCAAAAAACGCACCAGCCATTTGCCGCGGAAATCCTGGTACAAAGCCATCGCCAAAATCTTGCCAAGGACCACCACCAGCAATTGCGAGACGAAAGTGAACACCAATGCATTGCGCAGCGAAGTCCAAAAAATGCTGTTTTCGAGGATGCGCTGGAAATTCCTGAAACCCACGAAATGCAACGCCTGGCTTCCCACCGTGGCGTCGCTCAGGCTGTAGTAAATCGCAAGCAGGAACGGGAAGCCCACCAGCGCGGCAATGTAAATCACCGCCGGGGCGAGCATCATGCGCCCCAGCCATTGTTCCTCCTCCAGAAGCGGGCTGCGTACCTGCACTGCTGCGGTGGAGCGGTTCATTTTTATCCTATGGCGCCTTAACCTTGAGCCCGCTCTGCGAGTCGAAGCGCTTGAGGTCTTTCCTGGGCAACGCGAATTCGTGGCGCTGGCCTTTCTCGACCGCCACGGTTACCGCCGTGGGCAGCTTTGAAATCACCTTCACTTCCGGATGCGGTGTGGTGAGTGTGCCGTACACCAGACGGTCGGCGCCCAGATATTCCAGCCGCGTCACTATAAAAGGAAAGCGGATTAAATCATCGGCGCTGTTGTAGCATTCGATCGGCAGGAACTGCTCAGGACGGAATCCGATGGTGTGTGGTGTTTCTTCCACCAAATTCATCGGCGGCGAACCGATGAAGGTGGCGACGAAGGTGTCGGCCGGATCGTCGTAGACTTCCTGCGGCGAGCCGAGCTGATGCAGCTTGCCGTGATTGAGCACCGCAATGCGGTCTCCCAAACCCATCGCTTCTATCTGGTCGTGGGTGACGTAAATGGTGGTGGTGCCGAGCCGGCGCTGGAATTGCTGCAGCTCATCGCGCGCGGTGGTGCGCAGCTTGGCATCGAGATTGGAAAGCGGCTCATCAAGCAGGAACACAACGGGCTCGCGCACCACGGCGCGGGCAAGCGCAACGCGCTGCCGCTCGCCGCCGGAAAGCTGGCGCGGCTTGCGCGCCAGCAGGCGTCCGATGCCGAACATAGCAGCAGCGCGCTCAACCCTGCTTTTCACCGCTTCGCCTTTCATGCCCTGTGCTTCCAAAGGAAAAGCAATGTTCTTGAACACGGAAAGATGCGGATAAAGCGCGTAGCTTTGGAACACCATGGCGATGTTGCGCGCCTTCGGCGGCAGCAGGGTGACAATCTTGCCGTTGATGAGTATATCGCCGGAGGTCGGCACTTCCAGGCCGGCAATCATGCGCAGAAGCGTGCTTTTGCCCGAGCCGGAAGGTCCGAGCAAAACCAGGAACTCGCCTTCCTTTACCAGCAGGTTGATGCCGTCTACCGCATTGCTGCCGTCAAACGATTTGGTGATGGAACGTGCTTCGACTGTGGCCATGTTGTTTGTTTTGCATC
>DATHDD010000018.1:0-11357 GCA_035319205.1 Burkholderiales bacterium | reverse complement strand
TTTTGACACGCTCGACAATCACCGGTGACTGGGGCGGAAACCGCAATGAGCTGGCGGTGAAAGGCGTTACCTTCGATATGAGCCTGACCCAGGTTGAGCAAGGCGTTGTCGGCGGGGGCAAGAACAGCCACTGGGATTACGGTGGCCGAGGGAACGTTACAGTTAATGTAGATACACAGAAGCTCGGCTGGTGGCCGGGGGGATTTGCGAACTTGGAAGTCGAGAGTAATTATTCCAGGGGCGTCAACGGAAATACCGGGGCGCTCATGGCGGTAAACAGCAACCAGATTTATCCAGTATCAAACGGCGGTAACAACTTTAACATCTCTCAATTGTATTTTGCGCAGTTCCTTTCGTACTACGCCGGCCTGTTCGCCGGGAAGGTTGATACCACTTCCGGCGACGCCAATGAGTTTGCCCACGGCAAAGGCGACATCCAGTTCATGAATATTGCATTGGCCTTAAACCCGGTTACGTTTTTGATAACGCCCATTTCGACGCTGAGTGCGGGGGTGATCATATTGCCGACCAAAGACCCCGACCAGGCTGTCGTAACCTTACAGGTTCTTCAAACCAACGGAAATGCCAAGAACAGCGGCTTTAGCAGTTTGCACTCCGACCAGTTAACTTTCGCTGAAGAGGCCCGGGTGAGGACGGACTTTTTCGACCTCACCGGACATCAGCTTCTCGGTGCGGAGTATTCAAACAAAACCTTCACTTCGCTTGATCAGAATCTGCGCTTTACCATTTTCAACAGCGACACTACGCTTGCACAGCAGGATAATTCGTGGAACGTTTACTACAACTTTGATCAGTATCTGTATGAGCCCAACAAAGGTTCCGGCAAAGGTTTCGGCGTCTTTGGACGGTTTGGAGTTTCAGACGGCAATCCCAATCCCATAAAATACTTTTACAGCCTGGGATTCGGAGGCAAAGGAGTCATTCCCGGCCGGCCCAACGACCGGTTCGGATTGGGATACTACTACATGGAAGTCAGCAATGCCAACCTTGAGATTCGGATTCTTAGAAATAACTTGACCGTCCCGTCATTTTTGAGAAATGAGTTTGGGTACGAGGCTTACTACGATATTGCCGTAACGCCGTGGATGCTGCTGTCGCCGGACTTACAGGTCATCAGAGGGGCCCAGAAAAATGTTATCACCCTCAATCCTCCCAGTCGGCAAGGCGTAGACACAGCGATTGTCCTCGGCGCCCGGCTCCAATTGCTATTCTAAACAGCCAATAATATTTCCAACGGCTCGCTCAGAGCGAAGAAATATGCCATGAACAAAAATATTTTCATAACCGGGGCCAGTGGATTCCTGGGAAGATATTTGGTTCAGACTATCCTGAAAGACACAAACAATATTCTTTATCTGCTTGCACGTTCGCAGACAACCGAAGAAAACTTAATGGACGAGTTCGCGTGGGCTGATGTAAAGAGAATTCAGATCGTGCGCGGCGATATCACGCTTCCTCATCTTGGCCTCAAGAGAGATGCCATCAGGCGTCTGGCAACGAAAATAAACGAGGTATGGCATACCGCGGCGGTAACCCAGTTCGATGATGCATATAAAAAGCAGCTGGAGGCAGCGAACGTACATGGCACTAAAAGAGTATTGGATCTTGCCTCCTCCTTTAACAAGTTGACGAATTTTTACTATATGAGTACCGCTTATGTGTGCGGTACCAGCAGAGGCAGCGTGCCTGAAGGCGAATTGCCAGGGAACACAAAATTTAACAATGCCTACGAAAAATCCAAATATGACGCGGAGGGTTTGGTCAGAAAATCCCGTTTGCCTTTTACGATCATCAGGCCCAGCATCCTCATAGGAGAATCTCACACGGGGGACGCAAGGGGAGAGAGGAGTCGAATGATCTATGGCTATATCATGGCCGTGTATCATTCAATGCTTCGGTTATCTCCCAACGAGATAGAGTTTTGGAAGAGCTGGGAAAAAAGAGGCGAATCCAACCCTCTTGATGTTGACCTCAGACTTTACGGTTCAGCATCGACAACGAAAAATCTCATCACGATAGATGATGCGGTGAACGTCTGTATGGCAATAAGGCATGCGCAAGATAAAGTTGGTAAAACATTCAATGTCGTTAATGCCCATTGCCTCACATTGGGGAACATGCTGGAATCGCTCCAGAACCTGCTCAAGGTGAAAGGCATCAAATTCGAACCTGGATTATCACATGCAAATATACAGGTCAAAAAGAATCCTGCAGAGGCATTTGCCTATAAATTTACCAAGCAGCTCCGGCCTTATGTAATCTCCTCCGATCCACAGTGGGTCGCTAATAATGTTGTGAAGTTAGGGGTAGAACGGATACAAATGAATTCTGAGCTCTTTGGTTTCTTGATTCGCAATTATATGTATACACATCTTCTGGCGCATTGAATTGTCCGAGTCGTTTTCTATTGAGGAAAGAATACACTACCTGAAAGAATTTGGTTGCCGCTCCCTGGCGTATTCCACGCTCCAGCCCGGACTGCGCTATTTTGATGTTCCCCATGTAGGTTATATTGGTTACCAGCCGTACGGCGGCCGGAACTTCGTATTATCCAGTCCTATCTGTGCTGAAAATAATCTCGAAACATTGTTGGGAGAATTCATCAGGATTCACGATCACCCCTGTTTCGTCCAAATATACCAGCGGGAAGCCGAGATTTTAAGAGATATATTCCATCATTATGTTGTCCAAATAGGTATAGAACATTGGCTCAATGGAGCAACCTGGAATATTCATGGTCGCGAAAAAGCTCACATCCGCAGGTGGATCAATACGGCCCGAAATGCCAACGTGACAGTAAAGCAATTAGGCAAGGAACAACCGCAGGGTGAAGTACAGAGAATCAGCGATGAATGGTTAGGCGACAAGATAAATATTAAGAAGCTGAAATTTCTCGTAAGGGATTTCTATGCAGACCCGGCATTGCAAATATTAACGAGATCATATGGGGCGTTCCAAAATGGGAGATTGATAGGGGTGGTCGACTTTGCTCCCATGTTCATGGCGCAGCATGCAACGGGTTACTATGCCGATATCATACGGACGATCCCGGACGCACCGAATGGAACAAGCGACCTTATTATCGTGACAGCCTTTGATGAGTTTATTCAGGAGGAAGCTAATGCCCTGTCTCTGGGTCTTGCTCCGCTGGCAAAGCTTGTCCCGTGTTCCAGCGAGCCGCCACTACTCCGGAAGCTGCTTTCCTTGTTATACGTCACAGGAAACCGCCTATACCCTTTTAAGGGTATCTATTTCCATAAGGAGAAATATAGAGGAAAAGAGATACCCGTGTTCTATACGACAAAAAATCGAAATGCTCTTACAGAATTACTTAAAGTTTTTCGGTTAGTAGGAGTACTGTAACGAATAATATCAAACCGTCGTAACCGGCGGCCGCACAAATTTTACCATCGCTGCGTTGAACTTGGCCGGCTCCTCGACCGACGGCATGCGTGCGGACTCCTCGAACCAGACAAGTCTCTTCAACAGCGTAGTCAGCATGTCAAAATTGGCGACGCTGGTTTCCGCGTCGATCATTTGTTTCTGGCTAGCTTAAATCGTACCGATGAAATCTTGCTTGCCAATCTCGACGCCGCAGTGCCTGAGAATGTCATAGGCGGTAGTAACGTGGAAATAGAAGTTAGGCAGTGCGAAATTTAAAAGAAAGGGCATGCCCAAGAAGGTCATCATATTTTTACGTATCTGCAGCGTAATGGTTTTCCCCTCCGAACCGTTAATTTGCTCCGGCTTCAACGTCTCCAGATAAGCGATCGTCTTGTCGATACGCGCTAAAAGCTCGGGAAAGGTGGTCTCATTATCCTCAAACTTGGGCGGTTCCTGCCCTGCCAAACGGGCTCCACATCCTTTGGCGGCGTCCGAGGCAATTTGTACTTGCCGCACCAAAGGAAACATATCGGGGTAAAGACGGCTATTGACCAGGACTGTCGGGTCGATTTTCTTTGCTTCCGCGTAGGCCGCTCCCTTTGCAAGAATCGCCACGAGGTTTTTTGACATGCGGATAAAAACGGGTATTGAGGCTTCGTACATTGATATCTTCATTGATAGATCTCCATAAAAAGTTTAATTTTAGAACTTCTGCATTAATTACGACAAGTGAAGAAAACAATTAGACTCCGTGCGTTTGGTTCTATAATTGCCAACGTGAATATTCTGGGGGGAAAATTGGCGCATTCTTATTCCGTGATTGCAGGCATTGTCTTCCTGATCGCGCTGCTCTTCGCAGGCAGTGCTGTCGTGAATGAATCCCGCGCTCAATCTGGACGAATCGACGCGCTTGATCCGCATCTGTTGCCGCTTGGTGACGGCAAGGTTAGCACCAAACCCATGCGCGGGTATGTTTACGCGTGCAGGACGCAGTTTCGCGGCGGCGGTGCTCAGCACGCAGGCGACTGGATCCACGGTTCGACATGGGACGCAACTAAAAAGATATGGGTGCAAGGCAATGTGGAGTGGCCGGAATCGACATTGGCGATCGTTATGTCAAACGGCGAGCGGCGCATCGCGGGCAATGGCCTGCCGGTCAATCACACAACCGGTATATTTCCAGTGCGGCCGACCGACCCGGCCTATCAGATCGACCGCAATCCCAACCGCATCGAAGCACAGCAAATCGCCTTTTCGTTGCCGCTTTTGCCCGCGCTCGCCGCTGTGCCTGGTTGCGTACCGATGGGAATGATTGGCATTGCCTTGAACGGCGTTGCACTATACAACGCGCTTGACGACGGCGGGCGCGATGCGGTCGCGCACGAAGTCCAGGACCGCTGCAGCGGCCATCCACAGATGACGGGCGAGTATCACTACCACGGTCCGAGTCCGTGTATTCCGGGCGCCACAGCCAACAACATGCTGATCGGCTATGCACTCGACGGCTTTGGCATCTACAGCATGTACGACGAACACGGTAAAGAGCTTACCAACGCCGATCTCGACGAATGCCACGGGCGCGTGAGCCAGATCCTGTGGGACGGCAAGCTAATGAGCATGTATCACTACGTTCTCACGCGCGAGTACCCATACACGGTCGGCTGCTTCCGCGGCACACCCCGTCGCGTGCAGGAGCGGGTCGGTGGCGACTCGCCTCCCGGCAAGGGCCAGAACCGGATGCGGCAACCACCTGCCGAAGCAATTACTGCCTGCGCCGGACTATCATCTGGTTCGCAATGCCGGTTCATATCCGCGCGCGGCGATGCAATTACCGGAGTTTGCCGCTCGCCTGCCGGTGAGCTGGCATGTGTGCCGGAACGGCCGTAACAGGCTTGGGCAGAACCGGTTGCGACCAGCACAAACCATTATGATATGAGCAGCCGCCGTCTATGTAGATTTTCCTTGGGACCGCCAGCCAGGGAAAACTCGCTATCTAGACGGACCATAAAATTCAAGCAGATTGTTGTGAACTATTTCATATTATTTTCAAAGCACTTACTGCTAGGCTTAAGACAGCAGTCTAGGCAAGTCCGACCAGTCTTTAGTACATGCACTTGTTCAACCTCCCTTGAGGGTCGAAGAATCAGGGCCAGCGCAAGACCGCGTGTTGACGCATTCCATGGCTAGCTCAATCATGGCCGGTACTGCAGATCAGTTAAAGGAAGCCTATGCTCGAGCGTATTGGTAAATACGAAATCAAAAAGGTGCTAGGCAAGGGCAACTTGGGCACGGTATATCTTGGAGTAGACACTTTTGCTAATACCGAAGTTGCCGTAAAGCTGATTGATGCCAACGTGTTTCAGGATTCGACGCAAGGGAGAGTTCTCCGCAGGCAGTTCCTGAATGAGGCTTCTCTCGCTGGAAAGCTTGTGCATCCCCACATTGTCTCGATCCTCGATGCGGAAATTGGCACGGATTGTAATTATGTCGTTATGGAATACGTGTCGGGAGGAAGCCTAGCGAAATTTACCCGTGCGAAGAGTTTGCTGCCGATCAAGGATGTCATCGAGATCGGTTTTAAATGTTGTGGCGCACTCGATTACGCCTCCCGCCAAGGCATCGTGCATCGCGACGTCAAACCGGCAAATATCATGGTGGTAAGCAAAACCGAAGTGAAGGTTACCGATTTCGGCGCTGCCTATCTTCAAAAGGGTTTGTCCACCCAGATTCTAAATATCGGCTCGCCCGCTTATATGTCACCCGAGCAAATTAACGCAAAGACGCTGACACAGCATAGCGACATGTTCTCGTTAGCGGTCGTCCTTTACGAACTTTTAACGGGTCAGCAGCCTTTCATTGCGCAAAATATAACATCTCTTCTTCAAACTATCCTTTTTGAAGAACCATTGCCTCCAAGTCATCTGCGTCCCTCGCTTACCCCGGACCTGGATCGCGCATTGTTGTTGGCACTCAAGAAAAATCCGCAGGACCGTTACCCAAGTTGGTTTGACTTCGCCCTTGAATTGGCGAAGATTGGACAACTCAGCGTCTACCAGCAGGACGTTCCCGACAGCGAAAAGTATCCGGCTTTGAGGGGTATGGAGCTGCTAGCGCAACTCACCGATGCAGAAATCTGGGAATTGGTTAACGCGGGTAGCTGGAGCCGTTTGCCTGCGCAAAGCGTGATCATTCGTGAGAATGAGCCAGGCCAGAGCCTGTTCTTGCTGACAAGCGGGCAGGTCAAGGTGACAAAGCAAGGACATCTGCTGAGCACCCTCAGAGGTGGGGAGTGGCTCGGCGAAATGAGTTACATCCGAGGCGGCTCACTACCACGGCAGGCCACCGTCGAGTCTTTGACCGACGTGGTTGTTGCCGAGTTTAAGAACGACGCATTGGAACGTCTCAGCGACAGCTGCCAACTCCACTTTGCGCGCGCTATTATGCGTACTCTGGTAGATCGCCTGGCACTCGCAAACGTCAGGATGTCCCAAGTATAGTTAGTTGAAGGCTCTGGTGTGGAGGCAGCACTGAGCCGCAACCGGAATGCCTGCATCGAGGTAATTCCTGATTATGTCTTTAAGCAGGCTGGGTTTGAACCAAAGCCTGCGGCCCTGCAGTCGGTAGTCCGCGATGCATGGTCCGCTCGATGTTGTAGTGCTTGGCCCACTGATAGACGATCACCTGCAGCTCCTTTAATCCGTAGAACAGCTCCCCGACCAGGACTCAAATCTCGACCTGCGGATTTACGGTCAGCAGGAATGACCGCTTTGGGTAGATAACAGCATTTCAAACTGAAAACACTGCCCATATCCCTCCATCGTTGCGGAGAGCGCAGCGGCTTGCGGTATAATGATAAGTTCACAGGAACAATCATGAAATACTGCAGCAACTGCGGGTCACCCGTGCGCTCGCTCATTCCTCCCGGCGATACCCTGCCGCGCTATGTCTGCGATGCCTGCACCACCATCCATTACCAGAACCCGAAGATCGTGGTGGGCTGCATCCCCGAATGGGAAGGCAAAATCCTCATGTGCCGGCGCGCCATCGAGCCGCGCCACGGCCTGTGGACGCTGCCTGCGGGGTTTCTGGAAAATCACGAGACCACCCTCGAGGGCGCAGTGCGCGAGACGCTGGAAGAAGCTCATGCGCGCGTGGAAATCAGCATGTTGTATGCTCTATATAATGTCCCGCATATCAACCAGGTGTATCTGCTGTTTCGCGGCCAGCTGCTCGATTTGAACTTCAAACCCGGCGCCGAAAGCCTGGAGGTGCAGTTATTTGATGAGCGGCAGATACCGTGGGAAAAGCTTGCTTTCCGCACCGTCCGCGAAACGCTGAAAGTTTATTTCAGCGACCGACGCTGCGGCTCTTTCAGCTTTCATATCGGCGACATCCCGCCGCCCCCGTCAAGCAATAAGCCAAGCAATGAGCTTGCCCAAACCACCCGACTTTCCGAACGTATATGAAAAGCGGCGTGCCTGAAGAAGACCTGGCCAAACTTAAGATCAGTCGCGACAGCTCGGCAATCAGCACCATCCAGTCAAAAAACAAAATACGCCGAGCGCTGTTCATCATTATCGCCCTCGCCCTCGTTGCCGGCGCAGCGTTTTTTTACATCTACACAGCGCCGCTTGAAGTCGAGCAGACACAGGTCACCAGCGCCTATCCCTCGCAGCAATTTGCCTTGCTCAATGCAACCGGCTACGTCGTGGCGCAGCGCAAGGCTGCGGTCGCGTCCAAGGCTACCGGAAGACTGGAATGGCTGGGGGTCGCCGAAGGCAGCCGTGTTAAACAAGGCGAAATCATCGCGCGGCTGGAAAACCGCGATATGGTGGCCAACATGGAAAATGCCGCGGCAGGGGTCAATGTGGCGAAAGCCAATCTGGAACAGGGCGAAGCGGAATACCGCGACGCCGAACGGCAACTCAAGCGCACGCGCGAGCTGCTGGCACAAAAGTTTGTTTCGGAAGCGAGCCTCGATTCGGCGCAAGCGCGTTTTGACAAGGCCGCAGCTGCGCTGAGCAGCCTCAAGGCGGCAATCAATGCCGCCGAGGCCCAGCACCGGGCGGCGCAAGTCGCGGTCGAATACACTCTGATCCGCGCGCCGTTTGACGGAGTGATCTTGTCCAAAACTGCCAACGTCGGTGACGTAGTCACGCCGTTCTCCTCGGCGCTGGATACCAAGGGCGCGGTGGTGACCATGGCCGACATGTCCACTCTGGAAGTGGAAGCGGATGTTTCCGAATCCAACCTGCAAAAAGTCAAGGTCGGACAGCCTTGCGAAATCCAGCTCGACGCGCTGCCTGACGTGCGCTTCCGCGGAGAGGTCAGCCGCATCGTGCCGACGGTGGACCGCTCCAAAGCGACAGTAATCAGCAAGGTGCGCTTCCTGGATCCTGATCCGCGCATTCTTCCGGAAATGAGCTCAAAAGTAACTTTTCTTAACCGGGAGCTGACCGCAGAACAGCAAAAACCGCGCACCGTGGTGAGTCCTGAAGCGCTTGCCACCCGCGGAGGCAAGACCGTGGCGTTTGTTATTCGCGACGGCATAGCGCACCAGGTTCCTATCGAGACCGGCAGCCGCATCGGCGATATGGTGGAAGTAAAGCAAGGCCTGCAATTCGGCGATAAGGTTGTGTTGCACCCTCGCGATAAACTCGTCGACGGATCCCCGGTCAGGCTCGCAATCAAACAATAGCCAGGTCGCGCTCAAGCAGCGCCAAATGAGCCGTGCAAGAAGCAGTCGTCGAAATCAAAAACTTGAGCAAATCCTACCGGCGCGGCGAGCAAATGCTGCCGGTGCTCAACGATATCAGCTTTGATATCCCTGGCGGCGAATTCCTGGCGCTGATGGGACCCAGCGGCTCGGGCAAAAGCACGCTCCTCAATCTTATAGCAGGCATAGACAAGCCCGATAGCGGAGAGATACGCATCGGAGGCGTGGATATAACGGCATTATCCGAATCCCAGCTTGCCGATTGGCGCGCGACTCATGTCGGCTTTGTATTCCAGTTCTACAATCTGATCCCGGTGCTCACCGCGTTTGAAAATGTCGAGCTGCCGCTTCTTCTTACCCGTCTCTCCGGCAAGCAGCGAAAGCAGCATGTGGAAACTGCGCTCTCCATGATGGGATTGAACGAGCGCATGCATCATTATCCTTCCGAGCTTTCCGGCGGTGAGCAGCAGCGCGTTGCGATTGCGCGCGCGGTGGTTACCGATCCGACGATTCTGGTGGCGGACGAACCCACCGGCGATTTGGACCGCGCTTCAGCCGACGACATCCTGAAGCTGCTTGGGCGGCTCAATCGCGAGCTCGGCAAAACCATCATCCTTGTCACTCACGATCCGCACGCGGCACATAGCGCGCGTATCATCCGCCACCTGGACAAAGGCGTGCTCGACGCAACCAAGACGTTAAGTTAATGTACCTAATCAAACTCGTCATTCGGAATGCCATGCGCCACAAATTGCGCACCGGCTTGACGCTGCTGGGTATCGTGGTCGCGATACTGGCATTCGGCCTGCTGCGCACAGTGGTCAACGCATGGTATGCCGGCGCTGAAAGCACTTCGGCGGCGCGCCTGATTACCCGCAACGCAATTTCGCTGGTGTTTCCGCTGCCGATCACGTACGGGGAAAAAATCCGCAAGATAGAGGGCGTGGCCGGCGTCTCTCACGCCAACTGGTTCGGCGGCGTCTATATCAGCGAGAAAAACTTTTTCCCCCAGCTCGCCATTGAAGCCTCTTCTTACCTCGACCTCTATCCCGAATACATTTTGCCTGAAGACCAGAAAAAGGCTTTTCTCCTCGACCGCAAGGGCGCCATCATCGGCAAGAAGCTCGCCGACCAGTTCGGATGGAGAGTAGGCGATACGGTGCCGCTGCGCGGCACTATTTTTCCGGGCAACTGGAGCTTCACCATCCGCGGCATTTACCGCGGTGCGGAGCAAAAAACCGATACCTCGCAATTTTTCTTCCACTGGGATTACCTGAACGAAACACTGAAACGCACTGTTCCCCGCCGCGCCAACTATGTCGGCTTGTACATCGTGGCGCTTAATCATCCCGAGCACTCCGCCGAAGTGTCGCAGGAAATCGACAAAACCTTCAAAAACTCGCTGGCTGAGACGCTCACGGAAACCGAGAAAGCATTTCAGTTGAGCTTCGTCGAGATGACTGAAGCGATTCTGGTGGCCATTCAAATCGTCTCGTTTGTCATCATCGCCATCATCATGGCGGTAATGGCCAACACCATGGCGATGACCGCGCGCGAGCGCGCAGCGGAATACGCCACAATCAAAGCATTGGGGTTTGCACCACCGTTTCTCGCCAAGCTTATATTCGGCGAATCGCTGGCGATTGCCGCTCTCGGCGGCGCAGCGGGAATCGTCTGCACATTTCCGGTCGCCAATGCTTTCGGCAATGCCATGGGCGCACTGTTCAAGGTTTTTTATGTTTCATGGCAGACCGTTGCCGTCCAAATTGCTGCGGCGCTGTTGGTGGGAGCGGTCGCTGCCATTCTTCCCGCCTGGCGCGCCAGCAGGGTGAAAATTGCCGACGGTTTGAGGAACATCGGCTGATGCACATCCCCTACTCTTATTCCTTCCGCAACTTGTGGACCCGCAAGCTCACCACAGCGCTCACGGTCTCCGGAATGGCGCTGGTAGTGTATGTGTTCGCAACCGTTTTGATGCTCGCCGAAGGGTTAAAGGTCACGCTCGTGCAAACCGGTTCTTACGATAACGCATTGGTCATCCGCCGCTCATCGCAAACCGAAATACAAAGCGGAGTGGACCGTCCGTCTGCGGCGGTAATTGAAGCACGCCCCGAAGTGGCGTTTGGAGAAAACGGCGAGCGTCTCGCCTCGAAGGAAATGGTGGTGCTGGTCGCCATGCCCAAGCGCGGCAGTGACAGCCCGGTCAACGTCATCGTGCGCGGTGTTTCACAAACCG
>DATHDD010000017.1:0-11781 GCA_035319205.1 Burkholderiales bacterium | reverse complement strand
CAGCGCAAGCAAAAATAAAACTCGGCGTCGCGCAGCCGGTGGCGTTCTACGAAACCCTGTTTGCCGATCCGGCACGGCAGCAGGCTTTGCCTAATCAAGCGCAACAGGGAATCCCGCCCTTGGGATTTGCACTGGCGCAGCTGCAAGGCATTTACATCCTTGCTCAGAACGATAAAGGGCTGGTGATCGTGGATATGCATGCGGCCCATGAGCGTGTGATGTACGAAAAAATGAAGAATGCGCTTGATACCGGTACTCCAGCGACGCAGCCGCTGCTGATACCGGTCACCTTCAACGCCGACAGGCTGGATGTCGCCACCGCTGATGAACATGCTGCGCTGCTGCGTGAACTGGGATTTGAAATCTCGCCGGTCGGGCCCAACGCCCTTGCGGTGCGCGCAGTTCCCGCCATGCTCAAGGATGCGGACGCAGCGGACCTCGCCCGCGCCGTGCTCAAAGACATTCGGGATATCGGCGCAAGCCGCGTGCTCACCGAGCGGCGCAACAAACTGATCTCCTCTCTCGCCTGTCACGGCGCGGTGTGCGCCAATCGCATTTTGAGCGTGAGCGAAATGAACGCACTGCTGCGCGAAATGGAAGCCACTGATCGCGCCAGCCAGTGCAATCACGGCCGCCCGACTTGGTTCCAGATAACGGTGGGAGAGTTGGACAAGATGTTTATGCGCGGACAATAAATAATACGTGAGAAGTGAGGAGTAAGGTGAAAAAACCCAAGCAAGTGAGAAAGAAAACTCCTCACACGCTACCTCTCAGCCCTGACTCAAAATGGCCGCCGGCCATTTTGCTCATGGGTCCCACCTGCAGCGGCAAGACCACGGTTGCGCTTGAGCTGGCGCAGAAACTGCCGTGCGAAATCATCAGCGTGGACTCTGCGCAGATTTACCGCCACATGGATATCGGCACTGCCAAGCCCGGCGCGACAATCCTGAAGCGGGCGCCGCATCACCTGATAAATATTATTGAGCCGACCGAGCGTTATTCCGCGGCGCAATTCCGCGAAGATGCCTTGCGTCTGATGGCGGAAATCGCCGCGCGCGGCCGGATTCCGCTTTTGGTGGGCGGTACCATGCTTTACTTCAAAACGCTGCGCGAAGGATTGAGCGAGCTGCCGCAGGCCGATCCGGCAATCCGCGCTGTGATAGACACCATGGCCGAACTTGCAGGCTGGCCGGCATTACATCAGGAATTGGGACGTCTCGATCCGGCGACAGCGGCGCGGCTCAAGCCCACCGATTCCCAGCGTATCCAGCGCGCGCTGGAAATCTGCTATCTCACGGGGCAGCCGATGTCGCGGATATTGCAGCAAAGCGAGATTGCCGCGCTGCCTTACCGCGCTCTCGCCATTGCGCTGATGCCGGGCGACCGCGCGGTCCTGCACCAACGCATTGCCGAGCGCTTCAACCGGATGCTGGAGTCAGGCTTGATTGAGGAAGTGAAATGGCTGCGCAGCCATTACGCCTTGCAGCGCTCCCTGCCCTCCATGCGCTGCGTCGGCTACCGCCAGGTGTGGCAGCATCTGGATGGCGAGCTAACTTACGAGGAACTTCGCGATAAAGGCATCGCAGCCACCCGGCAGCTCGCGAAACGCCAGTTGACATGGCTGCGAGCGACAAAGGAGGTGGAGACTTTCAATTGCCTTGCTGAAGATTTGCCAAAGCAGGTGTTCGCGCATCTGCAACATCAGCTTAACACGTAAATTCGTTCGTCTGCCAGCTGCCATTAGTCTTTGGTCGTCACCCGCGCTCTGGCTGTCCCTTTGGCGAAAGTCATTTTGACGTCATCACCTCTGGCAATCTGTGCGCTGTCACGAACGATGTTCCCTACTGCATTTTCAACTACGCTGTAACCACGCTGGAGCACCAACTGCGGGTTAAGATGCGCAAGGTGCGAATGCAAGTTTTGTAGGCTTACCCTCACGTGCTCCAGATAGCGCGTACCAGCCCGCCTGAAACGCTGCGCCAGGTCGGATTGCTTTTGCAGCAAGCGCGCTATTTCCGGTGCTTTCAGCCGTTGCCGCAATTCGCGAATGCGCCAGCCCCGGTTATCGGCCTGCCTTGACCAGGCGTTTTTGAGGCGCAGTATCAAGTGCTGTAAATGCGCTCGCTGGTCCTGCAACCGCGCTGCGGGATGCTGCAGGCGCCGCGACAAGTAATCGAGCTGCTGCATGCGCGCTTCCAATATGCGTGTAACAACGCGCTGCAAACGTTTGTTGAATAATGATAGATTCGCCAGGAGTTCCAGGCGGTTGGGGCTGGCCAGCTCCGCAGCCGCGGTAGGGGTCGGAGCGCGCCGGTCAGCAACGAAATCGGCTATGGTGAAATCGGTTTCATGCCCTACTCCGGTAACGATGGGAACCGGGCAGGCGCTGATTGCGCGCGCCACGATTTCCTCGTTGAACGCCCACAAATCCTCGATGCTGCCCCCGCCGCGGCACAGGATCAGCACATCGCATTCGGCGCGCCGGCCTGCGGCATGGATCGCCTCGCTGATATTTTCTGCTGCGCCTTCTCCTTGCACGGAAGTTGGATAAATAATCACTGCAATTCCTGGCATGCGCCGGGAGAGCGTGGTGACCACATCGTGCAGCGCTGCCGCCACCGGTGACGTGATAATGCCAATGGTGCGCGGGAAAGGCGGCAGGGACTTTTTGCGTGCTTCCGCAAACAGACCTTCGGCCTCCAGCTTCGCTTTAAGCTTCTCGAAAGCTTCGTATAGCGCGCCCAGGCCGGAACGGCGCATGGTTTCCACGTTGAGCTGGAACTCGCCGCGCGCTTCATACAGGGTGACCAGAGCACGCACTTCCGCCTGCATGCCGTTTTCCGGTTTCCAGTCGAGATGCAGGGTCTTATGACGGAACATCACACAGCGCACCTGCGCCTGGTCATCCTTGAGCGAGAAATACCAGTGTCCAGAAGAAGCGCGAGTGAAGTTTGAAATTTCTCCAACGACCCAGGTAAGCGGAAAACTTTGCTCCAGCAATTCACGCGCGCTGCGATTGAGCTCGCTGACACTTATCGCGGCCGGACGCGGCGCAAAATCAGGCTGGATAGACATGCAAGAATTGTACTCCAGGCAATTGAATCACGTGTTAAACCGCGCCAGCATTGGAGGCGCCGGAAAAACTCAAGTATTGGCGCGGAATCTCGCGCGATTTTGCCTGAAATCCCTTGACTGGCGCGGTCTTTAGCAGGTTATTCATCCACAATCACTGAAGTGTGCATATTTCACAAACTGCAATCTCATGTTTCACCCTTGTAACTTTTATAACACCATGATATTTATGAATAATATCTCGGTCTAAAATTTAATCGAATACCAAAATATCTTTACCGGAAAACAAGTTAGGAATGCCCTACGCAAACTATGCACAGAGTTACCCACAAAGAATGTGGAAAAAATAAAAACGCCTTTTGCGAAACACATTTAACATCGATAGATAGTGAGCCATCCGGCGTACACTTGCTGAAAAATATGATGCAAGATACAGTTACGCCTTTCCATCGGGGATAGTTTCGTGTTAGCTATCATAGATGCAGCAGGTTGGCCGATTTGGCTGATCATCATCACTTCCATCATCGCAGTCGGAATCATTCTTGAACGCGCATTCTCGCTAAGGCGCGAACTGGTCGCCCCCAAGAATCTTCTTCCGGGACTCATCAATGATTACAACCAAAACGGCGTCAGTGAAGAAATGATCACTCGCCTGGAACAAAACTCGTTGCTTGGCCAGTTATTTGCAGCGGGGCTCAAGAACGTCAAAAGCTCCAGCGAAGTAATGAAAGAATCCATAGACGAAGCGGGCCACGCGGTGGCGCATGAACTGGAACGCTTCCTGCCCAGCCTTGGCACCATCGCCGCGATCAGCCCGCTTCTGGGTTTGTTCGGCACGGTAATCGGCATGATCGAAATTTTTGGCTCACAGGCCCCTACTGGCGGCAACCCGGTGCAGCTTGCCCACGGCATTTCTATAGCACTCTACAATACAGCCTTCGGCATCATAGTGGCCGTTCCCAGCATGATTTTCTACCGCTATTACCGCGCCAAAGTTGAAACACTGGTGATTGAAATGGAAATGCAGGCAATCAAGCTGGTGGAAATCGTTCACGGCGAGCGGCAGGGATGAATTTCCGCCGCGGCTACCAAAAAGAAGAACCGGAAATCAATCTGGTGCCGCTGATTGATGTATTGCTGGTGATTCTGATTTTCCTGATGGTCAGCACTACTTACAACAAGTTCGCAGAATTGCAAATCAACCTTCCCAAGGCGGATGCCGAAAAACAGCAAGACCGTCCCAACCAGATCAACATTGCCGTGGATTCGTCGGGACGTTACATGATTGAAAACACAACGATCAATACCGTCGAACCGGAGGTGCTGAGCGAGCAGTTGCGCAAGGCGGCGGGCGATATGATCGACCCGGTTATAGTTATCAACGCCGATGCCAATGCCTCGCATCAGTCGGTGATAAGAGTCATGGAAGCCGCGCGCATCGCTGGCTACAGCCATATCACGTTTACTGCCGAGAACAGAACGGCAAGATAACCGGTTTTGCCGTTTACTGTTCAACCAGGAGACAAAGTGCACTGGCTGGAGCAATACTGGTACCGATTGACGCTTTGGCATGTGCTGCTGCTGCCGTTTAGCCTGCTGTTTGTAATCCTGGCGAGCCTGCGTCGCTTTCTCTATATTCTGCATCTTCTGCCGGTAATCAAAATGCCGGTGCCGGTCATCGTCATCGGCAACATTACTGCAGGCGGCACGGGCAAAACACCCCTAGTGATCTGGCTGGCCAATTATCTGCAAGAGCAGGGGTATAAGCCGGGTATCGTGAGCCGCGGCTACGGCGGCAGCAATAAAGGACCGCTTGCAGTAACCCGGCAAAGCAGCCCGGCGCTGGTTGGCGATGAACCTGTTGTGCTGGCACGTCGCAGCCGCTGCCCGGTTTGGGTGGGGTGTAAGCGCTCCGCCGCAGCCAAAGCTTTGCTCACCGCACACCCCGAATGCAATGTTTTGTTGAGCGATGACGGCTTGCAGCATTACCGCCTGCACCGCGACGTGGAAATCGCGGTGGTGGACGGTGAACGCAAATTTGGAAACGGCTTGCCGCTTCCCGCGGGCCCGCTGCGCGAAATGATCGGCAGGCTGGAATCCGTTGATGCGGTGGTGGTGCATGACGGTGAACCAGCGGCAAGCGCCACAGCAGGCCCGTTCAGCATGCGCCTTGCGGGGGAAATTTTCTACAATTTGCTGAACCCCGATTTTAAGGCGACTGCTGGCGATTTACGCGGGAAAAAAACCTACGCGGTAGCGGGAATAGGCAATCCGCAGCGGTTTTTCCGCCAACTGCAAGCGCTTGGCCTCACTGCCACTGCGCGCCCGTTTCCCGACCACTATCCTTACCATCCGGAAGATTTGCATGCTCCTGATGCAGAAGCCATCATCATGACCGAGAAAGATGCGGTAAAATGTGAAACATTTGCTGATGAAAAATACTGGGTGCTTGCCGTGGATGCGCAAGTGCCTCGTGAGCTGGGCATGCTGATTTTGAAAAAATTGAGGTTACTACATGGACCCCAAACTGCTTGATATTCTGGTCTGTCCTTTGTGCAAGGGCCCGCTGGTTTACAAAAAAGCCGAGCAAGAATTGATTTGCAAACCGGACCGCCTCGCCTATCTCATCAAAGACGACATTCCGGTAATGCTGGAAGAAGAAGCGCGCAAGCTTGCTCCAGAAGAAGAAGTGTAAAGGCAGTGAACAGTAAACAGTAAAAGTCTTCACCGTGTCTCTGTCCGCCGTTCACCGCTCTCCATTTACCGTTCACTGATCATGGAATTTACCGTTGTCATTCCAGCGCGCCTGAATTCCGTCCGCCTGCCCGGCAAACCGCTGCTGGATATCGCAGGCAAGCCAATGGTGGTGCACGTCGCGGAAAAAGCGGTCGCCAGTGGTGCGCAGTCGGTTTGGATTGCGACAGACCACCAACAAATAGCGGATGCCGTCAAGCATCATGGATTCAGAACCTGCCTGACTCGGACCGACCATGCATCCGGAACCGAGCGCATTGCCGAGGTCGCCAGGAAAAAAGGCTTTGCCGACGACATGATAGTCATCAACGTGCAAGGTGACGAGCCACTGATTGCCCCTCAGCTTATTCGCGAGGTAGCGCAGCATCTCGATGCCCACGCCGGAGATCAGGTGGCAACCGCCTGTTATCCCATTCACCAGCGCGAAGAGCTGTTTAATCCCAACGTGGTAAAGGTGGTGCTGGACAGAGAAGGCCGCGCTTTGTATTTCTCGCGCGCTCCGATTCCCCATGCCCGCGATGCATTTGCTCGCAACGAGTGGCCTGAAAAACTGCCGGCGTACCGCCATATCGGCATTTATGCCTACCGAGCCGGCTTTTTGAAAACCTATGCCCGTCTTGAGCCTTCACCCATCGAGCAATACGAGGCGCTGGAACAGTTGCGTGTGCTGTGGCATGGCTACCGGATTGGCGTAGCGGTTACCCGCCACGCGCCTGAGGCAGGAGTGGATACACCGGAAGACCTGCAAAGAGTGCGCGAAATGCTCGCGCGCACTTGACCCTGACCGGCTGCCAATTTTTCCCGATTCCAGTAAAATGTCGTGCTTGCGCGACGAAGTTCAAGCCGCGCACCATTCCTCAGTCTTCAGGGCGAAATAAATCATGCGACTAATCCTACTGGGGGCTCCAGGCGCGGGCAAAGGCACCCAGGCTGCCTTTATCGCGCAAAAATACGGCATCCCGCAGATTTCTACCGGAGATATGCTGCGCGCTGCGGTCAAGGCGGGAACAAAACTCGGCATGCAAGCGAAAAAGCACATGGATTCTGGCGGGCTGGTGCCGGATGATGTCATCATCGACTTGGTCAAGGAGCGCATCAAGCAGCCGGATTGCGCCAAAGGTTTTCTGTTTGACGGTTTTCCCCGCACCATACCGCAGGCGGAGGCACTGAAAAAAGCGGGTGTAGGCCTAGATTGCGTATTGGAAATAGATGTACCGGACAAGGAAATCATCCGCCGTTTGAGCGGGCGCCGCGTGCATCCCGCTTCCGGCCGCAGTTACCATGTCATCTTCAACCCACCTAAAGTCGCAGGCAAAGACGACGTAACCGGCGAAGAGCTGGTGCAGCGCGAAGACGACAAGGAAGAAACCGTGAAGAAGCGCCTAGCTGTATATCACTCGCAAACCAAGCAGCTCATTGATTACTACTCCAAAAGGGCGGCAAAAGGCAATCAGCGCGCGCCCAAGTATGTGAGAATTCCCGGCGTCGGCAGGGTTGAAGAGATTTGCGACAAATGTTTCGCGGCTTTAAAACAGTGAGGAGTAGAAATAAAATGCGCATCGTTTGCAACTTTTACTACTGACCCCTCATACCTCACTCCTCACGCATTTAAACATGAAACCTAAAAACGCTTTTTACGCACAATCAGGCGGGGTCACGGCGGTTATCAACGCTTCCGCCTGCGCGGTGATTGAAACCGCTCGCAAACACCGCGCCAAAATCGGCAAGGTCTACGCCGGCAGGAACGGCATCATTGGCGCGCTCACCGAAGAGCTGATCGACACCGGCAAGGAATCGCGGGCAGCCATCCGCGCGCTGCGCCATACGCCTTCGGGCGCGTTCGGCTCATGCCGCTACAAGCTCAAAGGGCTGGACCAAAACCGCGCCCAGTACGAGCGGCTCATTGAAGTGTTCCGCGCACACAACATCGGCTACTTTTTCTATAACGGCGGAGGCGATTCCGCGGACACTTGCCTCAAGGTATCGTTGCTCTCGGAAGCAATGGGCTACCCCATCATCGCGGTGCACGTTCCCAAAACGGTGGACAATGACCTGCCGATTACCGACTGCTGTCCCGGCTTCGGCTCGGTGGCAAAATATGTCGCGACCAGCATCAGGGAGGCGGGATTCGATGTCGCCTCGATGGCCAAGACCTCGACCAAGGTTTTCGTGCTGGAAGTGATGGGCCGGCATGCCGGCTGGATTACTGCGGCGTGCGGGCTTGCTGCGGAAAAGGAAGGCGATGCGCCGCAGATTCTGCTTTTCCCTGAAATCATTTTGGACGAGGAAAAATTCCTCATCAGGGTAAAAGAATCGGTGCAAAAATACGGCTATTGCGCGGTTGCCGTTTCCGAAGGCATCAAAAACGCGGAAGGAAAGTTTCTTTCCGAATCCGGATTGCGCGATGCGTTCGGCCATGCGCAATTGGGCGGCGTGGCTCCAGTGATCGCTAATCTGGTGAAAGAAAAGCTCGGCTACAAATATCACTGGGCGGTTGCGGACTACCTGCAGCGCGCGGCGCGCCATATTGCCTCGAAAACCGATGTCGATCAGGCTTACGCAGTAGGCAAAGCCGCAGTGGAATTCGCCATCAAAGGACACAATTCAGTGATGCCTGCTATTGTGCGCAAGTCCGACAAGCCTTACAAATGGGCGATAGGCATGGCCAGGCTCGAAGACGTGGCGAACCGGGAAAAAACCATGCCGCGCGATTTCATTACTGAAGACGGGTTCGGCATCACCGGGAAATGCCGCGCTTATCTCGAACCGCTCATCAAGGGCGAGGATTATCCGCCCTACAGGAACGGCCTGCCGGACTATGTCAAGCTGAAAAACATCGCTGTGCCCAAAAAACTTCCCGGGGAGTTTAAGATTTAATCAACGCAGAGCAATCAAGATCAGGCGTTGTGGCATAATTGCATGAAATCAGAGGTTCCTTAGCTCAAGGGGGAAATCATGACAGGATCTCTTGCTTTTGCGCTCACCTGCGCAATCCTCGCCGTTGTCTTTGGCGGTGTTTCAATCAAATGGATACTGGCGCAGCCGAGCGGCAACGAGCGCATGCGCGAAATCGCTGCTGCCATACAGGAAGGCGCTACTGCTTACCTCAACCGCCAGTACACCACCATCGGCATCGTGGGTGCCATCTTGTTTTTTCTAATCGGTTTCGTGCTGTCATGGAAAACCGCCTGGGGATTTGCCATTGGCGCGATACTCTCCGGCGCTACGGGCTTCATCGGTATGAACGTTTCGGTGCGCGCCAATGTGCGCACCGCCGAAGCCGCACGCACCGGCCTGAATGAAGCGCTGACCGTGGCGTTCCGAGGCGGCGCGATTACCGGTTTGCTGGTGGTAGGCCTGGGCCTGCTTGGAGTCGCAGGCTATTACGCTCTTCTCCTCGGCAGCGCAGAGCATGGCGCGTCGTTGAGCAAAATCATCGGCCCACTGGTCGGTTTGGGCTTTGGCGGCTCGCTGATTTCCATCTTCGCGCGGCTTGGCGGCGGCATTTTCACCAAGGGCGCCGACGTCGGCGCCGATCTGGTGGGCAAAGTCGAGGCCGGAATTCCTGAAGACGACCCGCGCAACCCCGCGGTGATTGCCGATAATGTGGGCGACAATGTCGGCGACTGCGCCGGCATGGCGGCCGACCTGTTCGAAACCTACGCGGTGACCATCATCGCCACCATGCTGCTGGGTTCCCTGCTGTTAAACGCACCGGAAGTCGCGCCGAAAGCGGTAGCGTATCCGCTCGTTATCGGCGGCTTCTCCATCATCGCTTCCATCATTGGATGTTTTTTCGTAAAGGCAATACCAGGCAAGAAAATCATGAGCGCGCTCTACCGCGGACTGATTGTCGCAGGCGTAATTGCCATCATCGGCTATATCCCGATTACCTGGCTGCTGATGGGCGACATCGGAACGCAATATGCTTATCTCAGTCCGATGAAGCTGTTTGGCTCGGCCATCGTGGGGCTGGTGCTCACCGGCTTGATGGTGATGATCACCGAATATTACACCGCGACTGAATTCCAGCCGGTGCGACACGTAGCACAGGCCTCGACTACCGGACATGCCACCAACATTATCGCCGGCCTGGGGGTCTCCATGAAAGCAACCGCGCTCCCCGTACTGGCGGTGTGCCTGTCAATCTGGGCTTCTTATATGATGGCCGGCATCTATGGAATTGCAATTGCTGCGACTTCAATGCTATCCATGACCGGCATTATCGTGGCGCTTGATGCCTACGGCCCGATTACCGATAACGCCGGCGGCATCGCCCAAATGGCAAATCTGCCCAAGGAAGTGCGCGAAATTACCGACCCGCTGGATGCTGTAGGCAACACTACCAAGGCGGTGACCAAGGGTTATGCCATCGGTTCTGCGGGCCTGGCCGCGTTGGTACTGTTCGCTGACTATACCCATGCGCTGGAGGCCGCGCAGAAAACCGTGGCGTTTGAACTCTCCGATCCTGCGGTGATTATCGGTCTCTTTATCGGGGGACTCGTGCCCTACCTATTCGGCGCGATGGCCATGGAAGCAGTCGGCCGCGCTGCCGGATCAGTTGTTATCGAAGTGCGCCGCCAGTTCAAGGAAATCAAGGGCATCATGCAAGGCACCGCGAAACCGGATTATTCCCGCGCAGTGGACATGCTGACCCGCGCAGCAATCAAGGAAATGATGATGCCTTCGCTGCTTCCCGTGCTGACCCCGATTGTGGTCGCGCTCGCCATGAATGCAATCATGGGTCCCGGCGCTGGCGTCAAGGCGCTGGGCGGTCTGCTGGTGGGCACCATCGTGACCGGTCTCTTTGTCGCGATATCCATGACCACCGGCGGCGGCGCGTGGGATAATGCCAAGAAATATATTGAGGATGGTCATCACGGCGGCAAGGGCAGCGATGCACACAAGGCGGCGATCACCGGCGATACCGTGGGCGACCCTTATAAGGATACCGCCGGCCCAGCAGTAAATCCGCTTATTAAAATTATCAATATAGTCGCACTGCTCATCGTTCCTCTGCTGTAGCAAATTGCGTCTAAGCTGCCCCAGCTTTGTTAAAAATTGCTCGCAAATGCTCATTTACTAATCGTGTAAACTCCGCTTTGCTTGCAATTTTTGCCTCGCCGGAACGGCTTATCCATCAATTTGCAATTTACTTGTTTCGTCTTTCCCCATCCCGCCGGGAGTGGGTCGAGCCTGTCCTGACCCCTTCGATAAACTCAGGAAAGCTTGTCGAAGGAGCGAGGACGAATAATAACAATCAAACATCGTATAAGTCATTTTGCTATATTAGTTTTAGGAGAGCGCCATGAATAAGTCCTTATATCTTATTTTTTTCCTCATGCTCTTGGGCGGTTGCGCCACGACTCCGCAGAATGTGCTGGTCAACCCCCCCGATGTCCTGATTATGGGATCCGAAGTCGGAAAAGACAAAACGGTCGCATTAACAGTTACCGACACCCGCCCAGATAAAGTTTTAGGCTACCGTACTACCCGTTTAGACAAAGATTCTGTCATTCTCACCGATTCGGATATCGCCAAGGTAGTGCAAGAAAGAATTTATGAAGGATTGAAAAAGTACGATTTCAGCGTGAATGTGTCGTCAGGAGATGCGCCACGCATGCTGAAAGTGGAAGTTCAAACCCTTCAGTATTCCGCGCCTACCGGCTCCTGGACTGGTGGAATCCGCATCCTCGCCAGGCTCAAGGCGTTTGTCAAAAACGGCAACACGACTTACGAGAACTTGTACGAGATAACGAACAATGAAACTGTGATTATTCCACCAAGCAAGGCGAAAAACGAAGAGTTGATCAATAAAACCCTCGCCGATGTGCTGGAAAGATTGCTGAAAGACCAGAAACTCATCGCCTTGCTGGCGAAGTAATCTCGGTTTGCTTGCACGCATTAATCCCTTGCAGAATGGCTAAAGCGCACAAAAAACGCACCAAAAAGCCG
>DATHDD010000016.1:0-10772 GCA_035319205.1 Burkholderiales bacterium | reverse complement strand
GGCTCGGCCAGCCGGTTGATGTTGTTGGACACCGCCTCAATGCCGGTGTAAGTACCGCCGCCTAGCGAATAGGCGCGCAAGAACAGCGATGCGACAAACAGCCAGCCGATTTCGTGAGCCAAGCTTGTGGTTTCATTCAAAGTGTCGGGTATCAGGTTGGGAAGATTGTCGGCATGCGCCTGCACGCCGTAGAAGATGAGCAAGACATGAGTGATAACAAAGCCCAGAAAAATCGGCAGCAAAACCTTCACCGACTCTTTCATGCCGCGCAGATTAAGCCCCATCAATACTAAAATCAGCACGATTTCATTCACCAGCTTGAACGACTGGGCGCCGGCCGGAAGCAGACTGAACAGCGCGTCCACACCGCTTGCCACCGAAATCGCGATGGTCAGAACGTAGTCAACGATTAAGGCGGAACCCGAAACCAGTCCGGCATGCGCACCGAGGAGTTGGCTTGCAACCTTGTACCCGCCGCCGCCGGAGGGAAAGAGTTCGATGACCTGGTTGTACGCAAGCGCAATGACAAAAACCGTGAGCGCGGTCGCTGCCGCCATGTAAAGGCCGAGATGGGTGTGAGATCCCAGTGCTAAGAATGCTTGTTCCGGCCCGTACGCAGAGGACGACAGTCCGTCCGCGCCAAGCCCCACCCAGGCCAGAAACGCGATCAAGACAATATTCTTGCGTGTTTCCGGCTTAAGCGGATCGAGAGGCGCACCGATTATAAACTTACGAAGTTTTTCGATGATCGGCATGCGTTATTATTGTTGCCCGGATTCGGACTGTTGAGCTAATTGGTTCTCAATCCGGCGCGCGAATACCTGCATCTCTTTAGCCGCCTGCTTGTCGCCTTTTTTTTCGGCAATCTCCACTCCCCGCCGGTAGGCTGCCAATGCTTCCAGTAAGCGGTCGCATTTTGCAAGCGCTCCCCCCAGTAATTTCCACGCGGCTGAATAAGTAGGGTCATGACGCACTGCTTGGCTCAAGTGCTGTGCCGCGGCAGCCGGATCGTTGAGTTTAAGATATTCGTTACCAAGGCTAAAGCGCAATAAAGCATCATCTCGACCCGCTGCAAGCACTTTTTCCAGGTTGGCAATGAGCGGACTCGTCATCTCGCATAAAATCCTAGTGTGCTATTGCGGCTATGATAGCTCAATTCAAGTTGCGCGTGATTATGCTCCGTTGCAATACGCTTTGTTAGAAACCGGCGAATCCTGATAACATCAGTTACTCAAGGAGAAAACACATGGTTAAAAAAATCATCCATACCGATAATGCACCCAAGGCCATTGGCGTTTACTCGCAGGCGGTACGCGCAGGGCAAACCGTATATTTATCCGGACAAATCGGGCTTGATCCGGCAAGCATGCAAATGGTGGAGGGCATTGAAGCGCAGATTGCGCGGGTATTCGAAAATCTCAAAGCGGTGGCGCAAGCCGCGGACGGCAGCCTGGGAGATGTGGTCAAGCTCAATGTGTATCTTACCGATCTTGCGCATTTTACTCGCGTCAATGAAATCATGGCCAAATATTTCCGCGAGCCCTATCCGGCGCGAGCAGCGGTGGGAGTAGCTTCGCTGCCTCGGGGTGCGCTGGTGGAAATGGATGCCGTCTTGGTCATCGAGAAGTGAGGATGTGATGAGGGTTGGACTCCATTATTTGTCCGCGATTGAGACGTAACACATGCCCACAGCTGCAAAACAGATCGAGAATAAAAAATCCGTTGTCAAAATACCCGATCACCCCTCGTTGGCCGGCATCAGCAAGTCCACCCTGGAAAAGCTCGCAAGACTCGGCATATCTCGCTCGCTGGACTTGATATTACATTTGCCCATCAGATACGAAGACGAAACTCGCATATATCCAATCAAGGACGCCCTATCCGGCCAAACCGTTCAGGTAGAAGGGGTGGTGGTGAATACTGAAATCCAGTACCGGCCGCGGCGCACTCTGGTGTGCCAGATTGAGGACGACAGCGGCACGCTGGTGATGCGCCTGCTGAATTTTTACGGCAGCCAGGCCAAGGCACTTACGCCAGGAACAAAAGTACGGCTGTTGGGTGAAATTAGACAGGGATTTTTCGGCGCGGAGATGGTGCATCCCAGATACCGCGTCGTGCGCGGTGATACGCCGCTGCCGGATTCGCTGACCCCTGTTTATCCGACAACCGCGGGCCTATCACAGGATTTACTGCGCAAACTCATCAGGCGCAGCCTTGCAGAAAGCGACCTTGCCGAAAGCCTGCCGCGACAGATTTTGCAGGTGTTCAAGCTGCCTGGTTTTAAGGAAAGCGTGTTGTTCTTGCATCAGCCGCCGCCGCGGGTGAAGTTGCAGCAGCTTGCAGAGCGCAATCATCCCGCATGGCGCAGGATTAAATTTGACGAACTGCTGGCGCAGCAATTATCCATGCGTTTGCATTACCGCGAGCGGCGCAGCCGCGTTGCTCCGGTATTGTCTAAACGCGGTCGGCTTACTCAGGCTTTGCATGATAGATTGCCGTTTGTTTTGACCGCCGCCCAGCGCAAGTCAATTGTGGAAATCGCCGGTGATCTCTCGCAACCTTACCCGATGCAGCGTCTGCTGCAAGGCGATGTTGGAAGCGGTAAAACCATAGTTGCCGCTTTCGCAGTGCTGCAGGCCATAGAGAACAGTTACCAGGCGGCGATCATGGCGCCTACGGAAATTCTTGCCGAGCAGCATTATCACAAGTTTACGGGCTGGCTTGAGCCCCTTGGTGTGGATGTGGCGTGGCTTGCCGGCAGTTTAAGCAAAAAACAAAAGCAAGTTGCGCTGAAAAGCGTGTTGCATGGTGAAGCAATGCTGGTCATTGGCACTCATGCACTGATTCAGGAACAAGTGGAATTCCGCAAATTGGGCCTGGCCATCATTGACGAGCAGCACCGTTTTGGTGTGCACCAGCGTCTGGCGCTGCGCACCAAGGGAAGCAGAGCGGGACTGCAGCCTCATCAGTTAATGATGAGCGCGACGCCGATCCCGCGGACTCTAAGCATGAGCTATTATGCGGACCTTGATGTATCCGTGATTGATGAAATGCCGCCCGGGCGCACGCCAGTCACTACCAAGCTGGTCGCCGACAACCGCCGTGCCGAGGTGATTGCGCGAGTCCGCGACGCCTGCGTTGCCGGCAAACAAGCATATTGGGTGTGCCCGCTGATCGAGGAATCCGAAGCGCTGCAGCTTAAGACTGCGCTGGAAACCCATTCGGTTTTGAAAACGACTTTCCCGGAATTGAAAGTCGGCTTGGTGCACGGCAGACTCTCCGGTCACGAAAAAGCGGCGGTGATGCAGGCGTTTCTCCAGGGAGAAATCCAATTGTTGGTGGCAACCACGGTGATTGAAGTTGGAGTGGATGTCCCTAACGCTTCGCTGATGGTTATCGAGAACGCCGAGCGCATGGGCCTATCGCAATTGCACCAATTGCGCGGACGTATCGGACGCGGGTCGGAACAAGGCGTGTGTATTCTGATGTATCAGAACCCGCTTGGCGAAATGGCACGGGCGAGGCTCAAAATCGTGTTCGAGACATCTGATGGGTTTGAAATCGCCAGACAGGATTTGCGGCTGCGCGGCCCCGGGGAATTTCTCGGCGCTCGGCAAAGCGGGGTGCCCATGCTGCGTTTTGCCGATATCAACACCGATATTGATTTACTGGAAGCAGCGCGCAACTCCGCAGAACGCGTGCTCAAGGAATTCCCACAGTCCGTTGAACTGCATCTGCAGCGCTGGCTGGGCGGCAGGAAAGACTATCTGAGGGTGTAGGGCCCCCTTTTATCCAACTCATTATGAATTATTTGCAATGCACCTGGCAGCCAAGTCCTGTCAATGCTCAACGCTCTTATCGTGGCTGGCTGACCGACCATGGTTCACTTACGCACCGTCTGCAAGCGCGCTGCCCGTCTTTCAGCGTGCGCGCGGTTCACCAGCGGCTTGGCAATCCGTGCCGCGACGAGATGCCGTTGATCAAATCCAGACGCAAGCAGCGGGTGGTGGTGAGGGAAGTGTACCTGTATTGTCGTGAAACCCCGGTAGTGTTCGCGCACAGCGTGCTGAAGCAACGCAATCTGCGTGGCGCTTGGCGCACCATTAGCCGGCAAGGCGTGAAACCCTTGGGTGCGGCGCTGTTTGCCAATCCGCTGGTTAAGCGCATGCCACTGCATTTTAAAAAGCTCACTCCTCATCACGAGCTTTACCTTAGGGCATGCCGACTACTGAAGACGTTGCCGAATCACTTGTGGGCAAGGCGTTCGGTATTCATTCTGCGAGGCAGTCCGATTATGGTGACAGAAGTGTTTCTTCCAACAATCCTGGAACTTTCGCAATGACGTTCAATGAGAAGCTTCACCTTTATGAAAAGCTGATGCGGCTCGACAAGCCGATAGGCATTCTATTGCTGTTATGGCCGACGCTGTGGGGCCTATGGATTTCCTCTTACGGACGCCCCGACTGGGTAATACTCTGGATTTTTATTTTGGGCACGGTATTGATGCGTTCAGCCGGCTGTGTAATCAATGACTATGTTGACCGCGATATCGACAGGCATGTGGCGCGCACCCGAAACCGGCCACTTGCCAGCGGTCAGGTCTCGACTCAAGAAGCACTGCTGCTTGCAGTAGTACTGGCGCTCCTCGCATTTTCGCTGATTCTAGCGCTCGACCACCTGGTAATAGTGCTCTCGGTCCCGGCACTTCTGATCGCCGCGACTTACCCTTTCACGAAAAGATTTTTTGCCATTCCACAAGCTTATCTGGGTATTGCTTTCGGTTTCGGCATCCCCATGGCCTATGCCGCTAATGTTGGGGCGGCTCCTCCGATTGCTTGGGGCCTGCTTGTTGCAAATATGTTCTGGGCAATTGCCTACGATACTGAATACGCTATGGTGGACCGCGACGATGACATCAGAATCGGGATTAAAACTTCAGCCATAACTTTTGGAAAATACGACATCTTGGCGGTAATGGTTTGCTACGCTGCCATGCTGGTGATACTTGCCGGTATAGCTGTACGCTTCAGATTCGGAGTGTTTTTTTACACCGGTTTGCTTGCAGCCGCAGGCATAATGGGCTATCACTATACATTGATTAAAAACCGCGAGGGCGACAAATGTTTCAAGGCGTTTCTGCACAACAACTGGGTAGGAGCGGCAATTTTTGCCGGTATTGCACTTGACCTCCATTATCGCTACTGAACCCGAGCTGTACGCCGGGACATCAACATAAATGAAATACCGAGATCTCCGCGACTTCATCGCGCAACTGGAAAAACTCGGCGAACTCAAACGGGTCAGAACCGAGGTCGACCCTTATCTCGAAATGACCGAAATCTGCGACCGGGTATTAAAAGCACAGGGCCCCGCGATTCTATTCGAGAAACCCAAAGGCCACAGCATCCCGGTTCTGGGCAATTTATTTGGCACGGTAAGAAGGGTCGCGCTCGGTATGGGCGAGGAATCTGTGGCAGCGCTTCGCGAAGTGGGGAAGCTCCTCGCTTATCTCAAGGAACCCGATCCTCCCAAAGGCTTGAAAGACATTTGGGAAAAACTCCCGGTGTTGAAGCAGGTTATGAATATGGCGCCGAAAGAGCTGGGCTCCGCACCATGCCAGGAAAACGTGTGGGAAGGCAAGGATGTGGATTTATCGCGGCTGCCGATACAGACTTGCTGGCCTAAAGACACTGCTCCACTCATTACCTGGGGTTTGGTAGTGACGCAGGGACCGCACAAAGAACGGAAGAATCTGGGCATTTACCGGCAGCAGGTGATTGCGCCCAACAAGGTCATCATGCGTTGGCTCAGCACTAGAGGAGGCGCGCTGGATTTTCGTGACCACTGTATCGCCAACCCCGGACGGCCGTTTCCAGTAGCAGTGGCATTAGGCGCGGATCCGGCGACGATTCTGGGTGCGGTGACACCCGTGCCGGATACGCTGGGCGAATACCAGTTTGCGGGACTATTGCGCGGGAGCAAGAGCGAAATAGTGAAATGCGTAGGCAGCGACTTGCGTGTGCCCGCCAGCGCCGAAATCGTATTGGAAGGCGTGATACACCCAAATGATACCGCTATGGAAGGACCGTTTGGCGATCATACCGGCTACTACAACGAACAGGAGCGCTTCCCGGTATTTACCATTGATCGCATCACGCTGCGCCGCGATCCAATTTATCACAGCACTTACACAGGAAAACCGCCCGACGAGCCGGCGGTGCTTGGTATGGCGTTAAATGAAGTGTTCGTGCCGCTGCTGCAAAAGCAGTTTCCGGAGATAGTGGATTTTTACCTGCCGCCGGAAGGTTGCTCCTACCGTCTTGCAGTGTTGAGCATGAAGAAGCAATATCCTGGCCACGCCAAGCGGTTGATGTTCGGCGTTTGGTCATTCCTCCGGCAATTCATGTACACCAAGTTCGTGATCGTCACCGATGATGACGTGAACATACGCGACTGGAAAGAGGTGATCTGGGCCCTTACCACGCGCGTTGACCCTGCGCGCGATACCTTGCTGGTCGAGAATACGCCGATTGATTATCTGGATTTCGCCAGCCCAGTTCCCGGTTTGGGCAGCAAAATGGCGGTGGACGCGACCAATAAATGGTCAACGGAAACCGCGAGACACTGGGGTACGCCGATTGTAATGGATGAAGCGGTCAAGCGGCGCGTGGACGAGCTCTGGGGAAAGCTGGGGTTGTGAGCGTACTCTAGAATTTCACACCGAAGCCAAGCGAGAACCAGCGCACATCGTTTTGGATGTTGTAGATATCCTCGCCACCCATGTAATTGTAGCGATCCCATCCCATACGCAGGTCAAGGTTCGGATTGTAGTTGTATTTCAGCCCAAGGCCATATTTGAGTTCGGAATTTCTATCCCCTGTATAAGACGGGGCGCTTAGGTTTTGCCCGTAATCCGAACTGGATCTAGCTACTCCAAACTTGCCAAAAAGCGAGAATTTGTCCCCGATCGGCAGCGTGCCAACGCCCAAGAGATTCCGGCTTTTTGAGGAGAAGGCATAAGGAATTGACAGGCTGTTGTCATTACCAATATTACCTAGTTCAGCGCCCAGATATTTTCCAAACGCATAATTGCGCTCCTTATAGGCGGGGTTTTTGAAACCCACGCCGCCACTGTATTTCAACAGGGTTGAATCCGCGCCGTAGATAATATCAGTATAGCTTTGCTCAACATAATCCTGTGCGGTTGCTGCTGGGGGCAGCAGCCCAACGCCCAAGACCAGAAAAATTAAAGCATGGAATTTCATGGTACCTATTTGAATATGTTACCTGCAACAAAATTGCCATACGCCCAAAGTATAGTCCTACGACAATCAAATTTAAAGTGAGTTATTTCACACTTATCAGGGTACCATTAGCGCCGGTAAACCCATTGCAGGAGGACATCCTCAAACGGTTCAGCGTCAGCCGCGCGCGGATGGTTGACGAGGCATACCACTACCATCATTCTGCCTTTGTGATCAAGCACATAACCTGCGATCGCACGAACCCCTTCGAGGCTGCCGGTTTTTATATGTCCCCGTCCTGAAATATCCTCGCCATTGAGCCGCTTTTTCATAGTGCCATCAACCGCAATAAGCGGTAACGAAGCAATGAATTCAGGCATCAGCGGACTTTGGTAAGCATTGATCAAAAGCATTCCAAGATGTTTCGTGCTGATTTGCTCGCTGCGCGACAAGCCGGCGCCGTTTTCCAGCACCAACTCAGGGAATAGCAAACGTTTCTGCGCCAGCCATTGCTTTATCGCCCGTGCGGATTGCTCAGACGTGGCGGCCGATTGCGTTGCTTCGGCACCAATGGTGAGAAACAATTGGCGAGCCATGACGTTGTTGCTCCATTTGTTAATGTCGCGCACTGCTTTGCCGAGCGTTACAGAATCTCCGCTAAAGATGAGCTGCGCTTCGGCCGGGATATCACCTTCGCGGACAACGCCTTTCAGCGTGCCACCCAATTCCTGCCACAGCTCCTTGAAGACGCTGTACACATATTGCGGGTGACTGAACAAGGCCACGTACCAGGTCTGTTCGCCGCAGCCAGAAGGATACGTGCCATTCAACACAATGCGCGCGGACTTAGCAGTAGCCAGAATGTTGCTAATCAGTTTGGGATTCCACTCACCACATGGCTCGTCTATCAAGGTCAGCCCGTTGATAATTTCAAGCTGAGCCGACAACGGGTCGGCAACGACTTTGACCGTTTTTTTCTCAGCTACCGGAATGAACAATAAACGAATGCTTTTGAAGTTAAGTAACAGAGCATCCGGTGCGACGTTGTAAGGCCGGTACGGCTCGTTATCAAAATGTCCTGGATCAGTGTCCAAAACTGTAAAATAGCCGCGGTCGAGAACTAAGTCGCCTCGGATTTCGCGAATGCCCCGCTGTCTCAGATCACGAAGCAGCAGCCAGAAATTTTCCAGGGTGAGATTCGGGTTGCCGTAACCCTTGATGATCAAATCGCCGTTAAGCACATCCCCTTCAATCGTGCCGAGGGCATAGAACTCGGTTTTCCAAGTAAAAGCGGGACCGAGCAACTCCAATCCGGCATAAGTGGTGAGGAGTTTCATGGTGGACGCAGGGTTGAACGGACGGTCAGCCCCATAGGCCAAAACCGGGGTTTTTGCATCTACTTCCTGCACGAAAATGCCGACATGTGATTCATTCAGCCCGGAATCTTTCAGGGCCTTGCTTAACGGCACAGGCAACCGTTCGGCAGCTGCAGAAGAAGTTAAAAACAATAAAACTAAAATTAAAGTTGCAGTGCGCATGTCTAGAATCTTTCCAGCAGGTTCTGTATTTTTTCCACCAGGAAATGCATTTCTTGTTGGTTGATGATATAAGGCGGCATGAAATAAACAGTGTTTCCAAGCGGCCGCAACAGCAGTCCAGAATCCAACGCCGCGCGGGAAAAATTCTTTGAGAAATTCTTGTCGGAATTATTTACTTCAAAAGCCCAAATCATGCCGGTGTTGCGGAAGTCCTTGACCTTTGGGTGTTGCGAAAGAACTTTTGCCATCATGGTGAGTTGCGCAGATTTCGCGTAATTGGTTTGTATAACTTGGTCCTCCTCGAAAATATCGAGAGTGGCGAGCGCGGCGCGGCAGGAGAGCGCATTGCCGCTGTAGGAATGCGAGTGCAGAAAACCGCGTGATACTTCATCGTGGTAAAAACCCTGGTATATCGTGTTAGTGGTCATTACTACTGAAAGCGGCAGATAACCTCCAGTAATGCCTTTGGACAAGCATAGGAAGTCCGGTGTGATGCCTGCTTGCTGGCAGGCGAACAGGGTGCCGGTGCGGCCGAAACCAACCGCGATTTCATCTGCAATCAGGTGCACCTGGTACTGGTTGCAAAGCTGCCTCGCGCGCTTCAAGTATTCGGGATGATACATGGCCATGCCGCCTGCGCACTGTACCAGCGGTTCAACAATGAATGCGGAGATTTCCTGATGATGCGCGTTTAAATGGGCTTCCAGTTTTTCAGCGCAGCGCATAGCGTATTGCAGGCTGTATTCGCCAGGCTCGGCAAAACGCCAATCGGGTGAGGGGACGGTTGAAGAATTGCGCAAAAGCGACGCATAAGTGTCTTTGAACAACGCAATATCTGTTATCGACAGAGCACCCAGGGTTTCGCCGTGATAGCTATTTTCTAAGCTCAAAAATCCGGTTTTGGCAATTTGTCCGCTGTTTCGCCAAAAATGAAAACTCATTTTTAGCGCAATTTCGACGCTGGAAGCACCATCGCTGCCATAGAAGCAATGTCCGAGGCCGCGCGGCGCAAGCTTGCTTAAGCGTTCGGAAAGCTCTATCACTGGTTCATGAGTAAAGCCGGCAAGCATGACGTGTTCAAACTTTTCCAGCTGCTGGCGCAATGCGGCGTTAATGCGCGGGTTGCAATGGCCGAATAGATTTACCCACCAGGAACTGATGGCATCGAAATAACGCTTGCCATCGAAATCGTAAATCCAGGCGCCTTCTGCGCGGGCGATAGGTAGAAGCGGATAAGTTTCGTGATGCTTCATTTGGGTACAGGGATGCCAAACAGCTGCGAGGCTGCGTGCCACTAACTCACTGTTACCCATGAGCACCCCTTGATTATAAAAGACTTAGGCCGTATTATTAGCACTCTTTTGAAACGAGTGCTAACCCCGTATTCAGCATGCAGCAATTTTCCTGCTGCCGCATTAAGTAATTTCCTAACTATCGGAGATGAAACATGAAAATTCGTCCTTTACATGACCGCGTTATTGTCAAACGCTTGGAAGAAGAACGCAAGACAGCTTCAGGAATCGTCATTCCAGACACCGCTGCGGAAAAACCCGATCAGGGTGAGATCATTGCCATCGGCAAAGGCCGGATCTTGGAAGACGGCAAAGTGCGGCCCCTCGATGTGAAAGTCGGAGACAAGGTGCTGTTCGGAAAATATTCCGGACAGACCGTTAAGGTCAAAGGTGAAGAACTGCTCGTGATGCGTGAAGAAGACATCATGGGCGTGGTGGAATGAGTCGAGCCTACGCCAGCAATTAACATTGGATTAAGTACGAAAAGCAAGTTTACTTAGGAGAAGAGCATGGCAGCTAAAGACGTGAAATTCAGTGAAACCGCGCGCGCCAAGATGTTTGCCGGCGTGAATATTCTCGCTGATGCAGTGAAAATAACTCTCGGCCCCAAAGGCCGCAATGTGGTGCTGGAACGTTCTTTCGGCGCGCCCACCATCACCAAGGACGGCGTGTCGGTGGCCAAGGAAATCGAGCTCAAG
>DATHDD010000015.1:0-10142 GCA_035319205.1 Burkholderiales bacterium | reverse complement strand
CACCCATTGCATCAAGGCGAAACCGGGGATCAGCATAGCACTGGCTGCCAGCAGTGCGGCATTCTTTCGGTTTCGCCGGTACCACCATGCTGACAACGCCAGCAGCGCAGAAAGAAAAAGCCAGGCGCTGCGCGAACTGCTCAAGGCCAGAACAAAAAGCAATAACACAGCAAGTACAGCCGAAACAGCCCAGGCCAGCCGCCCGCTTGCGGAGAGAAACAGCAGCGAAGCCAATGCCAGGCAAATATAGTCGGCGAAATGATTCCGTTGCGCCAGATTGCCATAAACCGCATTGGAAGTTTTAACCGAAATCAGCGGGTCAAAAAAGGTATGAATCTGATAGTGCTGAAGCAAGGCCACAATGGCGCTCAATAGTCCGCCCGCGACAAGACACCATGCAAGCGCGGTGCTAAGTGCCGCCAACCCTATTTCCCGCCGCAGAATATTTCCGAGCAATATCAGAAAGACTGCCCATAGCAGATAAACCAATGCCAGCAGCATCTGTTCGGGATAGGTTATTTTGTCGAGAGCAAACTGCAATAACAGCAACGGAAGCAACGCCAGTGGAACCAGTGCCATCCTGGGCAATTCCAGGTTATCCCAGAAACGCTGCTGCAATAGCAGCGAGAGCGCGCCCAGTCCCAAAGCAAAAGCCAGCCACTCGGTGTAAAAACTGGGTAAAGGAAATTGGCGGTGGGGCTGCAGGAAAGGAAGCACCCACATCAACCCTATCAGGGCTAGACTGATGTGAGGGAAATCAAGAAATGCGGCGAGGCGTTTTATTATCAAGAGAAGTTGATGAGGAAATACTATAAAATAATACAACATTTTCAATCTGCACCGATCATATTTGCATATGAAAAAACTGGTCCTGTTGCGTCACGGTGAAAGCATCTGGAACAAGGAAAACCGTTTTACCGGCTGGACTGACGTTGCTTTATCCGAGAAAGGCGTGCAGGAAGCAAAGGTGGCAGCACTGCATTTAAAGCAGAATGGTTTTGTTTTCGATATCGCCTACACTTCCTTGCTCAAGCGCGCCATCAAGACCTTATGGATCGTGCTGGAGGACATGGAGCTGATGTGGATACCCGTGAACCTTTCCTGGCGACTCAACGAGCGGCACTACGGCGCGTTGCAGGGATTGAACAAATCCGAGACTGCGGCCAAGTTCGGCGAGCAGCAGGTATTGCAGTGGCGCAGGAGCTACGACGTGCGACCGCCCGCGCTCGATAAATCGGACATCCGTTATCCTGGAAATGACCCAAGATATAGAGGCCTGCCGGAAAAAAATCTTCCTTTGACTGAATGCCTGAAAGACACTGTCACGAGATTCCTGCCCTATTGGGACGAGACTATCGCACCCGCGATAAAATCAGGCCAAAACGTGATTCTTTCGGCGCACGGCAACTCGCTCAGAGCTCTCGTCATGCACCTTGATCATATCAGCGCCCAGCAGATCGTGAAGCTCAACATCCCGACCGGAATTCCGCTGGTGTACGAACTTGACAATAACATGAAGCCGCTTAGGCACTACTACCTGGGGGACGAGGAAACAGTAAACCAGGCCGTGCAGGCAATCGCCAATCAGGGAAAAGCCAGAGCGTAAATTATCGCTGCAACAATACGGTGCCCTCCTTCCTGCGATTCTTGAAACCCGGTCCCACCAAAAGCGCTCATCAATTGAATGAATCCCCAGAGCTTCAGATTAAGCTCAGGCGCATAATTCGCGCCAGCTTGGCCATTTTCTGCTTATCTTTCGCCGTGCTGGTTTACGCAGCGCCCAAAGATGAACTGAAGCAGTTGCGCGGCCGCATTGAAGGGCTGCAAAAAGAACTGGCCGACTCTGAGGAATCGAAATCGGAGGCTGCCGATGCACTCAAAGAATCCGAACGCGCCATCTCTGATGCCAACCGCAAGCTCTACCAACTTAACCGCCAGCAGCGCGAAGTCAACGCCGCGCTGGCAAGCCTGCAGTTGCAGAGCGGGCAGACCGCATCCGGAATACGCTCCCAGCAGGCGTTGCTGGAGAAACTGCTGTATCAGCAGTACCTGGGGCAACAATCGGATTATCTGGCGCTGCTGTTAAACGGCCAGGACCCCGACCAGGTCGCGCGCCAGCTTTATTATTACAGCTATATTTCACGGGCACGGGCGGATTTTATCGCCAAACTTCGCGGAAACCTCAACGAGCTTAACTTCCTCACGGCTCAAACCCGGGATAAAAGCAACGAACTCAAGGAAATCCAGGCCGAGCAGGCGGCGCAGAAGCGGCTTTTGGAAAAAGAAAAGCTCGCGCACCAGCAGGTGCTCGCCAGCGTCTCCAAGCAAATCGCTCAGCAGCGGCGCGAGATAGGAACCCTGCAGCGCAATGAGCGCCGTCTTACTCGCCTGGTGGAGAAATTGGCTAAAATCCTCTCGGAGAAAAAACCGCCTCCCAAGCTCAGCAACTTTCAGCTTCCCGATTCCTCGCTCGATGCCAATCCTTTCCAACAATTGAAAGGCAAGCTGAGTTTACCGGTGAAGGGGGAACTTGCTAATAGGTTCGGCAGTCCACGTACCGACAGCGGCCTAACCTGGAAGGGACTATTCATCCTCTCGCCAAGCGGAGAGGATGTTAAAGCGATCTCTGCCGGGCGGGTGGTTTTTGCCGACTGGCTGCGCGGATTTGGCAATCTTATCATTTTAGATCACGGGGCTGGGTATATGAGCCTGTACGGCAACAACGAAACTCTTTATAAGCAAGTCGGGGATTACATCCATGGCGGGGACACCATTGCCGCTGTAGGAAACAGCGGCGGAAATTTAGAATCCGGTTTATACTTCGAGATGCGGTACCAAGGCAAACCAATTGACCCGCTGACCTGGGCCACATTAAAGTAACTCACTTAGGCTGTTGCCGGCGATGCAGGAGATTTTTTGATGCGCAACAAGTTAGAACAAATTGTGCTGATCGTGCTGGGCGCTGTGCTCGGTGCGGCGCTGAGCCTGAATTTTTCAGCGGTAGCTCAAAAAGAAACCGGCGCACCTTTGCCTGTCGAGGAGCTGCGCGCCTTCACCGAAGTATTCGGGCGCATAAAAAACGATTATGTCGAACCGGTTGACGACAAAAAGCTCATCACTGAAGCGATCAACGGCATGCTTACCGGGCTGGATCCTCATTCAGCCTATCTTGATGCCGAGGCCTTCAAAGAATTGCAGGTGGGCACTCAAGGCGAGTTCGGCGGCTTGGGTATCGAGGTCGGGATGGAAGACGGTTTCGTAAAGGTGGTCTCGCCGATTGAAGATACGCCTGCCTTTAATGCGGGACTCAAAAGCGGCGACCTCATCATCAAACTGGACGATACCGCGGTCAAGGGCATGACCCTCAACGAAGCCGTCAAGCGCATGCGCGGCAAGCCCAATACCCAGATTACCCTCACCGTAGTGCGCAAAGGCGAGCCCAAACCGCTGGTTTTCAAACTGACCCGAGCGGTCATCAAAGTGCAAAGTGTCAAATCCAAGATGGTCGAGCCCGGTTACGGCTATATACGAATCACACAGTTCCAAGAGCACACCGGGGAAACGCTGGCCAAAGCGCTCACCGATCTATACAAAACTGGCACGCTGAAAGGCCTGGTTCTGGACTTGCGCAATGACCCAGGTGGTTTGCTGAATGGCGCGGTAGCGGTATCCTCGGCCTTTCTGCAGCCGAATTCACTTGTGGTGTATACCGATGGCCGCACTGAGGATTCCAAGATGCGGTTCAGCGCAACGCCCGAAAACTATTTGCATGGCAATTTTAAGGACGATTATCTGAAGAATCTTCCATCAGGAGTGAAAACGGTACCTATGGTAGTGCTCGTCAACAACGGCTCGGCATCAGCTTCGGAAATCGTGGCCGGTGCGCTGCAGGACCATAAACGCGCCGTCATCATGGGAACGCAAAGCTTCGGCAAAGGTTCTGTACAGACCATCCTGCCGCTGGGCAACAACACCGCCATAAAGCTCACTACCGCGCGCTATTACACTCCCAATGGCCGCTCGATCCAGGCCAAGGGCATCACGCCTGACATAGTGGTGGAAGAAGCTACGGTAAGCGGCGTTGATGAGGGTCCGCGGTTGCGGGAAGCGGATTTGGAACGCCATCTTACCAATGACAAGCAGCCTGACAAACAGCCTGATGATAAGACCGAAACTCCGAAGCCTGCACCATCCAAAGCGGTACCCAAATCCAAAGGCGAAGGAGAAAGTAAAGTCGAGCTTCCGGAATTCGGCGGAAAAAACGATTATCAATTGAACCAGGCGATCAACCTCCTCAAGGGGCTGCAAATCCTGCAAGGGCAAAATTAAGCCCGTTCAGGTAGTCAGCGTTTTGCCGTGGATGGCAATCAGCTAATACGCTACAGCCGGCATATCCTTTTGCCGCAAATCGGCATTGAGGGCCAGGAAAAACTTCTCAAATCGCATGCGTTGATTATTGGCGCGGGCGGCTTGGGTTCACCGATTGCGATTTATCTTGCTGCCAGCGGTTTGGGCAAAATCACCATCTGCGATGGCGAAAATGTGGACCTCACCAACTTGCAGCGGCAAATAGTGCATTTCACTTCCGCTGTAGGCACGCCTAAAACACAATCCGCGCGCAACACCATGGAGCTGATTAACCCGGAAGTGAAGATAGTCGAAGTACCAAAACGGGTGTCGAGTGAAGATGTAATGGATCTGGTGAAAAATGCCGACGTGGTGCTCGACGCAAGCGACAATTTTGTTACGCGCCATGCGGTAAACCGCGCCTGCGTAACGCACCGCAAGCCTCTGGTGTCAGGCGCCGGCGTGCGTTTCGACGGCCAGGTCGCGGTTTTCGATTTGCGTGAGAAAACGAGTTCCTGCTACCACTGCCTGTTTCCCGAAAATGGTGAATTAGAGGAAACGCGCTGCGCGGTAATGGGGGTATTCGCGCCGTTAACCGGCATCATCGGAACCATACAGGCAGCTGAGGCGCTGAAGTTATTGACCTGCGCCGGCGAGACACTCAGTGGCCGACTGCTTGTGCTTGATGCGCTTTCCATGGAATGGAGATCCATCAAGCTTTCCAAGGACCCAAAATGCCTGGTTTGCGGTGAAAGAACGCGAACGGCAATCGCCTAGGTCCTTATTAATTCTCGCCACTGCTCCGTCCAGTGCTCCATTGGTTCGCGCTTGAAACCGCTTTTTGCATATTGGTGCCAGCGGCCGGTTACATAGCACATCAAGAGATTAGCCCGTGCCGCGGCATCCACGTCGGCGGGCAGCTCATTCTGGCTTGACGCGAAGCGCAATGCCTGTTTGATCGATGCTTCCAGCCGGTCATGCAATTGATTGATGCGTGTTTGCAGCCGTTCGTTCTCGTTCACCAGCGCATCGCCAATCAGCACCCGCGTCATACCCGGGTTGGTCTTCGCGAAACCCAGCAGCATGGTGAGCATCGCTTCCAGTTGCTTCATCCCGCTTTTCTCGTCAGTGGTGATTTTGTTGATGAGGCCGAAAATGGACTCTTCGATGAATTCAATCAATCCCTCGAACATTTGCGCCTTGCTGGCGAAATGGCGGTACAAAGCAGCTTCGGAAACATTGAGCTTCGCCGCCAGAGCAGCCGTAGTAATTTTTTCAGAGCGCGGGTTCTGCAGCATCTGAGCCAGAGTTTGCAGGATCTGTAATTTGCGTTCACCGCGCTTTACCGGCATGGTTATCCCTCACCTCAAATTTACGGCACTCATCGCGCACCCGCACGAATCAGCGTTCCCACGCCTTCGTCGGTGAGAATTTCCAGCAGCAGCGCGTGCTCTACGCGGCCGTCTATGATGTGGCAAGTTTTCACGCCGTTACGCACGGCCTCCAGCGCGCAGTTCACCTTGGGCAGCATGCCCCCTGAAATTGTGCCATCCTCGATCAGGGCTTTCACCTTGGCTGCGTTGAGGCCGGTCAGTACGTTGCCTTTCTTGTCGAGCACTCCGGGCGTATTCGTGAGAAGGATCAGCTTCTCTGCTTTCAGCGTTTCGGCGATTTTGCCAGCAACCAAATCGGCGTTGATATTGTACGACTCGCCGCCCTCGCCCACGCCGATGGGCGCGACCACCGGAATGAAATCCTGGCTGTCGAGCAATGACACGATCTGGGGATCAATGCCCACCACTTCGCCGACCTGCCCCACATCCAGCCATTCTTCCTGGTTTGTCTTGCTTTTGAGTTTCAATTTGCGGGCGCGGATGAAATCCCCATCTTTTCCGGTCAAGCCTATTGCCCTGCCGCCATGCTGATTGATGAGGCTCACAATCTGCTTGTTGACCTGTCCCCCCAACACCATTTCCACCACGTCCATGGTTTCGCGGTCGGTGACGCGCATCCCTTGCACGAATTCGCTTTCCTTTCCGACTCGTTTCAAGAGTTCATTGATGTGCGGCCCTCCGCCGTGCACTACCACCGGGTTCATGCCGACGAGCTTCAGCAACACCACGTCGCGGGCAAATCCGTGCTTGAGGGATTCCTCGATCATGGCGTTGCCACCGTACTTGATGACGATGGTCTTGCCGTGAAAGCGCTTAATGTACGGCAATGCTTCGGCGAGATCGCCGGCTTTCTGCCTTGCGTTGGTCGGATTGAGCGGCATAGTGTCCTGCCCGGATGCGAAGTGCGCTATTTTACACTTAGCAACCATAAAACAAAAAAGGCGGCACTGGGCCGCCTTTTGTTACAACGCTTACGTGTTACTGGATGTAAAGCTTTTTAGCGGAAACTGCGGCTTTCTTCGGTAATACGAGCTGCAGCACGCCGTCAGAATATTTGGCCTGCGCTTCGCTTTCATCAACGTCCTGTGCAAGCTGCAAGCTGCGCGAGAATTTTCCATAATACCGCTCACTGCGTAGCACCCGCTCGCCATCCTTTTCTTCGTGCTCTTTCTTCACTTCGGCGCTGATGGCTATTTGACTGCCATCAATCGACACGCTGATGTCCTCTTTCTTCACTCCCGGGATCTCGGCCTGCACCTTATATGTTTTATCATCTTCAGTGACATCCACCTTGACCGGGAATTGTGACGGACCTTCAAAACTCACCGGCCGCACGAAGAAACCTTTTAAAAGATCGCCGAACACATCTTCAAACGGGTCGTAACGCATAATATTTGCCATGATAATTACCTCCAAATTAGGATATTGATCAAGCGGCGCCTGTTATGCGCCGTTGCTGTGTATATAGGTCGCAAATCGCGTATTTCAAGTGCCATCTTTCTACTTGTGTTTCCATCTGGAACCGTCTAAATTTATTTAACTTTTCAACTTGGCAGCTTTTGGCCGATCGTGAATAACCAGGCAAAATCAGGCCTTATCTCAGATGGCGCGCTTGAAGAATATCGCCCCTACCTGCTGCGCTACGCCTTGCTGCAATTGCGTGACAACACATTGGCCGAGGATGCGGTGCAGGAAACTTTGCTTGCTGCGCTGGAAAGCCGCTCCAAGTTTTCCGGCAAATCCTCAGTTAAAACCTGGCTGACCGGCATCCTCAAGCACAAAATCATCGACCTCTTCCGCAAGCAGGCAAAAGAAGCAACTCAAGTCAGCCTCGAGGTGGAGCTGGAAAGCGGTGCTGGTGATATTGATTCGCTTTTCCAGCCGGATGGTCATTGGGATACCTGGCCGCAAGCTTGGTCCGACCCGCTCAAAAATCTGGAGAACAAAAAATTCTGGGAGGTATTTGAAATTTGCGCCAAATTGATGCCGGTCAACACCGCCCGGGCATTCATGATGCGCGAGTTCCTGGGTTTAAGCACCGAGGAGATTTGTAAGGACATGCAAATTTCGACGACCAACTGCTGGGTCATGCTGTACCGCGCGCGCATGAGCCTGAGGCTATGCTTGGAGCATAACTGGTTCGGCGGGAATTTCGAGGGAAAGTGATGCTGACCTGCAAGGAAGTTTCTAAGCTGGTATCGCAATCTCTGGACCGCCGTTTGGGCCTGGTAGAATGGGTTGGCTTGAGAATACATCTCGCGCTGTGCGATGGCTGCAGGCACTTCCGCCGGCAGTTGGCATTCATACGGCGCGCCTGCCAGCGTTATCTTGACTGAACTCAAGAAAATTTCGGCTGTGAATTCATATAGAGGGCGTTTCGCGCTTTCTGTCCGGAAAGCTTCGGTAGCAACCGCGCGGAACTTGATCAGAGGTTTTTTAGGGCGCGGTGCTTCGCACTTCGGCCTGCACTTCTACAACAGTTTTGCTGAGGTCAGCACGCTGCAAAGTTAGGCGCAGAGGCACTTTGTCGCCCAGCTTCAAAGGTTTTTTCAAATCCAGCAGCATGATGTGCAGTCCGCCAGGCTCAAGCTTGACCGTCTGCTTGGCAGGCAGCTCGAGGCTTTTGATCTGCCGCATTTCCATGACGCCGTTCTCCAACCGCATCAAATGTATTTCTGCATTGCCCGCTACCGGGCTTGAAGCAGCAACCAACTTGCTTGGCGCAGTGCTGATGATTTCCAGGTAAGCTCCCGCCACGCGTTGGCCTGGTGCAGTGACCCTTACCCAGGCATGAGTGGCCCGCAAGGCTTCATCGGCATGAACAGCGGCGGCACTCAAGCAAAGAGCCAGTGCAAGGGCGCCGAGTGTGATTGTTTTTGCCATTAACTCAGTTCTGCCGCAAGGCGCGGCGCATTTGGTATATAATTTTTCTTTATGAAAAATGTGCAGACATTATTACTGTTGCTGCTGTTCCCGTCACTGCTTTTCGCCCAGCAACTGCCTGTTCCTCAACTGCCTTCGATCGCGGCAAAATCCTATTTGCTCTCTGATTTTTACAGCAAACAAGTGCTGGTCGGGCAAAATATCGACGCGCGCATCGAGCCGGCGTCGCTAACCAAATTGATGACCGCGTATCTCATATTCACCGCGCTTAAACAGAAACAAATTACCCTCGAGCAGACATTTACGGTTTCCACCCGCGCCTGGCGCGCCGAAGGCTCGCGTATGTTCATCGAGCCTGACAAACCGGTTAAAGTGGACGATTTGATACGTGGTATGGTCGTGCAATCCGGCAATGACGCATGTGTTGCCCTCGCCGAAGGCATTGCCGGCAGCGAACAGGCGTTTACGCAGATGATGAACAGTGAGGCGCAGCACCTGGGAATGAAAAACACGCATTTCACCAATTCCACCGGCTTGCCGGATCCTCAGCACTACACTACCGCATATGACTTGTCTTTGCTCGCTTCGGCGATAATACGCGATTTCCCCGAATACTACCCGCTGTATTCGATTAAAGAATACAAGTACCACAACATTTCGCAGCTCAACCGCAATCGTCTCCTATGGACCGACCCCTATGTTGATGGAATGAAAACCGGTTATACCGAAAACGCGGGTTACTGCCTCATTTCCGCAGCGAAAAGGGGTTCGCGCAGGCTGATCGCAGTGGCCTTGGGCGCTGCATCTGATAGCCTTCGGGCAACCGAAAGCCAGAAGCTTCTCAATTACGGTTTTCAGTTTTACGACACGCTGCATCTCTATGCAAAGGGTCAGGCGGTGACTACCATCACGGTTTGGAAAGGCGCTGGAAATTCAGTCAAGGCGGGATTCGCGGAGGATGTCTACTTGAGCCTGCCCAAAGGCCAGTCGGAACGCTTGAAAGCCACCATGGAAAGTCAGCAGCCGCTGATTGCGCCTATCAGCACCGGGCAGAAAGTAGGCGTGGTCAAGCTTACCCTGGATGGCAAACCGATTGCAGAATATCCGCTGATCGCGCTCGAGGACGTAGAACTCGCAAATATCCTGGGCCGCGGGTGGGACAGTTTGCGGCTGCTTTTTAATTGAGGTTGCTTGTCAATTGAGCACGGTTTATTTAAACGGCAGATTCATGCCCCTCGAAGAGGCGCGGGTTCCGGTGCTGGACCGCGGATTCATTTTAGGGGACGGCGTGTATGAAGTCATTCCCGTGTACTCGCGAATACCATTCCGCCTCAAGGAGCATCTCAAGCGTCTGCAGGCCAGCTTGGACAGCATCCGCCTCAAAAACCCGCACAGCAATGTCCAATGGGATGGGTTGTTTGCGCAACTCGTCGCGCATAACCAGGGCGAAGACCAGTATATTTATTTGCACATTACGCGCGGACCTGCGAAGCGCGACCATGCTTTCCCCAAACAGAT
>DATHDD010000014.1:0-4369 GCA_035319205.1 Burkholderiales bacterium | reverse complement strand
ATTGCGACACTGCCGCGACTGCTGCACCTGCCGGCAGCCGGCGAGGGCGCATGGATCGGCCAGGTCATGCGGCAGGCGGTCAACGCATCGCAGAACAAGCGCCCCGGCGGTGACGCGGTACTCGAACGCATCAGCGAGATGATGTTTGTCGATGCAGTGCGCCGCTACGTCGAACGGCTTCCCGAAGCAAGCTCCGGCTGGCTTGCCGGATTGCGCGATCGCCACGTTGGACGGGCCCTTGCGCTGATTCACGAGGATCCGGCCCGCGCATGGACGATAGACGCTCTGGCGGATGAAATCGCGCTGTCGCGTTCAGCATTCTATGATCGGTTCGTGCGGCTTATTGGACAACCGCCCATGCAATACCTCACGCAGTGGCGGATGCAAGCGGCAGCAAATCTGTTGCGACAGAGCCATGCGCCCATTGCATCCATAGCACTCGATGTGGGCTATGAATCTGAAGCTGCATTCGCGCGCGCATTCAAGCGACTGGTCGGGACGCCGCCTGCGAGCTGGCGGCGAATTCAGAACAGAGGGAATTGATAGAAACTGAGGGAGCATCTTCATGCGAGCGGCACGTTCAATTCCAAGACGTGCCCAGTTTCGCCTCAGTCGGCGAGCCAATAGAAATATTAGAATCGAAGTAACCATCACGTAGCCTCTGTTACGCTTTGTGAAGCTTGTTAGACTTTGTAGTTAAAATATTTAAATTAGCGGGCATTGCAAGGCATTGATTGATAAAATGCCCCGAGGCTTAAGGTGAAATCCTTTATTGCCATGAAGACCACGGCTGCACCGGTTCATCGGATCGAACTTCATCTGCATGACCTCGCCCAGCTGTTCAATTCGATGGACCCAACGCCTTTTCTTCACAAGGACCTCGATCCCGAGGCCGAGGAATTCATTGAGAGCTGGGCGCTGGAGTTTCCGCCCAATAGCCGGATCCATATCACTATTCACATAGAACAGCTTCCGTCCGAAGCCGATCCCAATGCCCTGGTCAACGAGGCCATACACAATTATTTTGATTACAAGGCCGGACTTGCGCGAAGGGGACTTCATAGGCTCTTGCGCGAGGGGCGTACCAGTCTTCTGATCGGGCTTACCTTTCTTGCGTTGTGCCTTCTGACTGCGAATGCCATTGAGAAATTTACGACCGGTACTTTCCACACCATCTTGCGTGAAAGCCTGACAATCGGCGGTTGGGTAGCAATGTGGCGTCCCATGGAGATATTTCTTTATGACTGGTGGCCTGCTACGCGGCGAATTCGTCTCTACCGAAGCCTGAGCCGTGCGCAAGTTCACATTATGCACGGAAAATAGTGTCACAAAGAAACCCCAGGAACAAACGAAGCAGTGCAAATGGATCTGATTTTACCGGGGCAGGGCTTTGTTTGGTAAAACGCCCCGATGCCCTGATGCAGATGCATGCGCAAAGGCCTCGATTTGTGGCATGTTTGGGACCCTTAAAATGATGGGAGAAAATCACGATGAAAATCGAATCCGGTGATTTCCGTGTCCACGAGGGACAGAAAGTTAATCTAAAAAAATGGCCGACGACTGTAAAGCCTGTATACGACTCCAAGGAACACTATCAGCATCTCCTCGCCGAGCACGTTAGGCAATTAAGTTCACTCCAGGAGCTTCATTACGCGTCCAATCGTTATGCCGTATTGCTGATATTTCAGGCAATGGACGCTGCGGGAAAAGACGGCGCCATCCGGCATGTGATGTCAGGCGTCAACCCGCAAGGCTGCCAGGTATTCAGTTTCAAACATCCAAGCGCGGTGGAACTGCAGCATGATTTTCTATGGCGCGCGATCCAATGTCTGCCAGAACGCGGCCGGATCGGCATCTTTAACCGTTCATATTATGAGGAGGTGCTGATCGTTCGCGTGCATCCGGAGATTCTGCGTGGCGAACACCTGACGGATGAAATGCCCGACGAGGAAATCCTGTGGCAGGACCGCTATCGCTCGATCGTGGACCTGGAGCGCCATCTTTTCCGCAACGGGACGCGGATCATCAAGTTCTTCCTGCACCTCTCCAAGGAAGAACAACGAAAGCGCTTGCTTGACCGTATTGATGAACCGAAAAAAAACTGGAAGGTGAATCTTGCCGACATCGAAGAACGGAAATATTGGAAACATTACATGAAAGCCTATGAAGCCTGCCTGAGCGCGACCAGCACCCGCGCTGTGCCGTGGCATATCATTCCCGCTGACGATAAGCAGAACGCCCGGCTGATTATTTCTCAGATTATTCTCGATACATTCAATCGGCTCAAACTGGCCTATCCCAAGCCCAGCGGCAAGCGCCGGCGGGAATTGCAGGCGATCCGAGAACTGCTGACAAAACATTGATCGGAAGTTACGGGCTCCATTAGCTAAATACATACCGGCCGGAGCCCGATCATGGAAAAGAATTACTCGATATTTTGAAGGATTTGTTGAACTCAAGCAGTCTGATTGACGCAACAACCTGCGCCGTTTTGTTCTTTTGAAATGGCGGGCGTTGCGAGGCATTGAGTGATAAAATGCTTCGATGCCATGATGCCGGTGGGGTGCAAGAGCACGCTGTCCCACTTCAGGTGATTCGAAATCATTTCTACTTTGGAGGACCGCATGAAATACGGAGCGCGAAACAACATTGTCGGAAAGGTAACGGAAATCAAAAAGGGTTCCCTCATGTGTCAGGTCAAGGTTAGCATTGACGGCCCGATCAACATCACCTCCGTCATGACTCAGGACACTCTCGCGGACCTCGGCGTAAAAAACGGGGATTCAGTGCGCGTGCTCATCAAGGCAGTAAACGTACTTTTAGTCCGGGAGTAGACTTAGAGTGGCGGTGTGCGAGCTGCTGTACCCTAGTCGCACACCAGTTTTCTGTCGCCTAGCTTTTTCTTCCCGAGATGCGCATCCTGCTCAGTAACGACGATGGCTACTTCGCGCCGGGGCTGGAGTTGCTTGCCAAGACACTGGCGCGCGTCGCGGAAGTTACGGTCGTGGCACCGGAACGTGATCAGAGCGGCGCCAGCAACTCGCTCACTCTGGACCGGCCATTGAGCCTGCGTAAATCCCATAACGGTTTTTACTACGTTAACGGCACGCCCACTGATTGCGTTCATCTGGCGGTGACGGGCATGCTGGAAAAGCTGCCCGACATGGTCATTTCCGGTATCAATGATGGCGCCAACATGGGTGATGACACGATTTATTCCGGCACCGTGGCGGCGGCCACGGAAGGTTTTTTACTTGGCATTCCTTCGCTCGCAGTGTCGCTGGTGAGCAAATCCGGGGCTAACCAAGCAACTGCGGCGCAGGTTACCGCTGAAATCGTCGGGCGTTTCGCAAAACATTCCTATGCCCAGCCACTGTTGCTCAATGTCAATGTTCCAGATGTGGCGTATGCCGAACTCAAAGGATTTGAGGTCACCCGTTTAGGCAGGCGTCATAAGGCAGAGCCGGTGGTAAAAACCCACAACCCGCGCGGTGAGACAGTGTACTGGGTCGGCGCGGCGGGGGACGTGCAGGATGCCGGTGAGGGCACCGATTTCCACGCGGTGTTGCAGCACAAAGTTTCCATTACCCCGCTGCAAATCGATCTCACACAATTTTCGCAACTGCAGAGCCTCAAGCACTGGCTAGAGAACTTCTAATCTGATGAAAGCGCGCCATAGCGGCATCGGCATGACTTCGCAGCGCACTCGCGCGCGCATGGTAGAGCGCTTGCGCCAGCAGGGCATTCGCGACGAAGTGGTGCTAACCGCAATGGCCGAGGTGCCGCGCCACGTTTTTGTGGAGGAAGCGCTGGCAAGCCGTGCCTATGAGGATGTCGCATTGCCGCTGGGTTACGGCCAGACCATTTCCAGTCCTTACACCGTGGCACGCATGCTCGAATTGCTGCGCGGCGGCAAGGTATTGCGCCGCGTGCTGGAAATCGGCACCGGATGTGGTTATCAAGCGGCGGTGCTGTCGCGTCTCGCGCAAGAAGTGTATACGCTGGAGCGGGTAGCCCCGCTTGCCGCCAAGGCGCGGGTGCGCCTGCATGATCTGGGTATCACCAATGTGCGGGTAAGGCAGGCTGATGGCCACGCAGGATTTCCCGATGCCGCGCCATTTGAGTCGATCATCGTCGCCGCAGCAGCAACTCATGTGCCGCAAGCGCTGTTAGAACAGCTTGAGGTTGGTGGTAGAATGGTGTTGCCGATGGGAACTCATGAGCAGAACTTGCGCGTCATCGAGCGCAATGCGCAAAGTTACAGTGAAACGATTTTGGAAGCGGTGAAATTTGTTCCATTGCGGTCCGGAATGGAGTGATGATGGCGGCAACATCATCCTTGAAAACAGGCGTACTGCTTTTGGCGATC
>DATHDD010000013.1:0-7781 GCA_035319205.1 Burkholderiales bacterium | reverse complement strand
AATCAACTTCGGTTGGTTCCAGCAGACAATTACCATTGGGCGTTTAATCAAAAACCGGCTTCCTCGTCATGCGAGAGGTTCCAGATTTCCTTGAGCACGTCGAGCAGCGCGCGAATGACCGGATCATTCTCGCGCTCCTTGAGGTGGATGAACCACAAGGTCGTCGGGATTCGCACGTCTTCCCACAAACACACTTCACCTGCAGAAGCCTTCTCTAGCGCGACATCATCGCGGATCAGTGCCAATCCAACCCCGGATTTGACAAGTGAGCTGATCACGTCCTCCTGATCCGCTTCAACAACCTTGGTCGGCTCAACGCCATGCTCGCGCAGGAGCGTGTATACGAGCTGGTGATGGGTGCTAATCGGCGGAGGAATAATCCAGGACTGCTCGGCGATTTCCTTCCAGCCGGCGTCCTTCACGCGTTCACGCCATTCAGCTGGCGCTGCAATCCGATATGTTATTTCCCGCAAAGGCAGGCGGGCGACGTTTGGATGAGTGAGCTCGCCATAGTAAAAGCTGGCATCAAGGTCACCATCACGCACATGCTCCAATGCCACACCGGTAATCTCCTGACGGAGCTCCAGCTCGAGCAACGGATAACGGGCCACCGCGGTGCTCATGAACTCGCCGAGCCTGATAAATTCCGGATCGCTCAGCGTGCCAATGCTTACCTTGCCCGCTATCTCTCCCTTGAGTGCCCGCGCCTCGTTGTGCAGCGCTTGAGCGACAGAAAGAATCTTATCAGCCTTATCTAACATCTGCTTGCCGGCGGCAGTCAGCTTCATGCCATTTGATGTGCGTTCAAATAATGTGAGTTCAAGCTCGTCCTCAAGCGCCTTGAGCTGGGCGCTGAGAGCCGGCTGACTGATGTGCAGCTTTTCCGCCGCGCGGGTGAGCTGTCCTGTTTCGGCGATGGTGACAAAGCTGCGTATTTGATATAGCTCCATGGAGTGCTTTCTCAACTCTCGACGAAACGCTATTTTACTCTAGATTGTTGCTTCGCAACAACCGACTAGGTTCGATATAAACAGAATAGATGATAAGTATTTAAACTTGCGATTGGATTTTAAATATTTCTGCCACTATATTTTGTTGTGCAATGCAAAATATTGTTCATTATCTGTGAAAGGAGTTAATTATGAGACCTTACGAGAGCAGCATGAAAATTACCGACGAACTAGAACGTCGCGTGGCTCAGCAGCAATTGGACGACCTGCCGCGATCTGTTGCCGTTATGGTAGCAGTACAATTGTTGGTTGCAGTGCTTCTAATTGTTGCATCTGCATTTTTGTCGGCTCGCGATGTTGCGGCAAAAGAACACACATTGGGCGATCACCCAGCTGTCATAGTTTTTAAAAAGTGGAACCAGTCCGAATACGCGAGCAGGACGGCGGTCTATCCTCATCCAGCGACCATTTGGTGGTATATGCAGGATCCGAGGGCTCCAGGTCATTCACTCCCTGGAGCACATTCTTAGACATCCTGTTATACATCGGGCTTAACGTTTTTAATACGAAATTACCTAGCCATCCCGTAATATCCAGTCAATCAGCTGCTCCATGCCGCCACGGTGAACGCCCTCGATGAATAGTGCTTCCTGTACTCCGCTTGCATCCATGCAGATGCCGCAAACCCCGCGCCCAGCGATGCTGACCCCAAGACCTGGTTGGCACAGTTGGACGCCATCCCAAAAGCTGGTCCAAAGTCAGCAGCTGCACATCGTGGCTAACGCACGCTTCGTTTGATTTGGAATAAAAATTGATGCGCCATTCGTGATTAAGTCATATATGGAGCGGCATGGCATACTCATGCAATTCAGAGCTGAAATAGTATATGATTTGTGCATCAAGTAGTATGGTAATGTTGCGCTTGTGAAACGAATCTTGACATAGAGGTCAGCTATGCGAAAGAACGACATCATGAAAGAAGCAGGACTTACACTGCTGCTCGCTGGGCTAGCAGGCGGATTGGCTGAAATACTGTGGATTGCATTTTACACTTCCCTTACATCCGGTAGCGGCTTGGAAGTTGCGAGACAAGTGACCGCCACACTATTTCCATCGGCAGCGGCGCTGCCCGCAGCACCTGCGATAGGTATAGCGATCCATCTCGCGCTTTCCGTCGTGCTTGCTTCCGTTTTTGTCCGCTTCATCTGGATTCCTTTTGCGAAACCACTGGCGGGCGGAGCAAGCGTAATTATCACGGTGGCGGCGCTGATGGCCGTCTGGGCGGTAAACTTCTTGATCGTCCTCCCGGTTGTTAATCCGTCATTTGTCACGCTACTGCCCTACGAGATTACATTCGTTTCCAAAGCCTTGTTTGGCGCAGCAATGGCATGGAGTCTTCGGAAAACCATCGTGCCCCGTCTTACGTAGCTCGCATTGCATTGGACTTATGCCCCGCTACCGGCGTTTTGATGCTGAAATGAGATACGCTTGGATTGAACTAGTCAGAGTGGTGGTGACCTAATAAAACATGAGATTTGCCACGTAGATTGGCGCACGCCTGCGGAAGGGATAATAAGTGGACTATTTATCTGCATTTAAACCATCAGTATTCAAACGCCTTGGCCAACGTATCGTGGTCGTAAGCTTACTCTTGTGGTTAGCACCCGCCACTACCGCGTACCCCGAAACTGGGATGAATACCGGAATGGATATGGAAGCGGCTGCAAGCTACGAGAAGCTTTCTAAGGAACAGCTTCTGGAAATTCTCTCCCGCTCATCGCAAGCCGCGCCAGCGAACCTGTATTCAAAGGATCTGACCGGCCTTGACCTTTCAGGCGTCGACTTCAAAGGAGCGAATCTTACGGCATCCCTTATGAATAGAGCGAATCTCAGCAAGGCTGACCTCTCGCGTTGCAATTTAACCGTAAGCTTTGCTGAAGGGGCCAACCTGTCTCATGCCAACCTGCAAGGCGCGGTGATGTTTTCTATGCAGTTGAAAGGGGCTGATTTGACGGGAGCAAACATGACCGGGGCGCGCTTTATCGGAGATTTGAGAGGGGCCAATCTGCGAGGCGCCATCATGACCAAGATGGATGGTTCGGTGGATACCAAGAACCAATCGATGGGACTCATGCGCGCATCGATTGTGAGCGCAAATCTTCAGGGGGCCGATCTCTCGGGTTCCGATTTTTCGAAGGCGGATTTCAGCTTTTCGACCCTGACGGGAGTCAATTTGACCGGCGCGAACCTTTTCAATGCGGATCTCAGTGGCGCTGATTTCTCGTCTGCGAACCTCAGCCACGCAAATTTGCGCGAAGCAAAGATTATCGACACCGATTTTACCGGTGCGAATTTGACTGACGCCGATTTTACGGGAGCTGAATTCCGTGGCGTTAAAGGGCTCGACAAAGCCAGCGCCGAGAAAGCCAAAGGACTGCCGCACTAGCCACTGCATTCCGGCAACAATCAACATTCTCGGCAAAGAGTCATTTTCAAGAACAGGCCTTGATTAAATGAAAGCACTCGTCCAAGCAGTGGTTGTCGGGTCCGCTTTCTTGACCATCGCGGCCTTTGGTGATGATCAACCCAAGCCGCAATACGCCTCGAAGCCGGAATACCGCTCGCTGTTTCTCGAGCTTGAAAAAACCGAAGTCATAACAGAAGGCGCCAAGGATGCAAAGAGCACGCTTTATGTATTTTTCGACCCCAATTGCTTCTACTGCAATCTCACGTGGAAGGCGCTGCAGCCTTATGAGAAAGCAGGGCTGCAGGTGCGCTGGGTGCCCGTCGCATACCAGAAACCGAGCTCCATGGGGCGCGCCGCGGCCATTCTAGAAGCCCCCGACAGGTCTGCCGCGCTGCGAGAAAACGAGATCAACTATGACAGGCCGCATTTCGACGGCGGCATCAAGCCGATGGACAAGGTGCAGGCAGAGCTGTCGGCGCAACTGCGGGCAAACACGGAACTCATGCGAAAATTCGGTGTGCCTGCGACCCCTTTGCTGGTCTGGAAGGATAAAAATGGAAACGTACAATTAAAGCCCGGCGTGCCACGCTTGTCTCAGCTTCCGGGAATTACCGGGCTCCCCGAACAGGCAGTTGTTGAACCGGAACTTGCTAATTTCCGTTAACCTCTAAGAGCGGTTCGCTTTATGAAGACCACTAGTGTGACGCTGCTGCCGCGAGTCGAACCTGCTACGATCCGCGAAATCTAAATATTTACTGATCGCTAATTTTTTTCATTTGCAGTTTCTGCTGAATTAGTGCTTAAAGGCTTATCCAAGAATTGTGTATGCGAGGCATAATCCTTAAACTCCATCTCGATAAATTATTCGTCTCGGTCCATTTTAATAAATTTGGTGGTAGGGATTTGCGTGACTAAACAGATTGCACTAACCTTGCAATACAAGCATTCTGAAATTCATCCCGGATGAAGTTAAACGACACATTATTGGAAGATTGGCGCGCCCGCGCGCTGGCCGTGGAACAGGAAGTGGGCCGCGCAGTGATCGGATTGGATCAGGTGATCCGCCTTATCAACATCGCGGTGTTCGCGCGAGGACATGTACTGCTTGAGGGCGATGTTGGTGTTGGGAAGACTACTTTATTGCGCGCTTTTGCGCGCGCCATCGGTGGCGCCTACCAGCGCATCGAAGGCACTATGGACCTGATGCCGAACGACCTCGTTTATTACACCTTTATCGGCGAAGACGGCAAGCCTCGGGTGGACCCTGGGCCGCTTTTGAAGAACGGCGAGCAGCTTTCAGTGTTCTTCTTCAATGAAATTAACCGCGCACGTCCCCAAGTGCATTCACTACTGCTTCGGGTGATGGCGGAACGCAGCGCCTATGCCTTCAATCGCGAGTACCGCTTCCCGTATCTTACGGTTTTCGCCGACCGCAACCGCGTGGAGAAGGAGGAAACTTTCGAGATTTCCGCCGCCGCTCGCGACCGCTTTATGATGGAGGTGCTGATCGAGGTTCCGACGGAGCCTGAACATCAGCGCCAACTGGTTTTCGATCAGCGCTTTCACGACGTGGACGCGCTGGTCGAAGGCATGCGGCAGGATATCCTCGATTACAGGCAGCTGGGTGCGATAGCCACTCATATCCAGTGCCAAGTCCAGGCGAGGGACGCACTTCAACAATACGCGCTGGATATGTGGCGCGCCACGCGCAATCCGGTTGATTACGGCATAAGCATCGAAGGCGCTGACATGCAGCAGTTGATTTTGGCCGGCGCGAGCCCGCGCGGTATGAGCATGTTGCTGCGCGCAGCGCGGGTTGCCGCATGGTTGAGCGGTCGCGAGTTTGTCACACCGGAAGATTTGCAGTCGGTTTTTTTCGAAATCGTTGCCCACCGCGTCTTCTTCAAACCGGTCTACGAACTGCGTCGCTCGCAAGTTGCGCGCGAGTTGATGCGACGGATTGTCGAGAAGATTGCGGCACCATAATCCGCTTAAGCGTTCAGCGCTACTCCCGTGGTGCAAGAAATTCATTATAGTATTTCGTGGCGTCCGCGAGGACCACATCCTGGCCACCATCGCAGCGTCCAACGTGGCGGCGTGTCCGAGTTCAGAAGCTATTTGCCGCTGTTGGCTTTTCCGGATCCGAGAAGGCTCGATATTTTTACCAGCCTGCGTGATCCATTTGAAGAATGGAAGGTGCGCGTATTCAGTCAAAATGCCGCGATACCCGTTTATCTTATTGCTGATTTGTCGGCTTCGATGGGGTTCAACGGCGCGCTCAGGAAGCTCGACGTGCTTGCTGATTTGACCGCGTCCCTGGGTTATTCTGTTTACCGAACTGGTGACGCGTTCAGCTTCATCGGATGCGATGAGGCAGTGCGCAAGGATTTGCTGTTGCCGCTGACTAACGCCAAAAATGCGGGCGTGGAATGGAGCGAGAAACTGCGCGTGTTTCAGGCGACGGGCAAAAGCGCAGCGGGATTGCTGGAGGCGCAGGATTATCTCGGACGTCAGCATGCATTGGTGCTGCTGGTTTCCGATTTTCACTTCACGCTTGATTTTCTGCAACAGGTGCTGGGAAACCTCTCGCGCCACCAGATCGTGCCCATCGTGCTATGGGACGAAGCTGAATTTAAAACACTTCCCGCATCAGGCTTGGCCTGGGTTCAGGACAGTGAAACCGGCGGGCGCCGGGTCCTGTGGCTGCGCCCAATGCTTCGCGAAAAAATAGCGAATCGGTTTGAGCAGCGCAGGCAAGGTCTTGAACATATTTTTGCCACCAATCAAATCCAGCCGTTTTTCCTCACCGGCCCGTTCAAAGCGGAGAAGCTTACCGATTATTTTTACACTGGAGCGACCAATGCGGGCGGGTAAAAGACTCTGGGCTGCCGCCTTGTACGCGGTTTTTTTATTGGGCCCGCGGCTCGTGTGCGCGGATTCCGCCATATTGGATTTTCAGGTGGCGAACCCGCGACCGTTTGGCTATGTAATCGGCGACACGCTGGAGCGGAAAATCGAGGTTGAGGCAGTTAGGCCGTTCGCGCTCGAAACCGACAAACTTCCCAAAGCAGGGCGTGTGAATACCTGGCTGGATTTGCAAAAGATCAAGCTTGCGAGCGATATTGGCGTGCGCTCGACTCGTTACCAGCTCACGCTGACTTACCAGCTAATCAATTCCCCCGAAGCGGTAAAGAATCTAACGCTGCCGAAGGTGAGCCTGAGGCTTGAGGCCGGGGGAAAGGTCGCGCTGCAGGAGGCGCCGGAGTTTTTTTTCAGCGCAGCTCCGATTACCCCGCCCGAAGTGCTTGCGGGCGAGGGTCTGGATGTAATGCGCCCCGACCAGCCTCCACTGCTTATTCCCGAAACGGTGCATCGCGTCTTGTTTATGTTTTGTCTCTCGGCACTGACGCTCGCGCTGCTCTATATGGGTTACTTGCGCTTTGGGCTACCTTGGCAGGGACCGCGGCCGTTTGCTTGGGCTTACCGGGATCTACGGCGGTTGGCAAAGCGGACTGATAGCGAAGAGGCGTTCCGCCAGGCGCTGCGCCGGGTGCACCGCGCTTTCGATCAGACTGCCAGAAGGCCGCTATTTGCTGAACAGCTCGAAGCTTTCTTTGCAGAACATCCGCGCTTTGTACCAATGCAAAGTACTACGCAAAAGTTTTTCGAGCTGTCGCAGTACGAATTTTTCGGAATAGGCGCGGGCGAACGCCCGATGGATTGGCTGCTCACGTTCTGCCGTGACTGGCGTGCAGTGGAGGCTGAATGAGTCTGAATGTCAGTCATCCCTGGGTACTAACGCTGCTTCCTCTCGCGCTTTTGCCTTTGCTGCGGGCGGGGAAGCAGGCTTTGGTCTATCCCTGGCTTGAGCAGCTGCCGCCCGACCCCATGTCGGATGTACTGGGATGGTTATTGCGCGCCGTCGGCGTGATCACGCTGGCTGCCTTAATATTGGGACTGGCCGGTTTGTACCGCTCTGAAGAGGTGGTGCAGCGCATAGGGCGCGGGGCGCAAATTGTCTTGTTGCTTGACCGAAGCCGCAGCATGGACCAGTCTTTCATCTCGCCTCTGATGACCAATATATTCGACACCAGCCACGAAGCAAAAGGGAGTGTGGCGCGCAGGCTGCTTGCTGAATTCGCAGCGGGCCGCCCTGAGGATATGTTCGGGATGGTTGAATTCAGTACCTATCCAATACGTGTTCTGGAGTTTACTCAGAAACAGGACGTGATCCAGGCGGCGATTTCCGCCGCCAGTCTAGGGCGCGGACTCGCAGAAACCGATATCGGCCGCGGTCTTGAAACCGCGCTCGATTATTTCGCCAACCGTCCCTATACCGGTTCGCGCATCATCCTCCTGGTTTC
>DATHDD010000012.1:0-3885 GCA_035319205.1 Burkholderiales bacterium | reverse complement strand
GAGTGTTGTTCAGTGGCGGGCTGGTCTCCTTGGATTACATGCCAGTGTTGCAACAGGCAAAGATCAAGGGCTGGATCAATGCGCTAAAGCAGTTGCAGCAGCAGCGTGTAAAAAAACTGGTGCCGGGCAACGGCCCGGTTTCCAATCCGGAACGTTTGCAGGAAACGCTGGATTACCTGCAGAGCTTACTCGCTATGGTGCAGCGGCAATATAGCGCCGGCATGAGCATTTTGGATCTGCTGCAGCAAGCCGATCTGCCGACCTATAAAAAGTGGGCGCTCTATTCAGAACAGCATGCGCTGAATGTGCAGCATGTATACAGCGAACTGGAAAGAGAAGAATTCGAGAAATGAGCAATTCCCTGTATCCGGAAATCGAGCCTTATGCTCATGGTTTGCTTGGGGTAACCGGCGGACACCGTATTTACTACGAAGAGTGCGGCAATTCCGCCGGTGCACCGGTGCTGTTCTTGCACGGTGGCCCGGGCAGTGGCTGCAACCCAGGGCACCGCCGCTTCTTCGACCCGCGGCATTACCGCATCATTTTGTTTGATCAGCGAGGCTGCGGGCGCAGCCTGCCGTTTGCAGAACTCCGCGAGAACACCACGGCTTCGTTAATTGCGGACATCGAGCGACTGCGCACCATGCTTAAGATAGAGCGCTGGCTGCTGTTCGGCGGTTCCTGGGGCTCGACGCTGGCGCTCGCATACGCCGAAGCGCACCCGCAAGCGGTGAGTGGTATGATCCTGCGCGGAATTTTCCTGGGGAGCAAACCAGAACTCGATTGGTATTGTTATGGCCTGAAAAACTTTGCGCCGGAAGCCTGGGAGCGTTTTTCAGGATTTGTGCCCGAGAAGCGCCGCGATGAAATATTCGATTATTATTACCGCGCCATACATCAAGCGGACGCGCGCATGGCGCTGGCTGCTGCGCGCGCCTGGAATGCCTACGAAAGCGAGTTGATGACATTGGGAGAGCTGCAGCAGGAGCCAAAGCCCGGGCTGGCTGATGAGATGGTGTTGGGAAGGGCACGGGTGCAGACGCATTATCTTTTCAACCGCTGCTTTCTTTCCGAAAACCAGTTAGTGCAAGGTCTGCCACGGATACGCCACCTTCCTGCCGGCATTTTACACGGCCGTTTTGACATGGTCTGCCCGGTGACCACCGCGTATACTCTGCATAATGCCTGGCCGGAAGCCCAGTTCACGGTAGTGGAGAACGCCGGCCATTCGGCTTCAACCCCGTCGCTCGCTGCGGCGCTGGTGGCGGCGACCGAGCGTTTCAAATCAATAGTGCCGGGGGACCGCCCGCGATGAGTTTAAGGTTTCGCATCAATCTTCTGATTACAGCGCTGATGCTGCTGTTCATAATGGCCATGGGCATCATCATCGTGGATGACACCCGCAAATCAATCAAGGAAGAGATGGAGGGAACCACCCGCGTCACGGCGCAACTGCTGACCACGGTGCTCTACAGCAGCCAGTTTATTCCGGGAACCGCTACGCAGCGGCAAATGATTCTCGATTTCCTGAAAAATTTGGGACGAGTGCGCGCCAGCGATATCAAGCTCTACGATGGTATCGGGACACTGATCTACGAGTCGCCGCTCACACAGTACAAGGCGGGGCGCTGGGCACCGCAATGGTTTTCTCGTCTGGTTGCTCCAAAAGTCGATATCTTGACCCTCACAATCCAGGGGGGCACGCTTGTGATTACCCCCGATGCTTCGCGCTCCGTACTCGACGCATGGGATGATTTGCAAAATCTGATTTGGCTTGCCCTGGGATTTTTTATTGCAGTCAATGTTCTGGTGTTCTGGTTTACCGGGCGCTCGCTGCGCCCGCTTAATCAGATTCTTGATGGATTGTCGCAAATGGAGCAGGGCAATTTTGGTGTGCGGCTGCCGAAGTTTCCTCTGCCCGAACTGTCCTCGATAAGCCACACGTTCAACCGCATGGCCGGCGCGTTGCAAGACAGCATGGCGGAAAACCGGCGTCTTGCATTAATCGTCACGCAAGCCAGTGACGCAATCATGATTCATGATCTTAAGGGCAATATATCGTTCTGGAATCCTGCTGCAGAACGCCTGTTTGGCTACACTGCCGGAGAAGTCGTTGGACGTTCAGCAACCTTGCTCGCGCCCGCCGGCAGGGAAAACGAGATTAAGGAAAATCTGGAGATTGTCGTTTGCCGCAGTCTGGTCGAAAATGTAGAGACGCAAAGGCTGGCCAAAGACGGCAGGCTGATAGATGTGTCCCTTTCCGCAGCGCCGCTGATTGACCCGCACAATGAATACGTCATCGGCGAGATTTGCAGCATGCGTGATATCACGGAGAAAAAACGAGCCCAGCAAGCTGCGCGCGAGCTTGAGGAAAACCGCAAGTTGACGCAGCTCATCCAGAGTCACGTAGAGGAAGAGCGGCGCAGTCTGGCGCGCGAGCTGCATGACGAACTGGGACAGTATGTTACCGCGATTAAAACCATAGGTGCTTCGATTGCTAACCGCTCCGGAAGCGCACCCGAAGTGCGGACCAGTGCGCAGACCATCGTTGATGTGGCCGCGCGCATTTACGGTGCGATGCACGGCATCATCAGCCGGCTGCGCCCGAGCGCGTTGGATTATCTGGGACTTACTGAAACTCTGCAGGACAGCATTGCCGCATGGCAATCACGGCATCCCGAACTAAAATTCAAACTCGATATCTCTGGAATGCTGGATGATTTCGGCGAAACTATCAATATTACCGTTTACCGCATCGTGCAAGAATGTTTGACCAATGTCGTGCGCCATGCCCAGGCTTCCAATGTGAAAATTGCGGTACAGCGCCTTCGCGCCGAGAGAGGTGGAGGGGAAGAACTGCAGCTGGTGGTATGTGATGACGGCAAAGGCACGCCGGAAGAAGCGAAGTCGGAGGGTCATTTCGGATTGCTTGGCATGCGCGAACGGGTGCAGGCTTTAAATGGCAGTTTCAGAATTGACAACGCTCCGGACCGGGGTTTTTGCGTAAACGTGACCTTACCGATTGAAGGAAAGAAGTGATGGCCGCACCCACGATTCAAGTCATGCTGGTTGATGATCACGCAGTGGTGCGAATGGGATTCCGGCTGCTGCTCGAGGGCGCACCTGACATGAAAGTGGTGGCGGAAGCTGTAAGCGGAGAAGAGGCTTGCCGAGTCTATCAGGAGAAGCACCCCGATGTGGTAGTCATGGACATCTCAATGCCCGGGATTGGTGGGCTGGAGGCGCTTAATCGCATCATCGCAAAGGATCCCGCGGCACGCATTCTGGTACTGTCTGCGCATGAAGACACCATGCACCCGAGGCGCGTGTTGAAAGCGGGAGCGCTCGGTTATCTCTCCAAACGAAGTGCTGCAGAGGAATTGATACAGGCAATACGCCAGGTCGCGCAAGGCAAGACTTTTATCGAGCCTGGTATTGCCCAGCAACTCGCAATGCAGCAGCTCACTGGAGACAAAAACCCGGTTGATGTGCTAAGTGCAAGGGAATTTGAAGTTTTCATGCTGCTAGCCCAAGGCAAGACAGTGGCGGATATCGCTACAATGCTGCATTTGAGCCCACGTACCGTTGGAACCCATTTATACAATATCAAACAAAAGCTTAATGCCTCCAACTCGGCTGAAATAGCGCTCATAGCGATGCGCGCCGGGTTAATACAAAACTCATGAAAATCATTAGGCCTGATTCAGTCTTTTCTGCCTTCCCCCAAGAGCTCATGTAGGGAACAATGGCGCCGTAGGTTGAATTGTTATAACAACTTTTATATGGAGATCGTCATGGCCTGGAGCAAACCCGAATTTACCGATATGCGTTTCGGTTTCGAAGTTACGATGTACATTCTGACCCGCTAATACGCATTCAGGTTAG
>DATHDD010000011.1:0-3471 GCA_035319205.1 Burkholderiales bacterium | reverse complement strand
TCAAAGAAGTCGGCGCGCGGACTCGGACTCGCGAAGCGTGGAGCGGGAAGCGTGCCAGCGGACTTTTTAATAGGCGTAATTCCGAAGTCCGGCAGGGAGTTACGCGTCAACCCCTTTTCATCGAGTCAAAGAAGTCCGCGTTGTTCTTTGTCGTGCGTAATTTATCGAGCAGGAATTCGGTCGCTTCCAGATCATCCATGGGGTAGAGCAGCTTGCGCAGCACCCAGATTTTTTGCAGTACATCGGCCTTGATCAGCAATTCTTCCTTGCGCGTTCCGGAACGGTTGACGTTGATTGCCGGGTAGATGCGCTTCTCGTGCATGCGTCGGTCGAGATGGATTTCCATATTGCCGGTGCCCTTGAATTCTTCGTAGATCACATCGTCCATTCGCGAGCCGGTGTCGATGAGCGCGGTTGCGAGGATGGTAAGGCTGCCGCCTTCCTCGATATTGCGTGCCGCGCCGAAGAAACGCTTCGGGCGCTGCAGCGCGTTCGCATCCACGCCGCCGGTCAAAACCTTGCCCGAGGCCGGCACCACTGTGTTGTAGGCGCGCGCCAGGCGCGTTATCGAGTCAAGCAGGATTACCACGTCCTTTTTATGTTCGATGAGGCGTTTTGCTTTTTCCAGCACCATCTCCGCTACCTGCACGTGGCGCGTCGCAGGCTCATCGAAAGTGGAGGAAACCACTTCGCCCTTGACTGAACGCTGCATTTCCGTCACCTCTTCAGGCCGTTCATCAATCAACAGCACGATCAGCACGCACTCGGGAAAATTCGCCGCGATCGAGTGCGCTATATGCTGGAGCATTACCGTCTTGCCGGCCTTGGGCGGCGAAACGATCAGCCCGCGCTGCCCCTTGCCGATCGGCGCAATGATGTCAATTACACGCCCGGTGATGTTTTCTTCCGCCTTAATGTCGCGCTCCAGAACGAGCGGCGTGGAAGGAAACAGCGGGGTCAGGTTTTCGAACAGGATTTTGTGCTTGGAGTTTTCCGGCGGTTCGGAGTTGACCTTGTCTACCTTGACCAGCGCGAAATAGCGCTCGCCGTCCTTGGGCGTGCGGATTTCCCCTTCGATCGAATCTCCGGTATGCAGGTTGAAGCGGCGTATCTGGCTGGGACTGACATAGATGTCATCGGGCCCCGCGAGATAAGAAGTATCGGGAGAACGCAGGAAGCCGAAGCCGTCGGGCAGGACTTCCAGCGTGCCTTCGCCGAAGATGCTTTCGCCCTTGCGCGCCTGGTTTTTGAGTAGTGCGAAAATCAGTTCCTGCTTGCGCAGGCGGTTGGCGCCGTCAATTTCATTGGTGACGGCCATGTCTACCAGTTCGGTGACATGGAGGTTTTTAAGTTCGGATAAATGCATATTGGAAAAAACTCAGTGAGGGTTAAAACGAAAAATTGGGAATGTAAAGAAAAACGAGACGACGCTTGCGCCCGGACCTGATTGATGCAGTGTTAGTTGTGGTTCTTGGACCTGCTGTCAAGAGGTACTCAAGGCGAAGGTTAACGGGTTTATATATTGCTGTCAATAAAAGTTGTCAACTGCGATTTCGAGAGCGCCCCGACTTTGGTGGCCTCGATGTTGCCGTTCTTGAACAACATCAGGGTCGGTATGCCGCGGATGCCGTATTTCGGCGGCGTTGCCTGGTTTTCATCTATATTGAGTTTGGCGATCTTGAGGCGCCCTGCATACTCCCGAGCCACTTCATCCAGTATTGGTGCAATTATCTTGCATGGACCGCACCATTCCGCCCAGTAATCCACCAGCACCGGCACTTGCGCCTGCAGCACCTCCGTCTCGAAAGTATCGTCGGTGACGTAATGTATATGACTACTCATTAAAATAATCCTCGTCTAAGGGGAAATAAGCGGCGGGAGAGGGGTGGTGAAAAGCCGCATGAGGTATTATGCTAGCGAAAATCGGCCTGTTTGGGAAGTCACCCTGTTCATCGTCAAAATTCTCTTTAGTGTCGGGCTGTTGTTGGCCGCCGCGGAAATCGCCAAGCGCTCGACATTTCTCGGGGCGTTTGTCATCGCTCTGCCGCTGACTTCCATGCTGGCCATGCTCTGGTTATATTGGGATACCCGCGACGCTGAAAGGGTTGCCGCGTTTGCTCGCGATATCTTTTTTCTGGTGCCGCCTTCGCTGTTGTTTTTCCTGCCTTTCTTGCTACAGCCGAAAAGCCACTGGCCGTTCTGGCTTAATTTCGGCGTGGGTGTTGCGCTGATGGCCGGCGGCATGCTGGCTTACCGATTTCTGGTAAAATAATATCCTTAAATATTTTTTGCAAGGCCGCTGCAATGACTTATGTAGTGACCGAGAGCTGCATCAAGTGCAAGTATACCGATTGCGTGGATGTCTGCCCGGTGGACTGTTTCCGCGAAGGCCCGAATTTCCTGGTGATAGACCCCAACGAGTGCATAGACTGCACCTTGTGCGTGGCGGAATGCCCGGTGGAAGCCATCTTTGCCGAGGACGACGTGCCGGAAAACCAGAGGCATTTCACCGCGCTCAATGCCGAGCTTTCCAAGATTTGGAAACCTATCATAGAGAAGAAGCCCGCGCCGCCCGATGCCGATGAATGGAAGACAGTGAAAGAAAAGCTTAACTTGTTGGAGAAATAAGCCGGCTGTTTCACAAGTTTCACCCCGTGTAGCACCCCACCCGTCGCGACGCGCGGCCAAGGTATGCGGCACTTGCCAAAAAGCCGTGACAGCGAATGAGCATAGCATTTCCTATTTCGCCGCGTGCCTCGCTCATCAATACCGCTGAGCAAGGCGCAACCTTAATTACATCCAACCAAAGGCTGGCGCGGGCAATCAAGCGCGAATTCGACACCGCGCAACAAAAGCGCGGCCTTTCAGTCTGGCCCACTGCCGATATCCTCCCTTACAGTGCGTTCCTGAAACGTGCATGGTCTGAGCTGTCGCGCCTGGAGCGCGGCGCAACGCTGCTTTCAGAAGAACAGGAAACCGCGCTGTGGGAGAGCATCATCGCCGATTCGCCGCAAGGAGGAATTCTCCTTAATCCCGCTGCCGCCGCGCGCCAGGCGCGCAAAGCCTGGTCTATCCGGCACGATTTCCGCATTGATTTTGCGCGGTACTCTTCCATCCTCGATGAGGACGGCCAGGCTTTCCGCAAATGGGCGAAGCGCTATGAAAAAATCTGCGCGGAGAAAAAATGGCTCGATAGCGCGCGTCTCGCCGATGCTCTTGCCGCTGCCGCTGCGGTTCTGAAACCGCTCACTGTCGTGCTATATGGTTTTGACGAGCTTTCACCCCAGCAGCGGGATTTTTTCAAAGCGTTGACCGCGGCAGGCAGCACTGTGAGCGAAGTGAAGCCGGAAGCTGGCGCTGCGCCCGCCATCCTCACTGACTACACCGATTCCGAAGCTGAGCTTTACGCCGTCGCTTTACAAATCAAGCAAACGCTTGCCAGGCAGCCTGAGGCGCGCATCGGCGTCGTCG
>DATHDD010000010.1:0-13825 GCA_035319205.1 Burkholderiales bacterium | reverse complement strand
TAATGAATGTGCCGCGCGATTTGGACATTTTCTCACCGTTCACGGTGAGAAATCCGTGGGCAAAAATCTTGCTCGGCGTACGGTAGCCGGAAAATTCAAGCATCGCCGGCCAGAACAACGCGTGAAAATAGAGAATGTCCTTGCCGATGAAGTGGTGGAGCTCTGCTTGGGAATTCTTCCTCCAGTAGTCGTCAAAATTGATGCCTTTGCGCTGGCAAAAATTCTCGAAACTTCCCATGTAGCCAATTGGCGCGTCGAGCCAGACGTAGAAAAACTTTTTCTTGTCTGTACCGGGAATTGGAAAGCCAAAGTAAGGCGCATCGCGCGAAATATCCCAATCGCGCAAGCCGGCGCCGAACCATTCCTTAAGTTTATTCGCCGCTTCAGGCTGGAGAGGTGGTTCACCCGTTTCCTTACCAATTGTCCAACCTTTGAGGTATTGCTCGCATTTGCTGAGCAGGAAAAAATAATGTTCCGATGTTTTGTGTATCGGCTTTGCACCGGAAACGGCCGAATAGGGGTTGATCAAGTCAGTTGGCGAATAAGCCGAGCCGCAGACTTCGCAGGCATCACCGTACTGGTCTTGTGAGTGACATTTTGGGCATTCGCCCTTGATGAAGCGGTCGGGGAGGAACAGTTCCTTGACCGGGTCATAGAGCTGCTCAATGTTTCGCCGTTCGATCAGCCCCTTTTCGTTCAGTTTGGCGAAGATTTTGTTGGCGTAATCCTCCGTTTCGTCCGAGTGAGTCGAGTAATAGTTGTCGAAGTCAATGTGAAAACCCTTGAAGTCGCGTAGGTGCTCGCCGTGCATGCGTTCAATCAGGGTTTCGGGGCTAACGCCTTCGGCATCCGCACGCAGCATGATGGGCGTGCCGTGAGTGTCGTCGGCACAGACGTAGTAGCACTCGTGCCCTTGCATTTTCTGGAAACGCACCCAGATGTCGGTCTGGATGTATTCGACCAGGTGTCCCAAGTGGATTGCGCCGTTGGCGTAGGGCAAGGCGGAGGTGACCAGGATTTTGCGCGTCACGAGACCGGACAGGGCTTAAAATGATGAATTGTATCAAAGCGTAGCCCCGAATAGTATTCGCCGCGGGTATAATTGATTAAACTTTTTAGCGTCCGGTGCAAAAGTTTAGAGGAGAGGTAATGGCTATTTCGGAGCAGCAGGTGCAGTCCGCGCTCAAGGAACTCGCGGATCCTTACACCCATAAAGACTTTATTTCCAGCAAGTCGGCCAAGAACATCAAGGTTGAGGGCAGCGACGTCTCGCTAGAGATTGCGCTGGGTTATCCGGCGAAGAGCGTGAGTGAGCAGATTCGCAAGCAGGTTATCGCCAAGCTTAAAACGCTTTCAGGCATCGGCAATATTAGCATTAACGTTACTACCAAAATCGTTTCGCACAGCGTGCAGCGTGGTGTGAAGCTTATCCCCAATGTCAAAAATATTATCGCCGTGGCTTCAGGCAAAGGCGGGGTGGGAAAATCCACCACCGCGGTCAACCTGGCGTTGGCGTTGTCTGCTGAAGGTGCGGTAGTCGGGATACTGGATGCGGACATTTATGGACCTTCGCAGCCCACCATGCTTGGCATACAGGGGCGCCCTGAATCGCGCGACGGCAAAAGCCTCGAGCCGATGGAAGCCCACGGTCTGCAGGCGATGTCCATAGGGTTCCTGATTGACGTGGAAACGCCCATGGTATGGCGAGGGCCGATGGTTACGCAGGCGCTGGAACAGTTGCTTACCGAAACCCGCTGGCGTGAACTGGATTATCTGGTGGTGGACCTGCCGCCAGGCACCGGTGATATCCAGCTGACCCTTGCCCAAAAAGTGCCGGTGACCGGCGCAATAATCGTGACCACGCCCCAGGACATTGCGCTGTTGGACGCGCGCAAGGGACTCAAGATGTTCGAAAAAGTCGGCATTCCCATCATCGGCATCGTGGAAAACATGAGTACCCATATCTGCTCCAAGTGCGGCCATGAGGAGCATATTTTTGGCGCAGGCGGGGGTGAGAAGATGTGCAAGGATTATAAGGTAGAATTTCTGGGCTCGCTTCCGCTCGACATTAATATCCGTGAGCAGGCGGATTCAGGCAAGCCGACCGTGGTATTCGATCCGGAGGGACGCTTAAGCCAGATTTACCGAAGCATTGCCCGGAAAGCGGCGCTCAAAATCTCAGAGCAGGCACAAGACCGGACCGCACTGTTCCCCAAGATTGTGATTCAGAGTACTTAAGGATCCTTACACTCATGTCCATCAAATCAGACAAGTGGATTCGCCGCATGGCGCAGGAGTGCGGCATGATCAAGCCATTTGAGCCAAACCAAGTAAATCAGGTCAATGGCCATCGCGTGGTATCCTTCGGCACTTCGAGCTATGGTTACGATATCCGCTGCTCTGACGAATTCAAACTCTTTACGAATATCAACACCACCATTGTGGACCCCAAAAATTTTGACGCGAATTCGTTTGTGGACGTCAAAGGCGACATTTGCATCATCCCGCCGAATTCCTTCGCGCTTGCCCGTACTGTCGAATATTTCCGCATTCCGCGCAATGTGCTGACACTGTGCTTGGGTAAATCCACTTACGCCCGCTGCGGCATTATCGTCAATGTGACGCCGCTGGAACCGGAGTGGGAGGGCTATGTGACGCTCGAATTTTCAAATACCACGCCCCTACCAGCAAAAATCTATGCCAATGAGGGAGTTGCGCAAGTTATATTCTTCGAGTCGGACGAAATCTGCACCACATCCTACAAGGACCGTGGCGGCAAATACCAAGGCCAGAGCGGCGTGACCCTGCCGAAAATTTAGCTTCTTGGACCCCGAGTTTCCCCGTAACAGTTGCACTAATACAGTTGGTGAAAATTCTTCTTGCTATTTCTTAGGCACGCACCTAGTATTCAAAACAGTTTTACCCGGAAAATTTGTCTTGCACTCCCCGAAGAGGGGGGTATAATTCGGTCCATTTTTATTGCGCAGCACTTGGCTTAAAAGGGGGTCATCATGACAAGAGCGAGGAAATACTTCAGCGTGGTTTTTGATAATCTTGTTAACGTACATATTCCAGTTACGTAGCGCCACGACTGAAGGAGATTTCGATGCAAATGCGCACTGCCGTACGACGAAGGATCAAACATGAAGAAATATTTGATACGCATCCTGAAATCAGCCTAGACTTCGAACATGTCCGCCACGCCCTAGAAAAAGGTTACACCAAGCCATTCTTGCTGGTTGATTCCAGCATTGTCCGCAACAAAATCCGCCGTTTTAAAGCCGCCATGCCGCGAGTACATCCGCACTACGCGGTGAAGGCCAATCCTCATCCGCAAGTGCTAAAGACCCTGATCGAGGAAGGCGCGGGCTTTGAAATCGCTTCCGTCTCCGAGCTTGATCTCCTGGTCGACCTAGGGGTGAAGGCGCAAGACATCTATTACAGCAACCCGGTAAAGTCGGGCGAGTTTGTACGATACGCAGCGGCTAAAGGAGTAGAATGGTTCGTGCTGGACAGCGTAGAAGAGCTGCGCAAAATCTTTAGCATCAAGCCCGCTGCCAAGCTGTATTTGCGAATTGACACTCCGAACATCGGTAGCGACTGGCCGCTTTCAGGAAAATTCGGCGCCCACCCTGCCGAGGTGCGCGAAATTATCAAGACCGCGGTGGAACTGAAAGCCGACCTCGCGGGCGTAACATTCCACGTAGGCTCACAGTGCCGCAACCCTCAAAACTGGAGGGTGGGCATCGAGAGCGCGCTCAAAATATTCCAGCAGATGCGGGTAGTCGGCCTCAACCCTCGCCTTTTGAATATCGGCGGCGGCTATCCGGTGCGCCATGTCAAACCCATTCCTTCCATCGAGAAAATTGGCGAGGTCATCAACGAGGCGATAGCCTGCGTGTCTGAAGACATACGCATTATGGCCGAGCCGGGGCGCTATCTGGTAAGCGATGCTGCGTACTTTGTATGCCGCGTAGTAGGGACCGCAACGCGCGCCGGCAAACGTTGGATGTATTGGGATGCAGGCGTGTTTGGCGGCATCATAGAGACGCAGGAAGGTCTGATTTATGAAGTCCGCACCGATCGCAACGGCAGACTAATTCCGTGGGTGGTGGCTGGTCCGACTTGTGATTCAATGGATGTGCTGATGCGCGACCATCTGCTGCCGGAAGACATCCAGGAAGGGGATTATATCTATATCCCCAACGCAGGCGCTTACACCAGTTCCTATGCCAGCAATTTCAATGGCTTTCCTTTGCCGGGTGTAATCGTAATTTAGGGCTCTGCGGGATAAGCGGGTTACGGTAAGCGCTGTAATCCGCTTTTTATTGCTACAAGTATTTCAGCTTCTCTGATAAATGGAAAAATGGTAGTCGTAAGGATTTTTACCGTCAGCTTTGAACTCTTGTCTGGATATCTCCTTCCACCCCGTTAAATCAAAATCCGGCATGATGGTGTCGCCTGCAATTTCCGCCTGAACCGTGGTGAGGTAAATGCGGTCGGCGAGGGGTAACGCCAATTCAAACAAATGTGCGCCGCCGATGATGAAGACTTCTTCGTCGGAACCGCACGCCGAAATAGCCTGTTGCAGTGTATTCACCACGATTGCACCTGCAACCTTGTAATTTGGGTTGCGGGTGACAATCACCGTAGTGCGCCCCGGCAACAAACGGTTGAGTGATTCGTAGGTTTTGCGCCCCATCACCATGTGATGTCCCATGGTAACTTTCTTGAAAATTTGCTGCTCGCCGGGCAAGCGCCAGGGGATGCGGTTCCCTTTGCCAATCACGCGGTTCCTCGCCATCGCAGCGATAATGGAAATATGTCTGCCGGGACTACGCGTTAAAGCTGCGAAATCAGCAGGAGCGTGGCTTGGCATGATTATGCTATCGTATTCAGGGAAGGCAGCTTAACGATCGGTGAATTATAAATCACGGCCGCGGACACTGCAGTGAAGATCTATTATCCGAAATCATTTTTGCAGCTTATTTTAATGGGATTCGTCTTGGTCTCGCTGCCGTTGTTTTTCGCGTTTTTCAATGCGGCACTGTATGTGGACCGGCTCGCCAATCAAAGCCAAAAAGCGGTGTATCAGGCGGTACAGGCTACCCAGGGGAGCCGCATCTTGGTGGAGCAGCTCACACAATTGGAGCGGACCATACGGCAGTTCGTTATTCTTGGCGACCAGAGCTTGCTTGAAGATTACACCAAGACTCACCAGAACTTCCGGGAGACGGCTATGGAGCTCGCCCGATTGCCGCTTGATGATCAACAAAAAAAAGAATTGGATGAATTGGTGGAGCGGGAGCAGAAACTGTTTGCAAGTTTGCAGAAAAATCCACTGAACTTGGAAAATACCAAGTCTATGGCGCTGGAATACGTGCTTCTCTCCGATCTGGCCCAGTCGATTCTGGCTCAGAGCAATCTGCTGATAGACCGGGAAGTCAATGTGCTGCAGCAGACAGCGACGGAAGCGCAAAGGATTTTGCTGTGGCAGGTTCTCGCCTCGGTTCCGATTGCGTTGTTGCTGGCAGTGGGTTTCACCATATTGATTGCGCGCCCAATCAGGCAACTGGATAGTGCAATACGCAGACTTGGCACCGAGCAGTTTTCCTCTGCAATCGAAGTTCAAGGTCCACAAGACCTTAAAAACCTTGGACAAAGATTGGATTGGCTGAGGTCGCGTTTGGTTGAGCTTGAACAGCAGAAAACGCGGTTCCTGCGGCATGTCTCGCATGAATTGAAGACACCGCTTACCGCGATTCGCGAAGGCAGCGAATTGCTGAGTGATGAGGTTGGGGGTAAATTGACGGAGCAACAACGGGAAATCGCAAACATTCTGCGGAGTAACAGCATACAATTGCAGACGCTGATCGAAGGTTTATTAAGCTACCATACCAGCAAATTCCGCAATATTGCGCTCGACCTCAAGCCAGTCAACGTCAAAACAATCATTGAAAAAGTAGCAGCAGACCAAAAGCTGGCCCTGGTGGCAAAGGACCTAAAATTGAAAACACGCTGTTGCGAAACCGCTATTCTTGGGGATGAGGAAAAACTAAGAGTGACAGTGGATAACCTGCTATCCAACGCAATCAAATTTTCCCCGGCTGGTGGGGCCATAGAAATCCGTCTTGAGCGGGATGACAAAGTGCTGCTGCTGGATGTCATCGATAGTGGTCCTGGCATCACTGAAGAAGACAAAGGCCGGGTGTTTGATGAATTTTATCAAGGCAAGGAAGCCCCTGGCAGTTATATTAAAGGCACGGGACTCGGCTTGGCGATTACCAAAGAGCATGTGGTTGCGCATGGCGGAAGCATAGAAATACTCGAGGGCATGACTAAGGGCGCGCATTTCCGAGTCACGTTGCCGTGCAGGCGGTCGGGCGAATGAGACCAAATAGCAGATTTCTCGCAGGTGTGGCGCTGTTGTTATGTGGCTTATTGATTGGCGGCTGTTCCTTTGTCAAAAGCCCGCTTGACACCAGAGCGCCCAAAACTGCCAAGCAGCCCAATGATGTAGAAGGCTATCTGGCGTATTTCCGTTCTGTCTCAAGCCTGTCCGGCGAAGAACTTAAAAAAGAATACACAACAGTCAACCAGGCTTATGGCAAAAACAGAAATGACAGCAGCCGAATGCAGCTCGCGCTGCTATTGAGCATGCCCAACACTGGTTTCAGGGACGATGCCAAAGCGCTTGGCATGCTCAAGGAGTTTCTCGCCAACAAGGCTAATGAGAACTCTCAACTCAAGGATTTTGCCCTGCTGCTTTCCGACCAAATTGCAGAGCATAAGAGGCAGGAAGAAAAGCTTAAAACCGAGCAAAGCCGCAACGAGGAGCTGGAGCAAAAACTCGAAGGATTGAATGATAAGCTTAAGACCGAGCAAACCCACAGTGAAGAGCTGGGGCAAAAAATCGAAGAACTGGAGCAAAAACTCGAAGCATTGAAAGTGATTGACAAAAGCATTATCGAGCGGCAGCAATCACAGCCGGTTAAAACGAAATGAACGCTACCAAACCGCACATTCTGTTGGTGGACGATGATCCCGGGCTGCTGCGCCTGATTTCGATGCGGCTTAATGCTTCCGGGTATGAAGTGGAAACCGTGGAAAGCGGCGAACAGGCACTTGCCAGGCTTTCCGTATCCAAGCCCAATGTGGTGATAACCGATTTGCGCATGGGCGGCATGGATGGCATGGAATTGTTCGACGCGATTCACAAAACCAACCCGACCATCCCAGTGGTTATTCTGACAGCGCACGGCTCCATTCCGGACGCGGTGGAGGCCACCAATCGCGGAGTTTTTGGTTTTCTCACCAAGCCGTTTGAAAGCAAGGCGCTGTTGAGTCAAGTGGAGGCTGCAATCAAGCTTGGTGGTACAACCGGAGTTAGTCCCGGAGAGCTGGACAGCGCGTGGAGAAAGGATTTTCTTACGCGCAGCCCAATTATGGAAGACGTGCTCTCTCAGGCACGCTTGGTTGCTGAGAGCGACGCCAGCGTCTTGATCCAGGGTGAGAGCGGCGCCGGCAAGGAACTGCTGGCGCGCGCCATTCATCAGGCGAGTGCTAGAAGCGATAAACCGTTTGTCGCGATAAACTGCGGCGCGATACCGGAAAACCTTTTGGAATCCGAATTGTTTGGCTACGTAAAAGGCTCTTTTACTGGAGCGACTCAGGACCGCAAGGGGTTGTTCCAGGCAGCGAATGAAGGCACGCTATTTCTTGATGAGATCGGTGACATGCCGCTTGCACTACAGGTGAAATTGCTGCGCGTGTTGCAGGAAAAACAATTGCGGCCAGTCGGCTCCACGCAGTCAATTGCAGTTGATGTCAGAATTATCTCCGCCACCCACTACACGCTGGAAGAACAAATGGCGGCGGGAAAATTCCGCGAAGACCTTTATTACCGGCTGAACGTAGTATCGCTCAAGATACCACCGCTCTCTGCGCGTCGCGAAGACATCCCGCTGCTTGCCGGCCAGTTTCTTAAAACAATCTCTGCAAAATACAACAAGCAGATAAACGGTTTTGCGCCGGAAGCTCTGGAGCAATTGGTGAGCGCGCCCTGGCCGGGCAATGTACGGCAGTTGCTTAACGTTGTGGAGCAAGCGGTAGCGCTGTGCACCACATCGATTGTGCCGTTGACGCTGGTGCAGAAAGCGCTGCACGGCGATGAAGAAAGCGGGTACTCATCGCTGGCTGATGCGAAGAAGCAGTTTGAACGCGAATATTTGGCGCAACTGCTGAAGATTACCAACGGCAGTGTCACTAAAGCTGCACGCTTGGCGAAGCGCAATCGCACCGAGTTTTATAAACTGCTTAAACGCCACGCACTTGATCCAGCACTGTTTAAAACTCCGCGATCCTAGCAAGCATTCCTTTTGTCGTCGTTCAAAGACAGTAAAAGCTACAGTCTATCAATAAGATAGAATGCTGCCGCCTGTTCATGTCGTATCCCGGCGACATATTTTTTTAAGCACTACTTTGTAATTACATTCCACCTGTTTGTTTTGTATAGCAATTGCTTTCAGGCATGCAGCCTGCGAGCTTGTATTGCATAAAGTTAGCCGGCTGACCGGATTGAGATTTGGAGGACAGATTATGAAAACAAATTTTTGCATATCCGCTGTCGCGCTTGCATCGCTGGCATGCATCCCTGCCTATGCCGTGGATGAGCCGGTGCAAGTCAATGCCAACATTGAGGCAGCATTCAAGAAATACGATACCAATCATGACGGCTATCTCAGCAAAAAGGAATTGAAAGAGCGCAGGGATTTGTTGCGGATATTTACCGATGCGGACACCAATCATGACGGCAAATTGGATTTGGATGAGTACACCGCAGCAGAATCAGCTCTGCGCCAGGCGAAAACCAAGCGCTTCATGGAAGATGAAATCATCACCGCCAAAGTCAAAGCCGCCATGCTCAATGACCCTGAGATTAAATCACTGGATGTAAGCGTTGAAACCTACCGTGGCCATGTTTTACTGAGCGGATTCGTCGAGGATGATAACCAGGTGCGCAAGGCCGGACGCATCGCATCAGGCGTGCGCGGCGTGGTATCGGTGAAGAATGCCCTGATTGTAAAGATTTAGATAAATCGTATTAAAGGAGAAAGGTCATGAATATTACAATATTCAAAACTAATCCGTTTCTTATCATCGCAGTGGTTTCGTTGATTATTTTCAGCATCGTCGGAACTGCCTCGATCACCGGTCAAATGACAGACGCGAATTTCGGAACCAGCGGATTAGCCACAAACCCTGAAAAGAAGGTCATTGAGCCTAATATCACGCCAATTATTGGTGTGAAAAACGCCTCCTTGCAGAACCTAGAGCAAACCAAGCCTTGTGCCAACTGTGCAATGGTTGACTCCATAATCGTGAATGAGGTTAAGGGAGAAAGGGGTGGAATGGGTAAGATTTCAGGCAGTGTGGCTGATGGCAAGACTGCCACCATGTCAGCCACCTATCTGGTGAAGATACGCATGTATGACGGTACATACCGTGTTGTTTCACAGCAAGACAAACCTGTTTTCCATGTCGGCGAGAAAGTTAAAATCGACAACGACAAGATAGTTCATGTCGAAAATACGGCGATTACGGATAACAACCATATTTTTGCTCTGATGCTGGCTGCGCTTACCGGCCGTGTTTTTTGAAGGATCTAGGCGGGACGGAAGCAATTCCGTCCCGTTTTCTGTGGGGCTAAACCGCGATCGGTGCTTTGATCGCGGGATGAGGCTCATAGCCTTCTAGATGGAAATCCTCGTATTTAAACTCGAATATATTTTTGACTGCAGGATTGATGTTCATTTCCGGCAGTTTCCTCGGCTGCCGTGACAACTGATCGCGTGCCTGTTCCACATGGTTAAGGTACAGATGGGCATCGCCGAAGGTGTGGATGAGTTCGCCGGGTTTGAGCTTGCATACCTGGGACATCATTAGGGTCAGCAGGGCGTAGGATGCGATATTGAAAGGCACGCCGAGAAACACATCTGCGCTGCGCTGGTAAAGCTGGCAGGAAAGCTTGTTCTGCGCTACGTAAAACTGGAAAAAAGCATGGCACGGCAGGAGCGCCATTTTATCGAGGTCCGCCACGTTCCAGGCTGAAACCAAGAGCCTCCTCGAATCCGGATTCCTCCTGATTTCCTCAATGATGTTCGCAATCTGGTCAATATGCCGCCCATCAGGAGCGGGCCAGGAGCGCCACTGATAGCCGTAAACCGGACCGAGGTCGCCTTTTTCGTCCGCCCATTCGTCCCAAATGGTGACGCCATTATCCTTGAGGTAGCGGATGTTGGTCCCGCCTTTGAGAAACCACAACAACTCATGAATGACGGATTTAAGATGGATTTTTTTGGTGGTGAGGAGCGGAAATCCGGCATTGAGGTCGAACCGCAGTTGATGGCCGAAAATACTCAAGGTGCCGGTGCCGGTACGGTCATTCTTAGGCACACCATGGTCAAGGATGTGCTGCATTAAGTCTAGGTACTGGCGCATGGTTGAGAAGCGTAAGTTAAAAGCGGTTGGCGGGCAACTGACATGAAAATCTTTTAGTTCATAAGCCAGCGGCTTGGTTATAATCTTTAAAAAGTCTCTTATTAAGTACGCTGCGATCGGACTTAATGAGGGCTTCCCCATCATTTTACCGCATCGGAGTATCCATGCTGGCCAAGCTTGAGTCGCACGCATCAACCCTGTCCGCGGCGGCTCTTGCTACAACTTCCCACGTTCTATTGGTTCTGCCAAAGAGCAAGCAACTTCCCGTTTTGCCTGGAACGGAAGCATTGCGTGCGTTATTGAAGCGCCGCGCCATGAAAGCCGAAAAACTGGCCGATACGCCATTGTGCGCCACACTCCCGCACGGCGGGTTGGCTGCGTGGGTGATGCTGGATTCCGCTAAATCCGTCTTCGAACAGTACACGCTGCTGTGCAAGGCGCTGCAAATGCTGCTGGAGGAAAACCCGCAGACGCTGTGCATATCGGTCCACGGGAGCTTTGACGAGCGCACCCATGCTGGACAGCTTGCGACCTATGCAGCCTGGGTGAACGGCGCCAAGCTGCCGCAAAGAAAAAAGAAGCCGCAATCTAGGCCGCTTGCCAAGATCGTTCTCTACGGCTGCCAGGCAAAAGATAACTTTAATGCTTCGCTGGCTCAAGCAGAAGGCAATTTGCTGTGCCGCGAGCTCACTATTCTGCCACCCAATGAACTCACCCCGGGACAGTACCGCCGCCGTATCAGGAAAATCGCTAAAGAAAATGGCTGGAAACACGGGGAATACAGTCTGCAAAAACTGCGCAGAATGCGAGCGGGAGCGTTCGTCGCGGTGGCGCAGGGCAGTTTTGAGGAAGACGCCGCGATTGTACACCTGCACTATCGCCATAACCGGGCCAAGCAGACGCTGGCTCTGGTGGGCAAGGGCATCTGCTTCGACACCGGCGGACACAATCTCAAGTCAGCCCGCTCCATGCACGGCATGCACGAAGACATGAACGGCTCGGCGGTGTGTTTGGGGATTTTGCTCGCTGCGTCCCGCGCCAAGCTGCCGGTGAACATCGACTGCTGGCTGGCCATTGCGCAGAACCACATCGGCCCCAAAGCCTACAAGCAGAACGACGTAGTTAGGGCGTTGAACGGGACTACTATTGAAATTGTGCATACCGACGCTGAGGGGCGCATGGTGCTGGCCGACACTCTCACGCTGGCCGCAAAAGCCGAGCCCTCATTGATCATAGATTTTGCCACGCTCACCGGCAGCATGGCGGTGGCGCTGGGGGAACGCTATTCCGGTGTGCTCGGCAATCGCGAGACGCTGCTCGCGCAGGCGGTAGCGGCGGGCAAGGCGAGCGGCGAGAGGTTGTGCGCGTTTCCGCTGGATGAAGATTACGAGCAGGCGCTGGAAAGCAAGATCGCCGACATCAAGCAGTGTACGCTCGATGGCGAGGCCGACCATATACTCGCTGCGCGTTTCCTCAAGCGGTTTGTCAACGACCTGCCTTGGCTGCACGTCGATTTGTCGGCAAGCAGTTGCAAAGGGGGTCTGGGAGCGGTGGCATCGGATGTTACCGGATTCGGCGTCGGCTGGGGTTTGCAGATGCTTAGGATTATGACGCGTAATTGAATCTGTAAAGGGAAAGCAAATGAAACCATTCACCAATCTCGCCATAGCAATTTTTATTCTGATAGCAATGGTGCACTTATTGCGGCTTGTTTATGGCTGGGAAGCCACTGTGAACAGCCTGGTGATCCCCATGTGGTTGAGCGTGATGGGGTTATTGATTGCGGGCGCGCTGGCCTATTTCCTCTGGCGCGAGGCTTACAAGTCCAAATAGCTTTGCACTAATTGCGCAGCGCGATTTTGCAGCCGGCGGCCATCAGCACCCCCTTCATTTTGGCTTCCTGTCCCACACATAACGCACAAAGCGCTGCCAACGGTTTTGTTTTTGCGCTAGCTTGTTTGCGGTTTTTTCGGCTTGGCTATCGCGCTCGAAGCTGCGCTTCACTTGCTCGTGAATTTGCCGCAGAGTCAAACCACCCGGGCCGGTCCTGAGCTCTGCCGAAGGGCCTTTAACTTTGTCCTGATCATCCTTGGAAACCATGTCAATCCGCTGATAGATGGAAAGAATATGTTAAACTTTAATAGTATTTTTTTCGAGAAAAATCATGTCGGGTAATACTTTCGGAAGGCTTTTCTGCGTGACATCCTTCGGTGAATCCCACGGGCCCGCCATCGGCTGCGTGGTGGATGGCTGCCCGCCCGGCATGGCGCTTTCTGCCGAGGACATTCAAAAGGAATTGGACCGGCGCAAACCCGGCACATCGCGCCATGTCTCGCAGCGCCGCGAATCCGACACGGTGGAAATCCTATCCGGCGTGTTTGACGGCAAGACCACCGGAACGCCGATTGCGCTGTTGATCCGCAATGAAGACGCGCGGGGCAAAGACTATAGCGAAATCATGGGCACCTTTCGTCCGGGGCATGCCGATTACACCTACTGGCAAAAATACGGCATTCGGGATTACCGCGGCGGCGGCAGGCAGTCAGCGCGCGAGACTGCGGTGCGCGTCGCGGCGGCTGCAATTGCCAGGAAATGGCTGCATGAAAAATACGGAGTGGTGATCCGCGGCTATATGTCGCAACTTGGCCCAATCGAAATAACTTTCAAAACCTGGGAGGTGGTGAACAGCAATCCTTTTTTTGCGGCGGATGAGAGCGTAGTGCCGCAGCTTGAGGAATTCATGGACAAGCTCAGGAAATCCGGTGATTCCTGTGGTGCGAAAATCACCGCGGTTGCCGAGCAGGTACCGGTGGGTTGGGGTGAGCCGGTGTACGACAAGCTGGATGCCGATATCGCTTACGCCATGATGAGCATCAATGCGGTGAAGGCAGTGGAAATCGGCGCGGGCTTCAATTCAGTCAAACAAAAAGGCAGCGAGCATTCCGATGAAATGACGCCGCAGGGTTTTTTGAGTAACAACGCGGGTGGCATCCTCGGCGGCATTTCCACCGGCCAGGACATCGTGGTGAATATCGCGGTGAAGCCCACTTCTAGCATCCGCCTGCCGCGGCGTTCAGTAGACAAGCAAGGCAAGCCCACCGTCGTCGAAACGCATGGACGCCACGACCCTTGCGTCGGCATCCGCGCCACCCCCATAGCCGAAGCCATGCTGGCACTGGTACTGATCGATCATGCACTACGCCACCGCGCGCAAAACGCGGATGTGAAATGTCCCACCCCGAAAATTCCTGCAAAGGCCGGGAAAAGCGCAGCTTCAAGCAGCAAAGCCGAGCATAAAGAGAATCCAGACCCGGACGAGGCCTGA
>DATHDD010000009.1:0-18669 GCA_035319205.1 Burkholderiales bacterium | reverse complement strand
AAGCATATTAGTTACTAGCAGAGGAAATCCTGCATGTGCGGAATTTTAGGCGTCGTGGCAAAAACCCCGGTGAACCAGCTGCTTTATGACGGACTGCTGGTGCTGCAGCATCGGGGGCAGGATGCGGCTGGCATCGTCACGGCGCAAGGCAACACTTTTAATATGCACAAAGGCAGCGGCATGGTGCGCGATGTGTTCCGCACCCGCAACATGCGGGCTCTGCAGGGGAACATGGGTATTGCCCATGTCCGTTACCCGACTGCTGGCTCAGCCGATTCGCCGGCCGAAGCCCAGCCGTTTTACGTGAATTCGCCGTTTGGCATCGTGCTCGGCCACAACGGCAATCTTACCAACACCGAGCAATTAAAGCGCGAGCTGTTCCGCCAGGACTTGCGCCACGTCAATACCAATTCCGATTCCGAAGTGTTGCTGAACGTACTGGCGCATGAATTGCAGGAATCCTGCGGCAATCAATTTCTGGATACAACCGCCATTTTTAACGCAGTATCGGGGGTGTACCGGCGCTGCCGCGGTGCTTACGCTGTGGTTGCGATGATAGCGGGCTATGGGCTGTTGGCGTTTCGCGATCCCTTCGGCATTCGACCGCTCGTAGTGGGGCGGTCCCGCAGCGAACGCGGGTCAGAATATCTGGTGGCTTCCGAAAGCGTGGCGCTGGATACCTTGGGTTTCGAGCTGACGCGAGACGTTGCCCCGGGTGAAGCGATATTCATAGACGACGCCGGTAATTTTTACAGCAAACAGTGCGTGGCGAACGCAGTCAGCAGTCCCTGTATATTTGAATACGTTTATTTGGCGCGCCCGGATTCCGTTATTGACGGCATTTCGGTATATGAAACACGCCTGCATTTGGGCGAGAGCCTGGCCGACAAAATCAAGCAGCACCACAGGAATTTGGACATTGACGTGGTGATACCCATACCCGACTCAAGCCGACCCAGCGCAATGCAGCTGGCCAACCGTCTTGGCATTCCTTACCGCGAAGGCTTCATCAAGAACCGCTATATCGGGCGCACTTTCATCATGCCGGGCCAGGTACAGCGCCAGCAATCGGTGCGCCAGAAGCTTAATGCAATGAGCGTGGAGTTCAAGGGCAAGAATGTACTGCTGGTGGATGATTCCATCGTGCGCGGCACGACCAGCCGCGAAATCGTGCAGATGGCGCGTGAGGCAGGCGCGCGCAAAGTCTATTTCGCTTCATCCGCGCCGCCGGTGCGTTTTCCCAATGTTTACGGGATAGACATGCCGACGCGGGAAGAACTGATTGCAAATGGCAGGAGCGACGACGAAGTGGCGCGTGAAATAGGCGCGGACAAGCTGATTTACCAGGATTTGGACGCGCTGGTGCATGCCGCGCAGCAGGTGAATCCGAATATTACCCGTTTTGAGACCTCGTGTTTCAGCGGCGAATACATCACCGGAGATATTTCCCCGGAATACCTGGCCTACATCGAAGCGCAGCGCCGGGATGGCGCACGCCGACAGAAAGAAGAGGCCACACCCAGCAACCAGCTCGATTTGAATCTGCTCACCGTGGATTGACAATTAAGTTCCGGCAGAGTAACTTAATAACTGCGCCGATTTGATATCAGCTTGCGGGCGCGTTACAAATTCCGCTAAAGCGAGGCCAACCCGGTCCGCGCAGGCGACCGGGTTTTGTTTTTCAGGGGATGATTATGTCTGACGATTACCAATTAGAAACCTTGGCGCTGCGCGCAGGCACACACCGCAGCCAGTTCAACGAACACTCGGAAGCGTTGTACCTCACTTCGAGCTTCGTGTTTGAGAATGCGGCGCAGGCGGCGGCGCGCTTTGCGGGTAACGAACCCGGGAATATCTATTCTCGTTTCACCAACCCCACCGTCACGGCGTTTCAGGAGAGGCTTGCCGCACTGGAAGGGGCGGAGGCATGTGTCGCAACCGCTTCCGGCATGTCGGCCATACTCGCCTGTGTCATGGGTTTGCTTAAAAGCGGCGATCACATTATCGCTTCGCATAGCATTTTCGGCGCCACCGTGCAGCTCTTTACCAACATTTTCTCGCGCTTCGGGTTGGGAACCACATTTGTTTCAGCAACTGATGTAAACGCCTGGCAAACCGCGCTGAAACCCAATACCAGAATGCTGTTCTTGGAGACGCCTTCCAATCCGCTCACTGAAATATCCGATATTGCGGCGTTGGGCCGGGTAGCAAAGAAGGCTGGAGCGTGGCTGGTGGTGGATAACTGTTTTTGCACCCCGGTGCTGCAGCGCCCGCTCGAACTTGGAGCCGACATCATCATTCACTCCGCTACCAAGTATCTCGACGGGCAGGGCAGGGTGCTGGGTGGTGCGGTGCTGGGAAAACGCGATGTCATCATGGAAGGCGTATTTGGTTTCCTGCGCACCGCCGGGCCGACTTTAAGTGCCTTCAATGCCTGGGTGCTGTTGAAAGGCTTGGAAACGCTGAAAATCCGCATGGATGCGCATTCGGCGAATGCTCTGGAACTTGCGCGCTGGCTGGAGCAGCAACCTGCGATAGAGAAGGTGTATTACCCAGGATTGCCTTCGCATCCCCAGCACCGCTTGGCTATGCAGCAACAAAAAACGGGAGGCGGCATCGTCTCATTTACGGTAAAAGGCGGCAAACAGGCGGCGTGGCGGGTGGTGGATGCAACCCGCATGATTTCAATTACCGCCAATCTGGGCGATGTGAAAAGTACCATCACTCATCCCGCTTCCACGACACACGGCCGAATTTCCCAGGAAGCTCGCGATGCTGCTGGAGTAGTGGATGGCTTGCTTAGGATTGCGGTGGGTTTAGAAGCGCTGCAGGATATCAAGGCCGATGTTGAGCGCGGCTTGAAAAGTGTTTAGCATGCCAAGAACTGACGGCATTTACCAGCTGCCTGAGAATCTGCCGCCCCCGGTGGATGACGGCGCATGTGATCATCTGCAAGGCATGCGTTTGCCTTCGGTAGCATTGCCCTCTACCAGCGGCGGCTATGTGGAATTAGCTAATCTGGTTGGAACCACGGTGCTTTACTGTTATCCCCGCACCGGCAGGCCGGATCAGGAATTGCCGCCTGGCTGGAACGATATTCCCGGGGCCAGGGGCTGCACGCCGCAGAGCTGCGCTTTTCGTGATCATTATCAGGAACTCCAGCGGCTCAGCGCGCGCGTTTTCGGCTTAAGCACGCAGTCCACCGAATACCAGCAGGAGGCCGCGCAAAGGTTGCATCTCCCTTTTGCGTTATTAAGTGACGGAAATCTCCATTTCGCCAGTGCGCTGCATCTGCCTACTTTTGAAGTGGGAGAAATGACACTCATCAAGCGGCTAACCCTGATCTTGCGCGACGGGCGGATTGCGAAAGTGTTTTATCCGGTGTTTCCGCCCGACCAGAACGCGCTGCAGGTCATCAACTGGCTTTCACACAAACCGGGAGGTTGTTAGCCCATCTTTGGCGCGCTGTCGCGCCAGGCAGGAAGCTTGTCAATGCGCGCGTACCAGTTCTTGATGCTGGAATAGGGCGCCCAAGGCATGCGCGCGGCATCGGCGTAGGCGATCGAGGACGCCGCCGAGAAATCCGCTAGAGTTACCTGGGAGCCGGTGAGGTATTCGCGGCTCTTCAAGTGGTTGTCCAGAACGCTTGCCAGCACCTGGAATTGAGCTTCGCCATCTTTCAATTTGGCTGCGTCGGGTTCACCCATGTTCAGCATTTTCTTGATTATATTTTCCCACAGGAAAATGCCGCAGGCTGGCCCCCAGTGCGCGATGGTCCAGCACAGCCAGCGTGAAATATCTGCGCGCTGCCGCGCATCGTTTGGCCACAGGCTGTTGCCGGGTTTTTTCGAGGCCAGGTATTCCATAATCGCGGTCGATTCCCAGAGCACGAAATCGCCGTCCTCTAGTACCGGCGTCTTAGCGTTGGGATTGAGTTTCATGAATTCCGGCCGGCGCTGTTCGCCTTTGCCGAGGTCCACAACTTGTAACTCGAGCGGCAGGCCGAGATGTTTGGCGACTGCGATTACCTTGCGCGTGTTCGGTGAAAAGGGAAAACCGTAGAGTTTCATGTTGCCTCCGTGAATAGATTTGGCTACAGCTTAATGGCGCTGCAGCCGGATTCATCACAGCGCAAATATTCGCCGTGCTTGTACCAGTCGCTTAACACCCAGCGTTCGCAGGTCTTGCCGTCAAGCTGATGCAAGTGCTTGGCCGGGCGGTGAGTATGGCCATGTATCAGGCGCGGATAATGGTATTCGCGCAAGATTTTTTCTACTGCTGCAGGGGCCACGTCCATGATGGCTTCGGATTTCTGGCTTTTTTCCTGCTCGCTTTGGGCGCGTACCTTTTCAATCGCCACCTTGCGCTCGGCAAGCGGCTGTGCGAGGAAGGTTTTCTGCCAGACCGGGTTTCTAACCTGGGCGCGGAACGCCTGATAAGCGGCGTCATCGGTGCAAAGCGTATCACCGTGCATCAAAAGTGTGGGTGTGCCGTAGAGGTCTATCAGGCTTGGATCAGGCGCAAGCTGTGCGTTGCAGGCGCGAGCGAAAGCCTCACCCATCAGAAAGTCGCGGTTGCCGTGCATGATGCATAGCTCCACCTTCTTCTCGGACAGGCTGCGGAAAGCAGAAATCACCTGTGCGTTGAAAGTGTCATCGAGATCATCATCGCCCGCCCAGTATTCAAACAAATCTCCCAGCACGTACAGTACCCGCGCCTTGATTGCGATGCGCTCCATAAATGTGAAAAAAACGCGGTTGATGTGCGGGCGGCTCACACACAAGTGAAGATCGGATATGAATAAAGTGGGTTTCACTCGGATTCAGGATTCATTGCACATGGGCAATAGTTACTGGATAGTGTTAACTCAATTTTCATCATGTATCCGGCATCAAACTACTTCAGCGCTTTGGATAACGATATTTTGCAGCGGCACATCCTGATGCCCGGAGATGTTTCCGGTTTTGACTTTCTTGATTTTGTCCACCACATCGGTTCCTTTCACCACTCGTCCGAATACGCAATAACCGTAACCCTGCGCAGTGGGCGCGGTGAAATTCAGGAAAGCGTTGTTAGCGACGTTGATGAAAAACTGGCTGGTGGCGGAATGGGGTTCGGAGGTGCGAGCCATGGCTATGGTATAGGCTTCATTTTTGAGGCCGTTGTTCGCCTCGTTTTGAATTTGTGCAAACGCTGTTTTTTGCTTCATCCCGGGTTCGAATCCGCCGCCCTGTATCATGAAGCCGTCAATTACGCGATGAAATAGAGTATTGCTGTAAAAGCCGCCCTCAACGTACTTGACAAAATTGGCCACCGAAATCGGAGCTTTTTCGGCGTCCAGTTGCAGCGTGATAGTCCCGAGGTTGGTGTGTAAGTTGACCATATTTTGTGTTTCCAAAGTTGGGGGTCAAGGCCGCAGCTTGCGAATTAACGCGTTAAGTCACATTCTTACGCTGCACCTTCGTAAATTATCTTCCATTGGTTATTTTCATTGATCCAGTATTGCCGTTTTTTCATCCGGGTGGAGAGATTACTGCTGGAATAATCCTGATCAAAGTTGACAACCGCAAGGTTTTCGTAGCCTGGATAAAGAAACATGCTGACATTGGAGACGTCAACCTTGATCCAGGCTTTGGTGCTGTTCACCCGGCGTTTTTGATTTGCCCACTGAGCCAGGGTTTGACCGTTGGCGTTGAAGTTTTTGGCGTAGAAGTGGAGATACTTCTCGGTATCGCGGTTTTCCCAGTTACGCCGCCAGTTCTCGATTTGGCTTGCCAAGGTGTTGCGTTGTTCGCGCCAGATTTCTGGGCTCACCCATTCCACATGCCCGGTGATAATGACCGGCGTCAAACCGATTTGCAGGGTCTTGCCGAGCGTGGTGAGGTCTTGGTTGGTGAGCACTACACAGCCATTGCTTGAGTGCGGCGGCCTGCTGTAGGTGTCGCTGGGAGTGCCATGCAGCCAGATGCCGTGGCCGTTGCGGCCGTGCCGGCGGTCCCATTCGTTGGGATAACTGATGGGATAGGCGCCCACACCATAGAAATCGGAAAGCTGCGATTTAGGAAGGTCAGCCGTGACAAAATATACGCCGAGCGGCGTTCTTTGGTCACCTTCCTTCAGTTTTTCCGCACCATTCTTGCCACTGCTGATGTAGTAATCACTAACATAGTGCGGCTCTCCGTTCAGGTTCTGATACAGGTATAAAGTCGAAAGCGAAACATCCACTACGATAGCGTAATGCTGTCCGGGGTGCATTTGCAGCAGATATTTCGGTATGTAGTCAAGCGGCTGGTTCTGGCTGCGGCGCTGCAAACGGGCCTTGGCTTCCTCGCGCAATTCCATGATGCGCTGGGGCGGTACATTTGGCACATTGCCGATGGTATTGATGGGGCGGGTGTGCGCCAGCAGCAAATCGCCCTTGATTAAATGCGCCAGCCTGAAATTAGGATTGGCTTTAATCGCTTTATCGATTTCAACCATAGCGTTATCCAGGCGGTTGCGGCTGATTTCCAGCAGACCGTTGACCAGCAACGCTTCAGGTTCTTGCGGCGCGCGCACGGCCGCCGCTTGCAGAGCCTGGTCGTTCAAAGAAGATACGCTGCTGCTCGCGAGGACCAAAGTTAAACCAAGCGCAGCCACATAAGCGAGCTTATGCGTTATAAAACGGTGCAGGGCACTATGCTGTTTCAATGGCCTGCCTGTTCTCTTTCTATCAACCATATGTCACCCGATTTGACCAGGCGCAGGGTTTTCGTTGTCATGCTTTTTAAAGTCTTGGAGCGGTAATCCTGTTTGAAGCTGACTTTGGCGTGCGCTGCATCACTGAGTGTGACTGTGGGGTCTATGACTGATACCTGTATGGACATGGATTTGGAGATGCGTTCTTTGCGCGATTTTTCCCAAGCTTCGCGGCTTTCCCCATTGGGAGTTTTGAAATCATGTGAATAGAAAGCAAGATAGCCAGCAACATCGCCCTTCGACCATGCCTGGGCCCAAGCATTGACGGTATTGAGTACATCCTGGGTATTGTCGCCTGCAGCGGCTGCGGCGGATGGCAGACTCTCCTTGGATGCGTCATCCATTTTTGCTTTTTGGGGTTCAGGAGTTGCTGGTGTGACTGCGGCTACCGTATCAGTCTTTGCAGTTTCCTGTTTGGCGGTTGCTTTCGCCGCCCGCGGACTGCCTGGAAACAGTTCCTTTATTAGTTCCAGCTTGGTTTGCGCAGTGGTATTGGTTTTGTCGAGCTGCAGGGCTTTGTCATATGCCTGCGTCGCCAGCTTGGCATAGATATCGCCAAGGTTTTCGTGGGCGATGGCATAACTGGGATGAGTGCGTATCGCGGTTTCAAGCGCGATTTTGGACTTGTCGTATTGGCCCTGGGCGGCATACAACACTGCTAAATTGTTGTACGGCTCAGGCAGTTCAGGATAATCTTCAGTGAGCGCAGTGAATACTTTGATTGCTTCAGCAGACTTGTTTTGCTCGGTAAGAATCAAGCCTAGCAGAAAGCGTGCCTTGGCATCCTTGGGATGATTGGCGAGGTAGCTATTTACTTTATCCAACGCTTGAGCGTTATTGCCTTGCTTGAAAAGCGTGTTGGCGTCCTGCAATTCGTCCGCCGCAGCCCACATACTGGACATCGTTAGTGCCAGCAGCAAGAGCAAAGCCGCAATATTGGGTTTTTTCATTGTGGTATACTTTTTCGCCTTTAAATTCAACATAAGCTGATTCTACCAAGAAGCCCCCTTAATTCACAATCATACTCTGGTGCCTCTTGGCCATGTCCTTTACGCCTGGTCACACCAGTTGAGGATCTTGCGTACATCCCTTCCCGGAAGCCATGCTGAAAATCTACAACACACTGACCCGCGAAAAGCAGCCTTTCGTGCCGATTACACCCGGCAAGGCGAGCATGTACGTCTGCGGCATGACGGTCTACGACTATTGCCACCTCGGGCATGCGCGCGTGATGATGGTGTTCGACGTGGTGCAACGCTGGTTGAGAGCGTCGGGATATGCGGTGAACTACGTGCGCAACATAACTGACATTGACGACAAAATCATCAAGCGCGCCGCCGAAAATAACGAACCGGTCACCGCGCTTACAGCACGCTTCATTCAGGCCATGCATGAAGATGCCGGCGCATTGGGGGTGGAGAAGCCGGTGTCCGAGCCGCGCGCCACTGCGTATGTTACCGACATGGTGCGGATGATTGAAAAACTCATGGACAAGGGCCTTGCTTACCGCGCTGCCAATGGCGATGTGTATTACGACGTGCGCAAGTTCCCCGGTTACGGCAAGCTCTCAGGCAAATCGCCGGATGACTTGCGCGCGGGAGAACGCGTGGAAATCGGAACGGACAAACACGACCCGCTGGATTTCGCGCTGTGGAAAGCGGCCAAGCCCGGCGAGCCCGAATGGGATTCACCGTGGGGCAAGGGTCGTCCCGGCTGGCATATCGAATGCTCGGTCATGAGCGAAAAGAATCTTGGCAGCCACTTTGATATTCACGGCGGCGGCCAGGATTTGCAATTTCCCCACCACGAAAACGAAATCGCCCAATCCGAGGGCGCCAACGGCCACGCTTTCGTCAATTACTGGATGCACAACGGCTTCGTGCGGGTGGACGAGCAAAAGATGTCCAAGTCGCTCGGCAACTTTTTCACTGTGCGCGAGGTACTGAAAAAGTACGATCCGGAGGTGGTGCGTTTTTTCATTCTGCGCACGCACTACCGCAGCCCTTTGAGTTATTCCGACCAGCACATTGACGATGCGCGGCACGCGTTGAGCAGGCTCTATACCGCTTTGAAAGACGTCGATGCGGGAAAGGCGAAAATACACTGGCATGAACCCTACGCGAAGCGGTTCAAGGAAGCGATGGACGATGACTTCAATACGCCTGAAGCCGTGGCAGTCCTGTTTGACCTCGCAAATGAAGTAAACAAGACACGCTCTCCGCAGCAAGCGGGATTGCTCAAGGCGTTGGCAGGAGTACTGGGTTTATTGCAACGCGATCCTCAGGTTTACCTGCAATCGATGCCGGGTGAAGCCGTAGCCAGCGGGAGCGCGACAATGAACCCTGCGCGCATCGAAGAACTGATTGCTTTGCGTGCCGCAGCGCGCAAGGCGAATAACTTTGCCGAATCGGACCGCATTCGCGACGAGTTGCTGAAGGCTGGAGTCGTTCTTGAAGACACGCCGCATGGAACAGTCTGGCGGCGTGCCTGAGCGCAGCTAGAGCCGCGTTGAAATCGGCGCCGCGTACTTCTAGGCAGAGCAATGCTTAGCCTTCGCCGGAAGGTTCGCGATTAAGATTCAAAAAACTCGCTTGGACTTGTGGCTTCGGCATAACATGGACCTTGCCCATGTTAGCCTTCGCCGGAAGGTTCACGATTAAGATTCAAAAAACTCGCGAACCTTGTCCATCCAGGATTTTGCGCGAGGATTGTGGCGTCCGCCATCGCGCTGATTTATGGCCTCGAGTTCAGTCAGCAACTCACGTTGCCGCGGGCTGAGATTGACCGGCGTTTCCACCACCACGTGGCACAGCAGGTCGCCATATGTGCTGCTGCGCACCCCCTTGATGCCTTTGCCGCGCAGACGGAATACTTTCCCGCTTTGCGTCTCGGCAGGAATTTTAAGTTTGGCGGAACCATCCAGCGTGGGAATTTCTATTTCTCCGCCGAGTGCAGCTGCAGTGAAACTAATAGGCATTTCGCAGTGCAGATCACTGTGATCACGGGTAAAAACAGGGTGTGTCTTGAGGTGGATTACCACATATAAATCGCCTGGCGGCCCGCCGTTGACGCCGGCCTCGCCTTCACTGCTCAAGCGGATACGGTCACCATCGTCTATTCCTATTGGTATTTTGACTGACAGGGTTTTATGCTGCTTGACGCGGCCCGCGCCATGGCATGTCGCGCACGGTTCTGGAATGACCTTGCCGCTGCCATGGCACTTCGGACAGGTTTGCTGGATTGAGAAGAATCCCTGCTGCATGCGTACTTGACCGTGGCCGCCGCAGGTGGAGCAGGTGACAGGCTTGGTGCCGGATTTCGCGCCGGAGCCATGGCAGGTATCGCATAAAGCCATGGTGGGAATGCGGATGCGGGTTTCGGTTCCGCGCGCCGCTTCTTCCAGCGTGATTTCCAGGTTGTAACGCAGATCGGCGCCGCGGTAGACGCCGGATCGGCCGCGTGCACCGCCGAAAATGTCGCTGAAAATATCGCTGAAAGCATCAGTGAAGCCACCGAAGCCGGCGCCCATTCCGGCCATTCCCGCTTGCTGATCAACCCCGGCATGACCGAATTGATCATACGCCGCGCGTTTCTCGGGATCACTGAGAATTTCGTAAGCTTGTTTGGCTTCCTTGAACTGCTCCTCGGACTTGGGGTTGTCAGGATTGCGGTCAGGATGATGCTTCATCGCCAGCTTGCGATAGGCTTTCCTGATTTCCCCTTCAGAAGCGTCGCGGTTGACGCCGAGCACTTCGTAGTAGTCTTTTTTCGGCATAAATATCTCACCACAAAGACACTGAGGCACAGAGAACATAAAGAGCAAACATATTGTTTACCCTGTGTCTCTGTGCCTCTAAAGTTAGCGTTTTTATTTCTTGTCTTTCACTTCCTCGAATTCCGCATCTACTACATTGCCGTCGTCCGGTTTTTTGCCGCTATCTCCAGAAGCGCTAGCGGTTTGCCCTTGCTGCGCCTGCTGCTGCGCCTGAGTCTGGGCATAGATTTGCTCCGCCAGCTTGTGAGATGCCTCGGCCAGCGCCTGGCTTTTTGCTTCGATCTTGGCCTTGTCGTCGCTCTTGAGTGCCTCTTCTGCGTCTTTCAGCGCAGACTCGATCTTGGTCTTGTCGTCGGCCGTGAGCTTTTCGCCATAGTCCTTCAGCGATTTTTTCACCGAATGGATTAGGGCGTCGCACTGGTTGCGCGCATTCACCAGTTCCAGCGTCTTGCGGTCTTCCTCTGCGTGCGCTTCGGCGTCCTTGACCATGCGCTGGATTTCTTCTTCCTTCAGGCCGGAACTCGCCTTGATGGTGATCTTGTTTTCCTTGCCAGTTGCCTTGTCCTTGGCCGAAACGTGCAAAATGCCATTGGCATCGATGTCGAATGTGACTTCGATCTGCGGTAGCCCGCGCGGCGCGGGCGGAATGTCAGTAAGGTTGAACTGGCCGAGGCTCTTGTTGCCCGAGGCCATATCGCGCTCGCCCTGCAGCACGTGAATGGTCACCGCAGTCTGGTTGTCGTCAGCGGTGGAGAACACCTGCTGCGCCTTGGTCGGAATGGTGGTATTTTTCTGAATGAGCTTGGTCATCACTCCGCCCAGGGTCTCGATGCCCAGGGAAAGCGGCGTTACATCGAGCAGCAGCACGTCCTTGACTTCGCCCTGCAGCACGCCGGCCTGGATCGCTGCGCCGACCGCCACCGCTTCATCCGGGTTAACGTCCTTGCGCGGCTCCTTGCCGAAAATCTCCTTCACTTTGTCCTGTACCTTGGGAGTGCGCGTCTGGCCGCCGACCAGGATCACGTCTTCGATGTCGGAAAGTTTCACTCCGGCGTCCTTGATCGCGATTTTGCACGGCTCGACGGTTTTTTCGATCAGATCTTCAACCAGGCTCTCGAATTTGGCGCGGGTGATTTTGATATTGAGGTGCTTCGGACCGCGCGCATCCGCGGTGATATACGGCAGATTGACTTCGGTCTGCTGCGTGCTGGAGAGCTCGATTTTGGCCTTTTCCGCCGCTTCCTTGAGGCGTTGCAAGGCCAGCACATCGTTGCGCAGGTCAATGCCTTGGTCTTTCTTGAATTCGTCGGCCAGGTAATCAATCAGCCGCTGGTCGAAATCCTCGCCGCCGAGAAAGGTGTCGCCGTTGGTGGACAGTACCTCAAACTGATGCTCGCCCTCGACTACCGCGATTTCAATGATGGAAATGTCGAAAGTGCCGCCTCCCAGGTCGTAGACTGCAATCTTGCGGTCGCCTTCCTTTTTGTCCAGGCCGAAAGCGAGCGCCGCCGCGGTCGGCTCGTTGATGATGCGTTTGACTTCCAGCCCGGCGATGCGCCCGGCATCCTTGGTCGCCTGGCGCTGCGAATCGTTGAAATAGGCCGGTGTAGTGATGACCGCTTCCTCTACCTTCTCGCCGAGATAGTCTTCGGCTGTCTTTTTCATTTTTATCAATACCTGGGCGGAAACTTCAGGCGGAGAGATCTTTTTCCCCTGCACTTCAATCCAGGCATCGCCATTCTTGTTTTCAATGATTTTGTATGGCATCAGGTTAATATCTTTTTGCACTTCTTTTTCGCTGAAGCGCCGGCCGATCAGCCGCTTCACCGCGAACAGGGTGTTTTTCGGGTTGGTCACCGCCTGGCGTTTGGCGGGCGCGCCACACAAGATTTCCCCGTCATCCATATAGGCGACGATGGAAGGCGTGGTGCGCGCGCCTTCTGAGTTTTCGATGACCTTGGGCTTGCCGCCTTCCATGACGGCAACACAGGAGTTGGTGGTTCCCAAGTCAATTCCAATGATCTTTGCCATGATGATTCCTTAGCGATAAATGGTTAATGTTGCTTGTTATATCAGGGTGCAATACAGGTAATTCAAGTATGTTTAGGCTTGCCGACCACCACCAGCGCAGGCCTGATGACCCGGTCATTGAGCGTATAGCCTTTTTGCATCACGCTAATGACGGTATTCGGTTCACTTTCCGATTCCACCGTGGTGATGGCTTGGTGACGGTGCGGATCGAATTTTTCGCCGAGCGCTTTGATTTCGCAAATATTGAACTTTTCAAATACCGAGGCCAGCAGTTTAAGCGTTAATTCCACGCCGCTTTTGAGGCTTTCCGTAGTGGCGTTTTCGGTAGCCAGCGCAGCTTCCATGCTGTCTTTCACTGCCAATACCGCGCTTGAGAAATTTTCTATGGCGTATTTATGCGCGTTGGCGATTTCCACCTGGGCGCGCTTGCGGATGTTATCCGCTTCGGCGCGGGCCCGCAGCCATGCGTCATGGTGCTCTTCTGCGGCAAGCTCCGCTTTCTTGAGCTGTTCTTCCAAGCTGGGCGCGGTTTCAGCGTGTGGCGCCGCGGCAGGTTCTGCCTGGTTGAGCTCAGGTGACGGATTTTGCTGCGATTCTTGCATTATTTCCTCCCATCAAACGAAAATGTAAATGGGGCCTTTTTTGGCGATTTCAAGGGAAATTGAAAAAATGGTTTAGGCTTTGGCGCCTAAAGCGAGCGCCCTTTCACGGGCCATGCGGCCGGCTATTTGAGCGGCTTGCGTGTCGTATCTGACCGAGACCCAGCCATGCAGGTTTTCCAGCGCGATTTCGCAAAGAGCGTGTATCCAGTCGGCCCGCTCGTTAAGACAGGGAATGTAATGAAATTCCTTGCCACCGCTGTTTAAGAAAGCCGTCTTGCCTTCAATGGCGATTTCTTCCAGCGTTTCCAGGCAGTCGCTTACGAAACCAGGGCAAACCACATCTACCCGCTCGGTGCGCTGTTTGCCCAGCTTGTGCAGCACTTCCAGGGTGTCAGGTTTCAGCCACTCGGCGCGCCCAAAACGCGATTGAAAGCAGACTAGGTAGCGCGGTTCTTCCCACCCCAGCGCTTCACCGAGCAGCCTTGCAGTTTTCTGGCATTCGCAATGATAGGGATCGCCTTTGTCCAGCGTGGAGCGCGGCACGCCATGAAAACTGACGATGAGTTTATCGGGCCGGCCGTTTTTCATCCAGTAATCATTGACGCTCTGCGCAAGCGCTGCGATATAGCCCGGGTGGTCGTGATAATGCTTAACCGTGCGCAGCGCCGGCACGTTGCGCATATGTTGCAATTCCTTGAATACAGCGTCGAAGCCGCTTGCGGTAGTGCTGGCGGCGTACTGCGGGTAGAGCGGCAGCGCCAGTATGCGCTCGCAGTGCTTGAGGTTGGCGAGCGCTGATGCAACGGAAGGCTTACCATAGCGCATGGCGTATTCGATGCTGAGCGGCGATTTGATTCTCTCCCCCAGATAGCCGCGCAGCAAATTCGCCTGGCGATCGGTGTGCACTTTGAGCGGCGAGCCTTCGCTCATCCAGATTTTGGCGTATCTTTCCGCCGATTTTTTCGGGCGGGTGTTGAGAATGATGCCGTGCAGGAGCGGCCACCAGAAAATACGGGGAATTTCCACAACCCGCGGGTCGGACAGGAATTGCTTGAGATAAGAACGCAATGCCCGTGCTGTTGGCGCATCCGGAGTGCCGAGATTGATGAGCAGGATGCCGGTTTGTGCAGGCGTACCGTGCTGGTAGGAGGGTTCGGTCCGGTAAGATGACATTATTAAAATTAGTGTTGCGATAGCGCGCTGGAGAGAAGTTTCGCGGTGATGTCAACAATGGGAATGATCCGTTCGTAAGCCATGCGCGTCGGGCCGATCACGCCGACGGTGCCCACGACTTGCCCATCCACTTCATAGGGCGCAGTGACCACGCTGCATTCATCCAGTGGCACCAGCCCCGACTCATTGCCGATGAAAATCTGCACGCCGTGAGCGCGGCTGCTGATGTCGAGAAGCTGCAGCAGGGCGGTTTTCTGTTCGAACAGATCGAACAACTTCCGCAAGTGCGCCATGTTGGAAGACAGGTCTTGCACATGCAGCAGGTAATGTTCGCCCGATATTACGTAGTCACCCGCAGACTCCGAGACCGCCTGGCTTCCTGCATCCAGCGCAGCGGTCATCAGGGCGCTCATATTGCTATGCAACTGCCGGAGCTCTTCCTGGATATGCTTGCGTATTTCCTCGAAAGTGCTGCCAGCATAATTCTGGTTGAGGAAATTAGCTGCCTGAGTAAGCTCCGCGGGGGAATAGTTCTTTTCTGTAAGGATGATGCGATTTTGTACGTCTCCTTCAGGGGTGACTATTATAAGCAAAATACGCTTGTCGGCGAGGTTGAGGAATTCAATGTGCCGGAACGTGGCGCTGCGGCGTTTGGGGTTTACTACCACTCCGGCAAAGTGCGTGAGATCCGAGAGCAGATGCGAGGCGGAATACACCAATTTTTGCATATTTTCAGTCTGCAACTGGCCTTCCAGCTGATTGACTTGCACCATGTCGAGTGGCTTGATGGTGAGCAGGGTGTCCACGAAAAAACGGTAGCCAAGCGGGGTAGGCACTCGTCCGGCCGAGGTATGCGGACTGGCGATGAAACCCATCTCTTCCAGGTCGGCCATGATATTGCGGATGCTAGCCGGGCTTAAATCCAAGCCGGAATATTTCGAAAGCGCGCGCGAGCCGATCGGCTGGCCGTCGCTGATATAGCGTTCCACCAGAGTTTTTAGCAGTATCTGGGCGCGTTCACTGAGCATCAATTTATTGTAGCAGCTTTCAGCTGTCGGCAATCAGTGGTCAACACAAACCGCGCCGGAGCCGCATCACATTCAAGCTGAAAGCTGATAGCTGATGGCTATAAAATATGCTTTAATGCCCGGATGAATAATTCGTTTAAAACTGTTGCCCTCATCGGCAAATATAAAAACCCGGAAATCGCTGGGCATTTGCAGCGTTTGGCTCGTTTCCTGGAAAGCCGCGGCATCACGGTGCTGGTGGACAGGCTGACTGCTGTGCATCTCGAAAACAGCACTTACCCGGTGTTGGCGCTCGAGGAAATCGGCAAGCGCGCTAATCTCGCCATCGTAATCGGCGGCGATGGCACCATGCTCAATATTGCACGCACCTTTGCTCCCTACAACGTGCCGCTGGTGGGCGTCAACCAGGGACGGCTTGGGTTTCTTACCGACATTTCGGTGGACACCATGTTGGAGACCATAGGAGCGATTCTCGATGGGAAGTATGTTACTGAAGCGCGCATGCTGCTTTTAGCGGAAATATTCAGTAATAATCAGAGCGTACTGAAAGTGCTGGCGTTCAATGACGTGGTGATAAGCAAGGGCGCAAAGGGCAGCCTGATTGAATTCGACGTCCATATCAATCAGCAGTACGTCTACACTTTGCGCTCCGACGGCTTGATTGTGTCCACCCCAACCGGGTCGACCGCTTACGCGCTGTCATCCGGCGGGCCTATAGTGCATCCTTCGCTGAGCCTGATCGCCCTGGTGCCGGTTTCTCCCCATACCTTGAGCAACCGCCCGATCGTAGTGAGCGGCGATTCCACCGTGGAAATCCTGATGCACGATTCAGGCGACGCGCGCGCGCACTTCGACAGCCATTCGCATTTTGATTTGCGCGATGGCGACAAAATCCAGGTGCGACGCGCTCCCGACGCCATTCGTCTGCTTCACCCGGTGGGGCACAACTATTACCACATGCTGCGCGAAAAGTTGCACTGGAGCCAAACTTCATAGCCATGTTACAGGCTCTGAGCATCCGCGATTTTGTCATCGTCGACACCATGGAGCTCGAATTCAAACCGGGCTTTACCGTGCTGACGGGGGAAACCGGCGCGGGGAAATCCATACTGATTGATGCACTGGCGCTTACCCTGGGAGAACGAGCCGATGGCGTTGTAGTGCGTAACGGTGCCGAGCGTGCCGAGATCGCCGCCGAATTCGATATCGGCAAACTGGCCCCGCTTTCGGCCTGGCTGCGCGAAAATGATCTGGAGGGTGACCCCGGAGTTTGTTTGATGCGCCGCGTGATTGAAGCCAACGGCCGCTCGCGCGGATTCATCAACGGCCACACGGCGACCGTACAGCAGTTGCGCGAAGCGGGGGAGAAGCTGGTCGAGATCCATGGCCAGCACGCGCACCAGACGCTGCTCAAGGCCGAATCGCAGCGCGAACTGGTGGATGCCTACGGCGGACTGGATGACTTGTCAGCACAAGTCGCTGAGCATTACCGACAATGGCAAAGTTTGCACAAGCGTCGGCAGGAATGGGAGACCAACGCAGCTGCCTTTGCCGCAGAGCGCGAGCAGCTGGAATGGCAGGTGCGCGAACTCAAGACCCTGAATTTTTCCCCTGATGAATGGCAATCGCTTCAGGCGGAACACTCGCGTCTTGCCCATGCCGCAACTTTGCTCGAGGCAGCAGGAATGGCGCTTGATGCGCTTTCAGAAAATGATGCTGCGCTGATCGCACAGCTCAATTCGCTGATTTCCCGTTTCCGGAACTTGATTGAACACGACCCCGGTTTGAAAAACATTCTGGATATTCTGGAACCCGCGCAAATCCAGCTGCAGGAAGCGGTGTACACGATACGGCATTACCAGGAGAAGCTTGATCTCGATCCTGAACGTTTGCAGCAAGCGGAGCGGCGCCTGGATGCGATTCATTCAACCGCGCGCAAGCATCGCGTGAAGCCCGAGGAAATTCCGGATTTGCTGCTAAGGTTCGAGGCGCGCTTGCAGGAAATGGGCGGCGTTGGCGGAGTGGAGGAATTGAAAGAACTGGAACAATCCGCGTACAGCTCGTATCAAGCCCATGCCAAAAAATTAAGTGCGTCACGCAAGAAGGCCGCGAAATCACTATCGCAGGAAGTCACTGATACGATGCAAAACCTCGCCATGAGCGGCGGTGAATTTTCGGTAGCATTGATTGCACTTGAACAAGGTTCGGCTCATGGCTTGGAGCAAGTGGAATTTCTGGTAAGCGCTCATAAAGAATTGCAGTTGCGGCCGCTTGCAAAAGTCGCTTCAGGCGGCGAATTGTCGCGCATCAGCCTGGGAATTCAAGTCGTCACCAGCAAAGTTGGCGCCGTGCCCACCATGATTTTCGACGAAGTTGACGCCGGCATCGGCGGGCGCGTCGCAGAGATTGTCGGAAGATTGCTGAAAAAACTCGGCAAAGAGCGACAGGTGCTTTGCATCACGCACCTGCCGCAAGTCGCGGCGGCTGGCGATCAGCAGTGGCAGGTGAGCAAATCCTCGGTCAACGGCTCTGTCCTGAGCCGCATTGAAGTGATGAACGAAAAAGCGCGCATCGAGGAGATCGCCCGCATGCTGGGCGGCGTCAAGATCACCGAAACCACGCGCAAGCACGCGGCGGAGATGCTGAAAGGCATCGCCAGCACGTCCGGCAAGTTATAGCTTGTTATGCCGATGAAATATTAATGGCAGCTCCGGATAACACGAAGTTTAAGCCATGAATAAAGTAATAATCATTACCGGCGGCGGCCGCGGAATAGGTGCTGCCACGGCACAGATTGCAGCGCAGCGCGGCTACGCCGTATGTGTCAACTATATCCAAAATCGATCCGCAGCCGATTCCGTCGTCAGCGCAATCACCCGTACCGGAGGGCGGGCCATTGCCGTGGCTGCTGACGTGGCTTCGGAATCCGATGTGGTCCGATTGTTCGAGACCGTAGACAAGCAACTAGGCCCGCTTACTGCGCTCGTCAACAACGCCGGAATTTTAGAGCAGCAAATGAAGCTTGAGAATATGAGCGCTGCTCGTCTGAACCGTGTTTTTGCGACAAACATTACCGGGTGTTTCTTGTGCGCTCGCGAAGCTGTGCGGCGCATGTCCACTAAGCGGGGCGGGGCGGGCGGAGTCATTGTCAACGTGTCATCGTTCGCGTCACGTTTGGGTTCTCCCGGGGAATACGTGGACTATGCCGCATCCAAAGGCGCCATTGATTCGATGACTATAGGACTGGCCAAGGAAGTCGCCGAAGAAGGCATTCGCGTAAACGCCGTGCGGCCCGGCTTTATCTACACCGAGATCCATGCCC
>DATHDD010000008.1:0-4037 GCA_035319205.1 Burkholderiales bacterium | reverse complement strand
TTGCGCCAGCACCACCGGCGCAACTCTGCTCAAGCCCTCAATCCCCTCGAGCAATGGCCGATCATAATTCGGAATCAGAAAATTAAAAGAGCGGACCGGAAGCGGGATGTCGAGTCCCACAACAGCGGGTTTGGCAAGGGTAAGCCCTTTCAGAATCAGGCCCAGGTGCGGATGCCACAGCGCAAACGGCTCGGGCTGCGCGGCAAGCGTGGCCTCGTCGATGCCGATGACCACGATGTCTTTCGCAACGGGCTGCGGGTAGTGCGCGCGCAGATAACGGAACTCGGCGTCGAGCAGTGCGCGCTCGGTCCCATCAAAGAATCCCAAATACATGAGTGCAAGTGCTGCGATGAGCACGCAGCCAAAACCCGTGAAAATGCGCTGTTGTTTGCTCATTCCTTATCAAGCGCGGCTTGAGCGTCGCGCGCGCCTTCAACGTCTTTTAGCGCATTCGCCACCGCAAGCGCGCGCAGGAAATAGCCGCGTGCCGCTTCGCGCTCCCCGATCCCGGCGTGCGCGCGGCCGAGCAGCATGAGGTCAGAATATATGCGCGGAGGCAGAGCGAGCGTCTTGTCGAGCGCGAGCGCTTCATTGAGCGATGGTATCGCCGCGCGCTGATCGCCAGCCGCAATCCGCGCCTCCGCTGTTATGCGCAGCGCGTTTGCGCGTTCCGCGCGCCCGCGTTCATCACCTGCGGCGGATTGCGCTTTCGCGGCCCATTCGATCGCGCCGGCCGAATCATTTCGCGCAAGCGCCGCGCGCGCGTGCAAATTCAAAAGCGCCGCCTGAACCGGGCAGGAACCCGCGCAAAAGCCAAGCCCGGTGTCAGCCCACTGGTCAGCCGTTTGAGTGTCATTCGCTGCGAGCGCGATCTGCGCTTTGCGCGCCGCGGCTTCAGCCCTGCGTTCGCGGGAAATCGCAAGCGCGCTGTCATTAAGAACCAGGTCAAGATCGCGCTGCGCTTTTTCAGAATCGCCCTGCTTCTGGTGCACCTGTGCGAGGCTCAGCGCATTCATCGCGATGCCGTCGGCGTTTTCGATGGAGGTGTCGGCTGCGAGCGCCTGCTCGTAGAGTTGACCCGCTCTGGTGAAATCACCGCGCTCGAACGCTAAACGCGCGCTCTGGTTGAGAGTAATCGCCTCCTGCTGCGTGCGCGGCGGCTCGGGCGGCGGTGCTGCGCAGGCGGCGAGCAGCAGCGCCAGCGCGCTAACGCTTATGGGTCGAATCGTCATTGCTGTCGAACGGCAGCGCCTGCTCCGCTGCTGGCGGCAGATAATTCCGGATGGGCCAGGTTTTCTTCGCGCCTTGCACGACTTCGTGCGTATCGCGCATTAAGCTTCGCCCTTCCGATACCGCGGGCGGCAAATCGGTTGAAAGACCGGAGACCAGTTTTCGCGCTTCGATGCTCGCGGCGTTCGCGTTATCCAGCGCGGAGTTGAGCTTGAACAGCACTTCGGGGATTGCCTTGTCAACGGTGACAAGCGTCCCGCCCAGCGTGTCAAGCAGGTTATTGGTCTTGTCAACGCTGGCTCCCGCGCGGTCGAGTACGTAATTAGCGTGCTCTTGAATGCTGGCAATCCGCGTATCCCCGGAGCGCGCGAGCTGGCTCACGCTGTCGGCGGCTTCGGCAAGCGACGTGCTCGCCTGATGGATTCCCTTCAGCGCCTGCCGGACATCTCCATTGGGATCGTTGATGGACTGGGTAATGGACTTGATGTCGGCGAGAATCGGGCCGATGCGCGCTGCAAGGTCGGGCACGACGTCGGCAATCTCCTTCGCGCGCGCAAATTTCAGTACCCCGTCATTCTCCACCTGCCGCACCTCGGGCGTGCCGGGAGTGATTTCGATGAAGCTCGTCCCGATCAAGCCTTCCTTGGCAAGCCGCGCCTGCGAATCCTGCCTGACAAAATGGATGTACTGCCTGTTAATCAACAAGCGCACCCTCACGGTTGCGTTCGGCTCAAGCCAAAGATTGTCCACTGTGCCGATCTTGAAGCCGGATAGCTGCACCGACATTCCTTTGGCAATGTCCTGCGCGCTGTCCGCAAAAAAATACAGGCGCGCGGTTTTTACAAAGTAGTCCTGATGCACCAGTCCCGCCGTCACCGTGCCGAGCGCGAGCGCTGCTGCGAGTATCAGAAAAATAACCGCCTTGCTTCCTATTTGCTTGAAGCGCTGGTCCGGTTTGGGAAAAGTTTCCATTGGCTGCTCGCTTAAATCAAAAATGTTTCCCGCACCGCGATCTCGGGCAGCGTCGGCAGCTCGAGATCCACCCAGATTGACGTACGGAACGGAAAATACAGGTGAAATACGCGGTCGAACTCCAGCACCTGATCTACCTCGAAACTCCTCAATCCCTTGAACAGCGAGTCGTAAACCATGATTTCGGGCTCGACCAGCATCGCGCGCACGAACGCGGCGCACCGCAATTCGATATGTGAAAGCTCCATCGGCTGCTGCGCACAGAGTTCCTGTCCACTGCGCCGGTAGCCTTTAAGACGGCGGAAAATCGAACCTGCGCGTATGTCCAGCTGCTCGATGTCCTGCTCTACGTGATAGGACGCGGGAAGCACCAGGTTTTCCCAAACCCTGAGATTGCCGACAAAGCCGCCCTCGGGCGGGACTACCGCTGCAAGTTCCGATTCGGCGAAGCTTGCGACGAGGCGCCGCTGCTGCGAAGCGCTGCGCACCACTGCGCGGTAAGTGAAACCTTCGCTAAGCGTGAGTGCGATGCGCTTCGGCTCGCCGCCTTCCTTGGCGGGGAACGCGAGGGAAAACTCCCGCCCTTCGATGGTGATGCCTGTGCTCATAGCTGCATTGTTATAAATGGATTGGCGGTTTTCCACTGCCCGCATCAAAGAAAAGCATTACAGCAATCAAGATGCCGGCAAAGAGAAACGATTTTAGGGTCTGAAACAAGGGTTGTGGTGTCATGATTGCAGTCCTTATCTCATCAGATTTCCAGCCTAACAAGAATTAATATGTTATTCAATTGGAATTATCAAACGAAAAAAAGCGGGTGAAATTATCTCACATCCCGGAATTCAATATCCGCTTGCTTCCCGGTATTCGTCTTTAACCTTCACTTATTCCGATACCGGTAAGCAAGCCATATTGTTATCCCTATCAGAGCAATCACGCCCAGCGCTATTTCTTCATAGCGCTTCAGGTCGGTCAGCACCAGTTGCAGTACTTCGCCAAAGAGAAATCCCACGCTGCTGAACATTACTGCCCAAATGGCAGCGCTGATGATGTTCAATCCCACAAACTTCAGAGTGGGCACGCCGCTCATGCCAATGACTATTGGGCCGACGATGCGCAGCCCATAGAGAAACCGAATCATAAGAATGACGGGTGTGTGGTATCGGGCTAGCAGCGCATCAACCTTGTTTGCGCGCGCACGGAGCAAGGGAAATCGTTGCAATATCCGCCGTCCGTGCCGGCGACCGAGGAAGAAATAAAGCTGGTCGCCAAAAAGACTGCCAAAAAAAGCCATCAGCATGACCCAGGGAAGCGCCAGATAGCCGCTGTGAGCGGCGAAACCACCCATGACAAGCACCGTCTCTCCTTCAAGAAACGCACCTGCAAAAACCCCGTAGTAGCCGTAGTTTTCAACGAGGGATTGCAGCGTTGTCATGGCAAATATAAGGAGTCGTTATTAAATTATAAATCACCCTGTATTCCGAAGCTGTGAACATGTTGCGGCAGCTGGCGAAATAACAGGTGGTGCCGGATTATTCTTCTCCGGCAAGCGCCGCAATTGCCTTAGCCAAACCTTGGACCACGCGCGTCATCTCGTCATAGCGGATTTTATCGGGAGTATCCGTGGCGCAGTGGTAGTGAGGGTAGCGGTAGAACGCGGTGTCAGTCACCATCACCGCCGGATAACCCGCGCGCCAGAAGGACAGATGATCGCTCCACGCCACGCCCGGCACGAATGCGGGGCTCGCGAGATGCTCGGCGGGAAAATCGGAATGCTTTCTGAATGCCGCGGCGGCTTCGTGCAGCGCGTGGCGCGACTTGATATTCGACACAAA
>DATHDD010000007.1:0-6017 GCA_035319205.1 Burkholderiales bacterium | reverse complement strand
TAACGGATCTAATGAAATTGTGACAGACATGAAATGGCGAAGTTGGATGCAGACCGAACGAGTTTTTGCGGAGCATAAGGCGCATTCCGTTGATCTGCATCAACTCAACCAGCTGTGATTTCTGGTGTACTGCGTTTTTTGGGTTGGATTTCGTAAAATAGACCGTGTTGATAATACGCAAACGCGAGCGGCGTGTGATAGGCGCCGCACTGGTCGTCTCCGGCGGCGTCCTGATGTGGCTCGCACCCGAGGTCTTGGCAGGTGCGATCCTGCTGGCGGCGGGGATCGCGCTTGAAATCATCGGTATCACCCTCGAGCACCGCAAAGGCAAATAAGGGATTTGTTGCACCAGCTACACGATCCGACGACGGCTGGTGGTTCAAAAGTTCGACAAATCACAACAGAAGTTGGAACCGAATCAACTTTGCACCGGAATCGGAAGAGAGAAGAAGATCCGCGGATTCGTTGGCGGAGAGGGTGGGATTCGAACCCACGATACGCTTGCGCGTATACCGGTTTTCGAGACCGGCCCGTTCGACCGCTCCGGCACCTCTCCGATTGCGCGGCATTTTAGCATCAAACGGCAATTCTCCTCCGCTTCGTTATCGCACGGAATCAATAACTTTCAGACCGCCCATATAGGGCTTTAGAATCGCGGGAATTTCTATTTCGCCGCTGGAATTTTGATAATTCTCCATGATTGCAATCAGCGTGCGTCCAACCGCCAATCCCGAGCCGTTCAGCGTGTGCACCAACTCGATTTTGCCTTTCTCGTTGCGAAAGCGCGCCTGCATGCGGCGCGCCTGGAATGCTTCAAAGTTGCTGCACGAGGAAATTTCGCGGTAGGTGTTCTGTCCCGGCAGCCAGACTTCGATGTCATAGGTTTTGGCTGAAGCAAAACCCATTTCGCCGGTACACAAGGTCACCACGCGGTAAGGCAGCTCCAGCTTCTTCAGAATTGCTTCGGCATGCCCGGTCAACTCCTCCAGCACCTGATAGGATTTTTCGGGGCGGACAATTTGCACTATTTCCACTTTGTCGAACTGGTGCTGGCGGATCATTCCTCGCGTGTCTTTGCCGTATGAACCCGCCTCGCTCCTGAAACATGGCGAATGGCAGACGAAATTGAGGGGAAGACTGTCCAGCGGCAGTATTTCATTGCGCACGATGTTGGTGACCGGCACTTCCGCAGTAGGAATGAGGTAAAGTTTTTCGTTTACGCTCTTCTGCACCGCGAATAAATCAGCCTCGAACTTCGGCAATTGTCCGGTGCCAAGCATGCTGTCAGGATTAACCAGATAAGGCGCGTATATCTCGGTGTAGCCGTGCTCATTAGTATGTACATCGAGCATGAACTGGGTAATCGCCCGGTGCAGGCGCGCCAAGCCTCCCTTCATTAATGCAAAGCGCGCTCCGCTGATTTTGCTTGCAGTGGCGAAATCTAGCTGCTTCAACCTTTCGCCCAGATCCACATGATCCCTGACGGGAAAGCTGAATTTACGCGGGGTGCCTACCTTCCGTACTTCAAAATTGTCTTCCGAGGATTTGCCGAAAGGCACGCTTTCGTGATGAACGTTCGGGATGTTAAGGAGAAAGTTTTGCAGCCTTGATTGAACAGATTCAAGCTCAGCCTCCATCTGTTTAAGTTGATCGCCGAACTCTGCTACTTCAGCCATAATTTGGGAAACCAGTTTCTCGTCACCCTTCCCCTTGGCTTGCCCAATTTCTTTTGACTTGAGGTTACGCTGTGACTGGTAATACTCGGTCTTGCTTTGAATTTCCTTTCTCTCCGCCTCGAGCTCCTTGAATTTAGCGGTATCAAGCTCGCACCCGCGCGCTTGAAGTCTCTTGGCAACCCCATCTAGATCACTACGTAATAACTGAATGTCGAGCATGATTCTCCCTGCTATTTTTTCTTTGCTTTTTGGTCGAGCACGCGCAGGTGCTTTAAATGCTCCGCAATCTTCGCTTCCAGCCCGCGCTCGGTGGGTTGATAGAAGTTCTGCGCCGTTACGCCATCTGGAAAATAATTTTCTCCCGCAGCGTAGGCTTCCGGCTCGTGGTGCGCGTAGCGGTAATCCTTGCCAAAGCCCATTTCCTTCATCAATTTTGTCGGAGCGTTACGCAAATGCTCAGGAACCGGGCGTGATTTATCTCCGCTGATAAAGCGGCGCGCGTCATTATACGCCATGTACACTGCATTGCTCCTGGCGGTGCAGGCGAGGTAAACAACCGCTTCGGCAAGCGCAAGCTCTCCTTCCGGACTGCCCAAGCGTTCATACACTTCGCAAGCGTCCAATGCGATTCGCAAAGCGCGAGGATCTGCAAGCCCCACATCTTCCACCGCCATGCGTACCAACCGCCTGCCGATGTAGCGCGGATCCGCCCCGCCATCCAGCATGCGGCACATCCAGTAGAGCGAGGCATCGGGATCCGACCCGCGCACCGATTTGTGCAGGGCGGAAATCTGGTCATAAAATGCGTCCCCGCCTTTGTCAAACCTCCTTACGCTTTGCGCCAGCACATTTTGAACATAATCTGCGTTTATATCGGTGGTTTGGCTTTGTTGCACAGCAGTGGCGAGCTGCTCAAGCATGTTAAGCAGGCGCCTTGCATCGCCGTCGGCGTAGCTCACCAGCAGCGACTTTGCTTCATCAGTAAACGTAGCACCAGGAATGGCGAGCTTTTTAGCGCGGTCGAACAATATTCCCAATTCTTCATCGGATAGCGGGTGCAGCACATAGACCGCGGCACGGGAGAGCAGCGCGCTGATTACTTCAAATGACGGGTTCTCAGTGGTGGCTCCGATAAATGTGACCAATCCCTGTTCCACAAAAGGCAGGAATGCATCTTGCTGCGCCTTGTTGAAGCGGTGTACTTCGTCTATAAACAGGATGGTGTGGCGCCCGGATTGCTGCAGGACAAGCTCCGCTCTTTCCACAGCCTCGCGGATGTCCTTGACCCCGGAAAGCACCGCTGAAAGCGCAATGAATTCGGTGTTAAAGATGCGAGCCATCAGCCGCGCCAGCGTGGTTTTTCCCGATCCCGGCGGGCCCCAAAGGATCATAGAATGCGGCTTGCCGGATTCAAACGCCAGGCGCAAGGGCTTGCCTTCCCCCAAAAGATGCGTTTGACCGACAACATCTTCAAGCCGCTGCGGTCGCAGCCGATCGGCCAATGGCGCGGCAGGTACTTTTCTTTCGAATAAATCACTCACCGACAATATCCGCGCCCTTTGGAGGAGTGAATTTGAAGAGCTCCGGGTTCAACCGGGGATTGCGCACCAGATCCACAAAACGCAATACGGTGGTCTGTCCGAAATGGTCGCGCAATTCCATGACTTCCAGGCCGGATTGATTAAACCCCATACGCACAAACTCGAATGCGCTGTCCTGCGTATTCGGCAGCGCTTGCAGCCACTCCAGACCGTCCCGAGTGCCATCATCCCTGAGACTGAAGTTCTTCTCGATTTCGTTGCTGCCGGCAAGCAACGCTGCCGGGCTTGCACCCAGTGCCTGATCGAGTTTCTTTACGGTGACCTGGTTCAATTCCGGATCATAGACCCAAAGTTTTTCACCGTCACCGACAATCAGCTGTGCGTATGGTTTTTCGTAGCTCCAACGGAATTTACCAGGTCGGAAAAACTGCATTGTGCCGCTCGATTTCTGTACGCTGCGGCCGTTCTTGTCCAGTAGTTCCTGATTGAACTGCGCTTTTCCGGTGACAGAGTGCTCGATAAACTCTTTTAACTTATCAATGCTGGAAGCGTGTGCGGGAAAAGAACTGCCAAATGCAAAAAGTATGACGGCGGCAAAACCGGCTCTAATCATCAAAGCTTCCGGATCCTTTGAATATCGGCCACCCTGTCTCCCCTGAAAGCATCATCGGTGATTAATACACTGTCTTGCGAGGAGAGTAAGCTGCGATTTCCCCCGCCGGCGCCAATACCTCCCTATTGCCGTTGCTTTGCATGCCGGAAACAAGACCCGCCTGCTCCATTTGTTCGATCAATCGCGCAGCGCGGTTGTAGCCGATGCGCAAGTGCCGCTGCACCAGCGAAATCGAGGCGCGGCGCGATTTCAAAACGATTGCCACTGCTTCATCATAAAGCGGATCGGATTCCGCATTGGAACCAGACGCCTCGTCGTAAAGTTCTATATCGTGGCTTGCCAGCACTTCTTCCACATATTGTGGCGCGCCCAGACCTTTCAGATATTTCACCACCCTGTGCATTTCCTGGTCTGAGACAAACGCGCCGTGCACGCGTTGCGGATAGCCCATTCCCGGCGGCAAATACAGCATGTCGCCTTGGCCAAGCAAAGCCTCCGCTCCCACCTGATCGAGTATCGTGCGCGAGTCCACCTTAGCCGACACCTGGAAAGCGATGCGGCTCGGAATGTTCGCCTTGATAAGGCCGGTGATCACGTCCACTGAAGGCCTTTGCGTTGCCAATATCAAATGCACGCCGGCGGCCCGCGCTTTTTGTGCGAGGCGTGCAATCAACTCTTCTACTTTTTTGCCCACCACCATCATCAGGTCTGCCAATTCGTCTATCACCAACACGATGAGCGGCATCTGCTCCAGCGGTTCAGGATTATCCGGTGTCAAACTGAAAGGATGGGTGAGCGGTGTGCCCGCCTTTTGCGCGTCACGGATTTTCTGGTTGAATCCGGCAAGGTGGCGAACCCCCAGGCCTGACATCAGCTTCAATCTCCTGTCCATTTCTCCTGCGCACCATGCGAGCGCATTGGCTGCCTGCTTCATATCAGTCACTACCGGTGCCAGCAAATGTGGGATGCCTTCATATACCGAAAGTTCCAACATCTTGGGGTCGATCAATATCATCCGCACTTGCGCCGGCGAAGCTTTGTACACGAGACTCAGAATCATCGCGTTGATTGCCACCGACTTGCCCGAGCCGGTAGTGCCCGCCACCAATATATGCGGCATTTTGGCGAGATCAGCCACCACGGGGTGCCCGCCGATATCCTTGCCCAAGGCTAAGGTAAGCGGCGAAGTCATATCGGCGTACGCCTGCGAGCTCAGGATTTCAGAGAGCCGCACGACCTGACGCTCAGGATTGGGGATTTCCAAACCCATGCAGGCCTTGCCGGGTATGGTTTCCACCACGCGAATGCTCACCACCGATAGCGCACGCGCGAGGTCCTTCACCAAATTAACAATCTGGCTGCCTTTTACGCCGATTGCGGGCTCTATCTCGTAGCGCGTGATCACCGGGCCCGGATAGGCCGCCATCACTTTTGCTTCCACACCGAAATCCATCAGCTTTTTCTCAATGAGCCGCGAAGTGAATTCCAGCGTCTCTGCGGAAAGGGCCTCTACGCCTTCGCCCGGTTTATCGAGCAGATGCAACGGCGGCAAGGGCGTGTCCGGCAAGTCCTCGAACAACGGCACCTGTTTTTCACGCTCCACTCGCGCCGATTTGGGAATCTCGGCAACCGCCTGTTCGATGTGTATGGGCTCGTGGCTTTCGAAGCGCTTCTTCTCTTCTTCTACGAATTCCTCGCGTCGGCTCATTGCGACTTTGCCTTCGCGCTTATCACGCCAGTTTCGCCAGGAATGAATCCCGAACAAATAGCTGTCTTCGATAAAACCGCCGAGACGTTCAAACAGCTTGACCCAGGAAAGACCACTGAACAGAGTGATTCCGATGGCAATCAACATCAGCAAAATCAGCGTGCCGCCGATAAATCCCAAAGCTGTGACTGCGGTTTTGCTGATTATGGCGCCCAGCATGCCTCCGGGCGCGAGCGGCAGCGCCGCTTTAATGCTGTGAAAGCGCAACGCCTCCATCCCGCTGCTGGCGATCAGCAGGATGGTAAACCCGCAGGCGGCAACGATAAACGAGCGGCGGTCGCTGAGACTCACGCTGTCAATGCGCTTATAGCCCCACCAGGTGGCGAACAGGAAAAACACCGCCCACCAGTAAGCGGAAATACCGAAAAAATAGAGCAGAATATCGGCAAGCCACGCGCCGACATAACCTCCCAGGTTGT
>DATHDD010000006.1:0-16410 GCA_035319205.1 Burkholderiales bacterium | reverse complement strand
TGTCCATGCCCGGGGATGATGTGGCGCGCCTTGATTCCCGAGAATTCCTTGAGCACGCTAAGCCAGCCTTTTAGGCTGCCGTCGACAACCGGGATATGCTCTGTGAAAAGCAGATCGGAGAGCCACAGCGTTTGGGTTTTTTCATCAAATACGGTGAGGTCATTATCGGTATGCGCAGTGCGCCAGGCTTTGAGCGTAAGGCGGCGGCCACCGAGGTCAAGCTCCAAAACATCCTTAACGGTCAGGGTGGGAATAATAATTTCGCTACCCTGGGTCGCGGGCCCCAGATCGCGTTTCAGCGCATTCAGGTAATTGCCGCCGCGCGCTGCCATCACAGCCGGCAATTTATCGTGGCCGACGAACACCGGGTTATCATCCTTGAAGGCAGCATTGCCGAAAATATGGTCGGGATGAACATGTGTGTTGATGACATAGCAAATCGGCAGGCGGGTCGCTTTTACCACAGCCTGGCGCAATTTCCGTCCAATCACTATGCTGCCGCCGGTGTCAATCACCGCAACGCATTTCTCTCCAATGATAAAGCCGATGTTTGCGATGTCGCCGAGATTTTGCGGCGAGCTTTCCTCCTGTGCACCGCTATGCACGTAAATCCCGGGCGCAATTTCGTTGACAGCAAATCCGCTAGCAGAAGCACTGCCGGCGGTAAATGCCAGAAACAGAAACAAGAGAATACGCATGGGCAGAAATATCCTTTCTGCTACTATTACACAGATTTCGGTTGATTAAACTATTTCAATGACGGCCCAAATAAATCTTGATTCATCCCTGCACCGCATCGTAATTGTCGGCGGCGGCGCGGGTGGGCTGGAGCTGGCCACGCAGCTGGGCGACACGCTGGGAAAGAAGCGCTTGGCGCAAATCACGCTGATCGACAAATCACGTACGCATTTGTGGAAGCCGCTGCTTCACGAAGTGGCGGCGGGCGGCATGGACCTCGACACCAATAAACTCGAGTATCTGGCGCAAGCACACTGGCATTATTTCCGATTTCGTCTTGGCAGCATGGATGGTCTAAACCGTGCAGAGCGCAAAGTTTACGTTGCGCCGACTTTCGATGAAAATGGCGATGAGCTTATTCCGCGGCGGGTGATACCGTATGACACGCTGGTGATCGCCGTGGGCAGCACCACCAACGACTATGGTACGCCTGGTGCAGCCGAACATGCGATTTCGCTCGACACCGCGGAAGATGCGGAGCGCTTCCGGCAGCGTCTTGTCAACGCCTGCATCCGCGCCAACGCACAGACCATCCCGCTGCGTCCCGAGCAATTGCAAGTTGCAATTATAGGCGGTGGCGCCACCGGTGTAGAGCTTGCTGCACAACTGCACAATACCACGCGCCAGCTTATCGCTTACGGGCTGGATAAGATAGACCCGGAGAAAGATATCAAGCTTTCCATCATCGAGGCTGCGGAGCGCATATTGCCAATGTTGCCCGAACGTTTGTCGAAAGCCGCAGAAGAGCAGCTTAAGCCGCTCGGCGTACATATCTACACCGGCGAACGGGTGACCCAGATTATGGCTAATGCCGTGCAAACGCAAAAAGGCAGAATGATTCAGGCGGAACTTATCGTATGGGCTGCGGGCATCAAGGCGCCGGATTTTTTGCGCGAAATCGACGGGCTGGAAACCAACCGCATCAATCAACTGATGGTGCAGCCCACACTGCAAACCACGCTCGACGAAAATATCTTCGCCTTCGGCGATTGTGCCTCGTGCCCTTGGCCTGAAAAAAACACCAATGTGCCGCCGCGCGCGCAAGCCGCGCATCAGCAAGCCTCGTTTCTGGTGAAAGCCATCAAGACTCGATTGCACGGACACAGCATTCCCGCATACCGCTACCGCGATTTCGGTTCGTTGGTGTCGCTGGGGAAATACAGCACTGTAGGCAGTTTGATGGGCGCACTCACCGGCGGCAGTCTCTTTCTGGAAGGCTATTTTGCGCGGCTGATGTATCTCTCGCTCTACAAAATGCATCTTTACGAGCTGCACGGTTTTTTCAAGGTCTTTTTCGACACCTTGGCACGGTTGATTACGCGACGCACTGAGCCGCCGGTAAAGCTACACTAATCTCAGAAAACCGTTTGTCGCGGTTTAGCGCGTGGTGGCAAATTGATGGATAAGGCACAATTTGCAGGCTACTCGTCGTACTTGATGTACTTAAAGCGCTGATCGTCATTCGGCGTGCCTTCCAGGGCACCGCCTTCCTTGGCCGGCTGCCACTGAATCACGCTTTCGATTTTTTTGGCCAGCTCGAAATCCTTGTCGGTGATACCTTTGGCTGCGTGGTTTACCAGCTTGACGATGACGAATGCATAGGAAACCGTGAGGTCGGGGTGGTGCCATGCCGCTTCGGCGAGATGCCCCACGGTGTTTACCACCATGAGCGTGCCTTTCCAGCTTCCGGTGCGGTATTTCCTGCGAATCCAGCCGTCTTCGTAATACCAGTGCGGCAGCTCTTTTTCCAGCCGCGCTTTGATTTCCTGCTCTGAATATACGCGAGTTTGGTTTTCTGTTCCCATGCTGATCTTATTGATAAATTAACATAAATCGCAGTTCGACCCCGTCTATGTTATCTGGCTGAAATCAGCTGATTTGAGGATGCAAAGGGTACTTTCATTTCTGACACAAAGTGTTCATTGGATTCTTTCATGCGTTCATTTCTGATACACGCTTGAGACTTTGTTGTTTAACAATAACATGTTGTAAAAAAGCGGTAAAATTGGATTTTAAGTAGACCTATAAAACAAATTTGATTCGGTCATTTTATGTGATATAGTGCGCTAAGGTAATGCAGTTCGTTACCTTCTCCCCAAAGAAAGTTCGGTTTGTTAGAGCAATAATTGTTTCATTCTTTTTTTGGGGTCGTGTTCAATAATACTTTACGCTGTTATCTTGAAATTGCTTAATAAGGAGGAAGTTGTTATGACGATTCAACCAAGGCTGAAGTATTTACCTTTGGTATTTACGGCGCTGGCGCTGACTGTTTCTGGATTGGCGTTTGCGTCGGATTTACCGGGGCTAATAGGTAATCCAAATAACTGGGCTCACCCGAGTGGCGATTTTTCTCTACACCGGTACAGCTCATTGAAGCAAATCAATGCATCTAACGTAGGTAGCATGAAAGTGGCTTGGACCTTCTCCACCGGTGTATTGCGTGGTCATGAAGGCGGGCCGCTTGTGATCGGCGATACGCTGTATATTCATTCAGCGTTCCCGAACAAGGTGTTCGCCATTAACCTGTCTGACCAAACCATCCGGTGGAAGTACGTGCCCACGCAGGATCCGAGCGTGATTCCCGTAATGTGTTGCGATACGGTGAACCGCGGTCTGTCCTATGCCGACGGCAAGATCTTCCTGCAACAAGCGGATACCACCCTGGTGGCGCTGGATGCAGGTTCTGGCAGGGTAATCTGGTCGGTCAAGAACGGCAATCCGAAGATTGGTGAAACCAACACCAACGCACCATTTGTCATGAAAGACAAAGTCATGACCGGTATCAGCGGTGGTGAGTTTGGTGTGCTGGGGTTTGTCGCTGCTTATGACCTCAACAGCGGCAAGCAGGTCTGGAAGTGCACCAGCTCGGGGCCGGACAATATGATGTGCATGGACCCCAACAAGACCATGGCCTGGAAAGATGGGAAGATGCAGCCTGTCGGCCCAGATTCCTCCCTGAAAACCTGGAAAGGCGATCAGTGGAAAATCGGTGGTGGCACGACTTGGGGTTGGTATGGTTATGACCCTGCCTTGAACCTGATGTACTACGGTTCGGGCAATCCCAGCACCTGGAACCCGTCACAACGTCCCGGCGACAACAAGTGGTCAATGACCATCTGGGCGCGCGATGTGGATACAGGCATGGCCAAGTGGGTGTATCAGATGACTCCGTATGATGAGTGGGATTTTGACGGCATCAACGAGATGATTCTGGCTGACATCCCGGTGCATGGCAAGCCAACCAAAGCATTAGTGCACTTTGACCGCAATGGCTTCGGCTACACGATGGACCGCGTAAGCGGCGCCCTGCTGGTGGCCGAGAAGTTTGATCCGAAAGTCAACTGGGCAACCCACGTTGACATGAAGACCGGCCGTCCGCAAGTGGTCTCCAAGTACTCGACCGCGCAAAACGGTCCTGATGTTGACACCAAGGGCGTCTGCCCGGCGGCACTGGGAAGCAAAGACGAGCAACCCGCGTCCTTCAACCCGCAAACCGGCCTGTTCTATGTGCCCACGAACCATGTGTGCATGAACTACGAGCCGTTCAAGGTTGAATACACCGCAGGCCAGCCGTATGTAGGCGCGACCCTGTCCATGTTCCCGCCTCCCGGCGAGAGCCACATGGGTAACTTCATCACCTGGGATGCCGGCAATGGCAAGATCGTTCAATCCAAACCGGAGAAATTCTCGGTGTGGAGCGGCGCTCTGACCACCGCTGGCGGAATTGCCTGCTATGGCACGCTTGAGGGCTACTTGAAGTGTGTGGATGCCAAGAACATCAACAAAGAACTGTTCAAGTTCAAGACCCCATCCGGCATCATCGGCAACGTTAATACCTGGAGTTACGGTGGCAAGCAGTACATCGGTGTTCTCTCAGGGATTGGCGGCTGGGCTGGAATCGGTCTGGCAGCAGGCTTGGAGAAAGACACTGACGGCCTTGGCGCCGTGGGTGGTTACAAAGAACTCTCCAAGTACACGGATCTGGGTGGCACGCTGACCGTGTTCTCTTTGCCCTAATAGGGAAAGAGGCCGTTTGGCAAATTAGTTGAACTGAATAACTGGCATCTTGACTAACGTTGAGATGCCAGTTTTTTTTGTGGCTGCTCAATGCATAACTAAGAAGGTATTGCAAATGAAATTCAAAACCCTATTTTTTTCTGTTCTCTTGCTGGCAAGCATCATGGCCTTAGCGGATGACAAGCCGCTCTATACAGTAGTGGATGGCGACAAAGTGGATGCCAACACCCTCGCCGGATGGAAAACCTGGCGGGCGATGGCGTGCGAGCGTTGCCACGGCGCGCAGCAGCAGGGTCTCGTTGGGCCTTCGTTGATTGACGGCTTGAAAAAATTGAGCAAGGACGAATTCAAGACCACTGTATTGGAAGGCCGGCCGGGAACGGCAATGGCGCCATTCAAGGAAGCGAAAATGGTGGTCGACAATATCGACAATTTGTATGCTTACCTGAAAGGCCGCTCTGACGGGGCCATCAAGCCGGGGCATCTGCACCCGATTGAAGCGCCAGGCGCAGAGAGTAAATGACATAGCTTTTGGATGAGCGCCGTTTATGGTAAGTAGAGATATGATACGCATCATGTTTATACGCTTGTCGCTGCCGTTTGTTCTTGCGAGCGCGATTTGCTTATTCAGTTTGCCGGCATCCGCTGCCTCGCCGGAAGCGAAAGCCTTCCGCGTTTGCGCCGATCCCAATAATCTGCCGTTTTCCGATAACAAACGCGAAGGCTTTGAAAACAAGATTGCTGAACTGTTCGCCAAAGAACTCGGCTTGCCGGTTGAATATACCTGGTATCCGCAGCGCTTTGGCTTTTTGCGCAACACCCTGCGAGCGCGTGTGGAAGGCGGCGGTTTTAAATGCGATATCATAATAGGCGTGCCGTCCAACTACGGGCAAACGGCGACGACGATGCCGTATTACCGTTCAACCTGGATGATGATGTATGTGAAAGGGAAGGGGCTCGACAGCGTAAAGTCACCCCAAGACCTTCTCAAGCTGCCCAACCTGCGTTCGATTAAAATCGGCCTGTTTGGCGGTAGCCCGGCGGCGAATTGGGTGCTAAAGTACAATCTTATGGAGCAGATGGTGCCTTATCAATTGCAGACAGGCGCCATCGAGGACTACACCGGCAAGGTAATTGTCGAGGATTTACTGCCGGGCAAAATTGACGTGCTGTTCATCTGGGGCCCGATTGCGGGTTATTTCGCCAAGCAACATCCCGAGATTGCCCTTGTTTCCATGCAGTCCGAAAATGAAAAGGACAAGGATGTCGTTTTCGACTTCGCTATTTCCATGGGTATGCGCCAACCAGACAAGGAATGGAAAGAGCAAATCAACAAGCTGATCGAACAGAACCAGGATAAGATCAACGCGATACTCACCGAATACGGCGTGCCCCTAGTCCAAGAGCAAAAGTGAGGCGGTTACCGGAAGAAGCGGAGAAAAAGATCACGGCCTTAACGCTGGCTGTGCCATTGCTTTTGTTATCGCTGCCCGGGGACGCCGACGTGGATATCGAGCTTTACACCAAGCTTGCATCCACAGTGATGAAAATCGAAGCGTACAACCCCAATGGCAGTACTTCAATAGGTTCCGGAGTAATGGTTGCGCCGGGAATACTGGTAACCAACTGTCATGTGACCAGGAATGCCACCAGCATCCAAGTGATTAAATCCGGTCGGCGCTGGAATGCGGAAAAGCAGCAGGGCGATGTGGAACATGATTTGTGCCTGCTCTATGTCCCCGCGGCTACTGTGCCGGTAGCGCAGTTCGGGGATGAGAAGCTGAAAGTGGGTCAGCAAGTCTTTGCAATCGGTTATGTCGGTGGGCTAGGGCCGCGCTTGAGCGGAGGCCAGGTACGGGCCCTGTATGACTATGACGGCGGCAAAGTCATTCAAAGCACAACGCCTTTCAAATCCGGCGCGAGCGGCGGCGGACTGTTTGATGAGGAGGGGCGGCTGGTGGGGGTGGTGACTTTTATGTCCAGGCTGGACCAAACCTATCATTTTTCACTGCCGGTAAGCTGGGTATCGAGCAACCTGGAGACGAGCAAGCTACAAAACGTGGCGCCCTTGAATGGTGAGGTTGCTTTCTGGCAGCGGCCGTATGAACGCGAGCCTTATTTCCTGCAAGCTGCCGCTTTGGAAGCGAGCAATAAATGGAGCGATATGCTGGAACTCGCTGAAAAGTGGTGTGTTGAGGAGAGCCGCAATGCTGATTCCTGGCTCGCCTTGGGCAAGGCGCACCAGCATTTGCAGCAAAACGACCAGGCAATCTCAGCTTATCGCAAAGCTATCATGCTCGAGCGTGATTATCCCGAAGCTTGGTACAATCTCGGCCTGGTTTATCTCGACCAGGGGAAACAAACTGAAGTCGAGGAAATATGCAAGGTTCTCGGCATCCTGGATGAAAAATTAGCTCAGGAGTTGTCAAAAGCGCAAACTTTGCACTAGACCCGAAAGCAGGACACGCCACCGCTTGGAATTTTCATGTTCAATTAATCGGAGTATTCAGCTTATGTTTTTAAGAAATCTTTTCGTGATAAATTTGGTGATGCTGTTGCTATTCTCAGCAGCTACACTGCGCGCTGATGACAGTTATTCGGACGCGGAAAAACTGCTTTTTGAAACCGACCACCTGAAAAATATTACCAAGCCGGTAAAGCTGCACTATACCTTTGTCAAAAACGGCACGCTGGAACAAAACTTCCAGGATGATGTGGAAATCTCCATTGACAAGATAATGCCGGACGGCGGTAAAAATATTACGGCTGAGTTCTTGTCCGGCACAAACAAGGTAAATTTTCCACCCACAGAAGAAGCCAAGGGCAATCCGGTTTTGCTTTATTTCCTGGAACGTGACGTTAGCGAAATGCAACGCCTGACAGGCGGAAAGACCCCTTATTTCCGCAAGCGTATCAGAATCGCTTTGGCTGACCATGCCGAGGTGCATGCGGTTAAATTCGTTTTTGATGGCAAAGAAGTGAACGGGAAGGAAATCAAAATCGTTCCGTATGCGAACGATGAACTGAAAGAGCGTTTGGGCAAGCATGTGGGAAAATATTATCTGTTCACCCTGTCCAACAAGATCCCGGGTGAAGTGTATCGATTGCGCAGCGTGACCCCTGATAACCAGTCGGGAGGCTCCGGCACGGGGCAACCGCTGATCGAGGAGACTATCACGTTCAGTACGGGCGAAAAAAGAGCCCAGCAGTAAAACATTTTTGAAAGAACCTTAAATGGCTACCGTTGAACTTACCAAAGATAATTTTGAGCAGACTGTCTCAGGCAACTCGATGGTGATTGTGGATTTCTGGGCACCGTGGTGCGCACCATGCCGCTCGTTTGCTCCGATATTCGATGCTGCATCAATGAAACATCCCGAGATTGTATTCGGCAAGATCAATACCGATGTGGAACAGGAGCTCGCCGCGAATTTCCAGATCCGTTCGATTCCGACATTGATGGTCCTGCGCGAGCAAGTCATTCTGTTCTCACAGCCCGGCGCTCTTCATGCCTCGGCGCTTGACAGTATCATTAGCCAGGCTCTGGCTGTGGATATGGCCGAGGTGCATGAGGTAATTAAGCGCGAGCAGCCGGTTCGCCTTTAATCCGGTGCACCATCCCGATTATTTGCGTTACTGAAGCACATTCGGAACCGCTTTCCTCTCGCTTAGGCGCATTGATTTTCAGGTCCGGGCAGTCATTCATTACAAATGCCGCACCGTTGAACTCACAGCGCGTAATCCAAAAATTCCCGCGTTCATACTGTGGTGTTGCGCTTTTGACAATGCCTAAATCCCCATAATTATTTGCAAGAGCCATTTCCCAGTTCATTCTTGATCACCTGCATCCAATTCGGTGCATGCTGAACCTAAGTTAACGGAGTGTTCGTAGTGAAGTGAAATCCTGGTGGTTAAGGGATATAATTGATTATCAATGAGTTAATGCTAACTGGGCACAATTTGAAAAAAAGCTGGCGCCGGTAAATTTCTCAAGGATTAGCCATGATTGTGATAAGAAAAAGCGAGGACCGTGGGTATTTCGATCACGGCTGGCTCAAGACCTACCATACCTTTTCTTTCGCCGATTATTTTGACCGCGAACACATGAGCTTCGGCAGCTTGCGCGTCATCAACGAAGATTTTGTTGAGGCGGGGAAAGGCTTCGGCACGCATCCCCACCGCGACATGGAAATCATCACCTATGTTCTGGAAGGTCAGCTTGCGCACAAGGACAGCATGGGCAATGGCTCCGTCATCAAGCGTGACGACGTGCAGCGCATGAGCGCTGGAACGGGCGTCACGCACAGTGAATTCAATGCTTCACATGATGAAACCGTGCATCTTCTGCAAATCTGGATATTGCCGAAATACACCGGACTTCAACCGAGCTATGAGCAAAAGAATTTTGAGGCACGCAAAAAGCAGGATAGATTGCTCTTGGTTGCGTCTCCCGACGGCCGTAACGGCTCGGTGACCATACATCAGGATGCTTCGATGTATGCCGGGATTTTGAGCAAGCGCAGAGAATTGAGCCACTCGCTGGCAAACGGGCGGCGCGCATATGTGCATGTCGTGCGCGGTGCGCTCAAAGTAAACGGCGAGCGCCTTAATGCCGGAGACGGAGCGAAGATTACAGGCGAAAAAACCGTAACGCTTGGCGCAACAGAAGACAGCGAATTGCTGTTGTTTGATCTTGAATGAGATGATTAATTGAAAGGAGCGCAATCATGAATAAAGCATGTGAAATGACCAGGCAGTATGCGCCGCTGGTGGGACGGGCATTGCTGTCGTTTATTTTTATCATCTCCGGTTTTGGAAAAATCACCGGTTTCTCCGCTACCGCCGCCTACATGGCGGGTATGGGCATGCCAATGCCCGAGGTGCTGCTGGTGCCAACCATTATTATCGAGCTGGGCGGCGGTCTGATGCTACTTCTGGGCTGGAACGCGCGCTGGGCAGCATTGGCTATTTTCCTGTTTATCATCCCGACGACGCTCATCTTTCATCCGTTCTGGGTTGACGATGCGGCGCAAATGCAAAACCAGATAAATTTCATGAAAAACCTCGGCATCATGGGCGGAATGCTTTACATCATGGCTTTTGGTTCCGGACCATGCAGCCTGGGCAAAATGGATAAATGCGGGGAAAAACCGTGATTATAGAAAAGAAAGCGCAAACTTCTGTAGCCATTCACGACCTCATTGCCAGGCGCTGGAGTCCGCGCGCTTTTGATAAATCAAGGCCGGTGGAGCGCGGACAAGTAATTGCGCTTTTGGAAGCCGCGCGCTGGGCGCCGTCCTGCAACAACGATCAGCCGTGGTGTTATCTGCTGTGGGACCGCAACCGCGACCCCGCTTCTTGGCAAAAGGCGTTTGAATGCTTGGCCGAAGGCAACCAGGCATGGGTTAGAAACGCGCCTCTGCTTTTGGCATCCGTTGCCGGGGGCCAATTCGCGCATAACGCCAAGCCGAACCGCTGGGGGCAGCATGACACCGGCGCGGCAAGCGCAAATCTGGTGCTGCAGGCAGTGGCGCTGGGGCTGGCTGCGCACCAGATGGGCGGTTTCGATGCCGATCGGCTGCGTGAAAAATTTGCTATTCCCGCGGGCTATACACCGATGGCGATGATTGCGGTCGGCTATCAAGCGGATGCCGATAATCTGGAAGTTGAGGTCAAGCAACGAGAGCTGGCGCCGCGTGCGCGCAAGTCTCTTGGGGAAAAGTTCTTTGAGGGAACTTGGGGCGTTCCGGCCGCCTGACCTCTGAAATCGCGGTATACGATACGGCCTTAGAAGATCAATGATGTAGGATCTTTGACAAGAACTGCTGCGCGCGCTCCGAGCGCGGCTTGCCGAAAAATTCGTCTTTTGTGTCGTCTTCGACAATCCTGCCCTGGTCCATAAAAATCACCCGGTGCGCAACCTTGCGTGCAAAGCCCATTTCGTGAGTCACGCACATCATGGTCATGCCTTCCCTGGCCAGCTCAACCATCACATCCAGCACCTCGTTGATCATCTCCGGGTCGAGCGCTGAGGTCGGTTCGTCGAAGAGCATGGCGATCGGATTCATCGCCAACGCGCGGGCAATGGCTACACGCTGCTGCTGCCCTCCTGAAAGCTGGCCGGGAAACTTGTGGGCTTGCTCCTTGAGGCCGACGCGCTCCAGCATTTTCAGGCCTCGCGTCTTCGCCTCTTCCTGGCTTCGCCCCAAAACCTTGATCTGCGCCAGGGTCAAGTTGTCGGTTATTCTCATGTGAGGGAACAATTCGAAATTCTGGAATACCATGCCGATGCGGGCGCGCAGCTTGGATAGGTTCGTATTCGGGTCTGTAACCGAAATGCCATCAACGGTAATGTCGCCCTTCTGAATCGGCTCTAATGCATTGACGCATTTAATGAGGGTGGATTTACCCGAGCCGGAGGGTCCGCACACCACCACCACTTCGCCTTTTTTCACGCTGGTCGTGCAATCGCTCAAGACCTGGAAGCTTCCATACCACTTGCTGATGTTGTTAATTTGGATCATGTCTCGAGCCTCGCTTTTTAGTGAATGATAGCTATACGTCTCTGCAGCTGTTTGACCAGAGTCGAGAGTGAGTAACAAAGGATGAAATAGACGACTGCGACGAAGGCGTACATCTCGACCACGCGGCTATCACGCTGCGCAATCTTAACTGACGCTCCAACGAAGTCGGTCACGTTCAGCAGCGACACCAGAGAAACGTCCTGGAACAAGACAATGGTCTGTGTCAAGAGCACTGGCAGCATGTTGCGAAACGCCTGCGGCAGGATAACCAGCTTCATCGCTTGCCAGTAGTTCAGCCCGAGTGCGAAAGCCGCGCCAACCTGGCCTTTAGGAATGCTCTGGATGCCGGCGCGCATGATCTCGCAAAAATACGCCGCCTCGAACATGATGAAGGTGATATAAGCCGAGCGTGCGGCGCCAATCCGCGGCGGGCGTTCCCAGCCCATGATGGACTGTACGATCACCGGCGCCAGAAAGTAGAACCAGAAGATCACCAGCAACAGCGGTATGGAGCGCATAAGGTTTACATACCCCGCTGCGGCGAGCGACGCCGGCCTGAATGATGACAAGCGTGCCATTGCCAGAAGCGTGCCGAAGAAGGTGCCGCCCAGCGCAGCGACTGCAGTCAGCTGCACCGTGTAATGCAATCCCTTCAGTAGATACGGCAGGGAGCGGCCGATGACTTCGAAATCGAGATCACCAATCATTTGACCCCCGTGATGTAGCCTGGAACGACCAGCCGTCTTTCAATCAAAGCCATAACGCGGTTGGCGGTTAACGCGATAGCGACATAGATCACGGTGGCGGCTGTGAACGCATCAAAATAGCGAAACGTCATTTCCGCCATCTCGCGGGTGCGGAAGAAGAGTTCCACCAGGCCGATTGAATAAGCAACCGCCGTATTCTTAATCAGGTTCATTATTTCGGAGGTTAGCGGTGGAATAATGATGCGATAAGCCATAGGCAGCAATATGTAGCGGTAGGTTTGCGTTTGAGTCAGACCCAGTGCATAGCCGGCATAGCGCTGGCCGCTCGACAGAGACTGGATACCCGAGCGCACTTGTTCGGCAATGCGAGCCGAGGTGAAAAAACCCAGGCAGATGACTGCGGTCACGAACTGGTGCTGGGTCGGGTCCAGCGTCACCACCCAGCGCTTGACTGTCAGGACCAAGCCCGGCACAACGAAATACCAGATGAAAAATTGTACGATCAGGGGAATATTGCGAAACAATTCGACATAGGCATTACCTACGCGCACCGCCCAACAGTTGTCGGTGGTGCGCACCACGCCGACAATCGAGCCCAGCACGAACGCCATGATCCAGGCGAAAAACGCCGTTGCCAGCGTCCAGCCGAGGCCCGATGCCAGCATTTGCCACCAGGCCAAGTTCCCGTCAGGCACCTGTTCAAGAAAAATTCCCAAGTGCATGCTCGACCTCCTTTGCTGCGACAGCTTATCTCATTTGTGCAGACAAAAAAAAGCCGGACGGCGTCGCGCCTTCCGGCTTGTTGAGAATTACTCGCTTATACGCCTTTGTCGTTTGGATTCTTGAAAGCTTCGCGGATGGCCGGCGTCATTGGGAAGTTCATGTTAATACCCTTTGGCGGGATAGGGCTGGTAAACCACTTGGCGTAAATTTTATCGATTTCGCCCGACTTCATGACCCCACTTATAGTCTTGTCAACCAGCGCCTTGAACTGAGGGTCGTCCTTGCGCAGCATCATGCTGTAAGGCTCCTGGCGCAGTGATTCGGGAATGATCTTGTACTCCGCAGGATTCTTGGAATTGGCAATTTGTCCCGCGAGCAGGATGTCGTCCATGACGAACGCGGCGGAGCGGTCATCTGCCATTAGCAGAAAAGACTCGGCATGGTCCTTGCCGTAGATTTCCTTGATATCCGCTTTCTGGGTTTTTTCATACGACTTAAGCAGCGGGACTGACGTTGTGCCGGAAGTAGTGGAGATTGTCTTGCCGTTCAGGTCGGCGAGCGAGTTGATTTTGGAGCTTTTCTTGACTGCTGCGGTCACATTGATCACGAAATAAGTGGGGCCAAAGGATACCTGCTGTTGACGCTGTACCGAGTTGGTGGTCGACCCGCACTCAAGGTCGATGGTGCCGTTTTGCAAAAGCGGGATGCGGTTGCTGGAGGTTACGGGCTGCAGGTTCACTTTCAGATTGGGCATCTTGAGCTCGGTCTTGACGGCATCGACGATCTTCATACACAGATCCATCGCGTAGCCGATCGGCCGCTGCTGGTCGTCCAGATACGAGAACGGAATCGAAGACTCGCGGTGGCCGACGGTGATAACCCCAGTTTCCTTGATTTTCTTTAAGGTACCGGTGAGCTCCTCGGCGTAGGAGGGGAAAGCCAACGCCATGCATGCGATGCATGCCAAAAGCAAACGTGATATGCAGCTCATGAGTTCCTCCATTGAAATTTTTCTTGAATGATTAGGTGTGGGTAACATGGTGGCATAATCGAAGCCAATATAGTTTTTAATCTAGCTGATTGGCATTTTATTGTCCAGCAGTATATGTTATTGATTTTCTGGATCATAAGCCCAAAGTTCCTGAACGCGGCCTCAATGTCAGAATCTTTACGCTCCATGCAAAATTGCGTTAGATGCAAGTCGGGCTTCAGTGAAATACCACTCCAGTAAAGTTTTAGTGATTATCGCAATTTGATCGGAATTTATAATTAAGGAGGCCCAGATGGCCGAAGTTGCAATGAGGTATGAAAGGGATCTGCTCGGGGAACGCTCGGTTCCGGCGAATGCCTACTACGGGGTGCATACGCTGCGTGCCGTAGAAAACTTTCCCATCACCGGCACTCCGATATCAATTTACCCGTATTTGATCAATGCACTTGCCTGCGTCAAGCAGGCTGCCGCGCTTGCCAACAATGAACTAGGCCTGCTTGACAAGGACCGGACTGAGGTCATAGTCAAGACTTGCGAAGAAATCCGCGCGGGCAAGCTGCACGAGGAGTTTGTCGTCGATGTAATCCAGGGTGGCGCAGGCACTTCCACCAACATGAATGCCAACGAGGTGATCGCCAATCGCAGCCTGGAGCATCTGGGCCACCGGCGTGGTGAATATCAATACCTGCATCCGAATGAACATGTCAACATGAGCCAGAGCACCAATGATGTCTATCCGACTGCGGTAAGAGTAGCGCTGCATTTTGCCATCTCCCGCCTGGTGGATGCCATGAGCGAACTACGGCACGCTTTCCAGGACAAGGCCGAAGAGTTTGCCGAAGTGTTGAAAATGGGGCGCACCCAGTTGCAGGATGCAGTGCCCATGACTCTTGGCCAGGAGTTCAGCACCTATGCGGTCATGCTGGAGGAAGACGAAGAGCGTCTGAAGGAAGCTGCCGCGCTGATTAGAGAAATCAACCTCGGAGCAACCGCCATCGGCACCGGAATCAACGCCCATCCTGACTACGCCGCAGTGGTGTGCCGGCACCTCGCAAAGATTACCGGGATTCCGCTGGTCACGGCGGTCAACCTGGTGGAGGCGACGCAAGATGCGGGAGCGTTTGTGCAGCTGTCCGGGGTGCTCAAGCGGGTGGCGGTGAAGCTATCCAAGACTTGCAACGACCTGCGCTTGCTCTCCTCGGGGCCGCGAGCAGGGCTGGGGGAGATCAAATTGCCGCCGATGCAGGCAGGCTCCAGCATCATGCCGGGCAAAGTCAATCCTGTAATTCCTGAAGTAATGAATCAAATCGCCTTCGAGGTAATTGGCAACGACATTACCGTGAGTTTTGCCGCCGAGGCCGGGCAGCTCCAGCTAAACGCCTTTGAGCCCATCATCGCACACAGCCTGTTTAAAAGCCTAAAACATCTGCGCGCCGGCTGCATTACGCTCGGCGAACGCTGCGTAAAGGGTATTATCGCTAACCGCGAGCGTCTGCATCGCACCGTCAAACACTCAATAGGCATAGTTACCGCGCTCAACCCCTATATTGGGTATATCAATGCTACGCAAGTGGCCCAGGAAGCATTGAAAACCGGCAAGAGCGTCTACGAGCTGGTGCTGGAAAAAGGGCTGCTCACAAAAGTGGAACTGGACAAAATCCTGCAGCCGGAAGTTCTGACTAGGCCGCGCCCTATCCAGCTTGACAGGGAGTAAGTCGACTGACATGAGGATGTGCGGCAGGAATAGTTGCGGATTACCAGGGTAACCCCAAGTGCAAGTGGTAACGCCGGCAATTGGTGCATTGGATAACAGAGTTGCTGGCTATCATGGTTTCGCTTTGGCGGCGATATGTGAGATGATTCGGTGCAACACGCTTTTGGAAAGGCTGCACTGCAACCTACCCCTCCTGCATTAATCAATAGCATGAAAAAACTGGTAAGTGTCGCTTTGGGTTGTTTACTTGTTGTTGCAGTGGGCTTTGCCGCAGCAGGCGATGCGCCCGTAAAATTTTCCAAAGGCCTGCTGTGGAAAATTGAGAAGTCCAATACCCGGCCGAGCTATATCTTTGGCACAATCCATCTTGATGATGTGCGCGTCACCGATCTTCCGGCACCGGTCAAAGAAACATTTTCCCGCAGCAGGAGCTTTACCCTGGAAATGATTATTGATGAGGCTAGCACCCAGAAATTTGCCACCTCGATGCTGCTCGAGAACGGGGACGACCTGAAAACGCTGCTTGGCGAGCCCTTGTTCGCCAAAACCACTGAAGCGATGCGCGAATATGGCATGTCGAGCGAGATTACTGCGAGATTCAAGCCCTGGGCGCTGATGCTTACCCTGATACTGCCCAAGACGCGGCAGGGCATCATCGTGGATGAAGTGCTGTATCAGCAAGCGCTGCAGCAACACAAGTCCGTACATCAGCTGGAGAACATTGAAGAGCAGATTTCAGTGTTCGATGGCCTGCCAATGGAAATTCAGGTAGGTTTGCTCAAACAGACTGTAGATCATCGCGACTTGATTCCCGGGATGACGGAAGACTCAATCAAGGCTTATCTCAAGCGCGACCTTGGTGCGATGTGGGAAATCAACAACAGCATGATGGAAGATGCGACGGATAAAAATTTGAACGAAGCATTCCTGCAACGTGTGCTTTATGACCGAAACCAGCGCATGGCTGAACGCGTGCAGCCGCGTCTTGCCGAGGGC
>DATHDD010000005.1:0-34324 GCA_035319205.1 Burkholderiales bacterium | reverse complement strand
GGGCAGAAAGCGCCGCATTTTCTGTTTTACGGATTTTTGCCGTACAAATCCTCAGCGCGTCGCCGCGAGCTGGAAAATCTTAAAACCCTGCCTTATACGCTGATTTTTTACGAAGCTCCGCACCGTATATTGGATTGCATTACCGACATGCAGGCGGTGTTTGGCGGCGAGCGCGGCGTCACCATCGCGCGCGAACTCACCAAATTATTCGAGAATATTTACAGCGGCAGTTTGAGTGCGGCTCTCGATTGGTTGAGCCGCGATGAAAATCAGCAGAAAGGCGAATTCGTTTTGCTGGTTTCCGGCGCCGAGAAGCAGTCCGCTTCCTCAAATGATGTACTGCTCATGTTGACCACGTTGCTGCAAGAGCTGCCGCTCAAGCAGGCGGTGAAGCTCACAGCACAAATCAGCGGCGAGAACAGGAAAAAAATATACATTATGGCCCTGCAAATCCAAGGGAAACGTTGAAGGTATAATGCAAAATCAAAATAAAAGGATTATGTAATTGCAGCGAATAACTTTTGCCCGGCCGGATGATTGGCACGTACATCTGCGTGACGGAGGCGAAATGCGCGCCGTGGTTGCAGACACCGCACGGCGCTTTGCACGCGCCATCATCATGCCCAATCTCAAAACGCCGGTTACCACCACCAGAATGGCGATGGCTTACCGCAGCCGTATTCTCGCCGCGCTTCCCAAGCAATCGAAGTTCGAACCTTTGATGACTCTGTATTTAACCGACAAAACCCGCGCGCAGGAGATTGCTAAAGCCAAACAAAGCAGTATTGTTCACGGCGTGAAGTATTACCCTGCCGGTGCAACCACCCATTCCGATTCCGGAGTCACCGATCTTAACAAGTGCTGCACCGCGCTGGAAGAAATGCAAAAGCTGGATTTGCCTCTTTTAGTGCACGGTGAAGTAACCAACCCTGACGTGGATGTGTTCGACCGCGAGAAAGTTTTCATCGAGCGCGTGCTGTCGCAGATCACGCAACGCTTTCCTCGACTACGCATTGTATTCGAGCATATCACCACATGCGAGGCGGTGGAGTATGTAAAAAATGCTCCGGACAATATCGCTGCAACGATTACCGCGCACCATTTGCTGCTTAATCGCAACGCAATGTTCTCGGACGGTCTCTGCCCGCATCACTATTGCCTGCCGGTATTAAAGCGAGAAGTACACCGCCAAGCCTTGATCCAGGCGGCGACAAGCGGCAACCCCAAATTTTTCCTCGGCAGCGACAGCGCACCGCATGCAAAAAACGCCAAAGAAGCTGGATGCGGATGCGCGGGCATTTATACCGCGCATGCTGCAATTGAGTTGTACACGGAAGTCTTTGAACAAGCCGGGGCACTGGATAAACTTGAAGCATTCGCGAGCTTCCACGGCGGTGATTTTTACCGGCTGCCGCGCAACACCGACAAAATTACGCTGGCCCGTCGCAGGTGGAAAATGCCCCGCACGCTGCGTTTCGGAAAAGAGAGCCTCGTTCCCTTGCGGGCGGGCGAAGTCATCGAGTGGCAATTGATCAAGTGAAACGGATCGTTTGGTAAAAACAAGCCCCACATAATGCGGGGCTTTGTTTTCGGGCGCAGAGTTCCGTGCCGCTTATGGTGTGCAGCAAGACATTAGTCAAGTGATATAATTTATCCTGAAGCTGGCCAGACAGTCGCTGTACGTATTTATCATACGTATAGAGGAAAGTCCGGGCTCCGCAGAGCAGGATGCCGGCTAACGGCCGGACGCCGTAAGGTGATGAACAGGACCACAGAGACGAGTCGCAGCCGAGCGCTGCTGCGCCGCTGCGGGTGAAACGCGGTGACCTCCATCCGGAGCAAGACCAAGTAGGGAAGCGTTGACGCTGCTCGCGTAGCTTCCGGGTAGGTTGCTTGAGCGTGCGAGCAATCGTACGCCTAGAGGAATGACTGTCATAGGGCCCCAAATCCCTAACAGAACCCGGCTTATCGGCCAGCTTCTCTCCATTTCCGCTTTTTCCTTTACTTCATCATCGTTCACGCTCTTACACCGCCATTCCTTAACTTCATCTCGCAATTCTCAGCTATCTAGTTATTTATAAAGGAGAATTGTAAGCAGTGTGAAGAATATCACTTAAGTATTTGTCGCAAATAAGAAAAGGCTTGAATTTATGCTTGACCTCGACTTTTTTTTATTCTAGAGTGGGAAATAGTAGTAAAACATGGGTTTCACTGGAAAATCCTAATCCTACTGGGGGGAGAATGTTTCAGGGGGCATCAACAATTAATTTGGATGCCAAAGGCCGTCTGGCAGTGCCGACTCGGCACCGAGACGCTCTACTACATCAAGGCGCGGGGAAACTCGTGCTAACTGCCCACCCCGACAGCTGTCTCCTGCTTTATCCCTACGCAGCATGGGAACCGATACGGACCAAAGTCATGGGTTTCCCTAGCCTGGATCGCCAAGCAAGCCTGTGGAAACGCTTGCTGGTTGGATTTGCCGAAGAAGTGGAACTTGATGCCGTGGGACGCGTGCTGATTTCTCCCGAACTTCGCACTTTTGCCGCTCTGGAGAAGCGCGTGATGATGGTCGGCCAAGGCAGCCATTTTGAAATCTGGAGCCTTGAAGCGTGGAATAAACAACTTGAGCAAATTACCACGCAAGGCAACAACACGCTGCCACCAGGCATGGAGAATTTTTCGCTGTGAGTTCGTAAATGAACTCACAGCACACAACGGTTCTACTGAACGAAGCAATCAGGGCGCTAAATGTGCGGCCTGATGGAGTGTACGTGGATTGCACTTTTGGGCAAGGCGGCCACAGTCGCGCTGTTTTGAGAAAGCTCTCTGCTGACGGACGCCTGATTGCGCTGGATAAAGATGCGACAGCGGTTGCCGTCGGTCGCGCAATTAAAGACGCACGCTTTCAAATCGTGCACAGCGCTTTTGGTGATTTACGCGAAGTGCTATGTGAATTGAATGTACCACGAGTAGACGGGGTGTTGCTGGATCTTGGCGTGTCTTCACCGCAGCTTGAGGATGCAGCGCGCGGCTTCAGCTTCCGTTTAGACGGGCCACTAGACATGCGTATGGATACAAGCCGTGGGGAAACCGCCACGCAGTGGCTGGCAAGCGCTTCAGAAGAGAAGATCGGGGAGGTCATAAAAAAATATGGCGAGGAACGGTTTGCTAAACAGATTGCAAGAGAGATTATTGCGGCTAGAGCGCGGGGACCTGTTAGCACCACACGACAACTTGCCCAGATCGTGGCAAAAGCGGTTCGCACGCGCGAGCCAAACCAGGATCCGGCGACGCGCACATTTCAAGCTTTACGGATTCACCTCAATCAGGAGCTTGAGGAATTATCGCTAGTTTTGCCGCAAGCGGTGGATATGCTGCGGCCTTTAGGGAGGTTGGTAGTGATCAGCTTTCACTCACTTGAAGACCGTATAGTGAAACGCTTTATGCGCACGATGGCGCAATCAATTTCCTTACCAGAAAAATTACCGGTACGAGCCGTAGAAATGACGCAACCGAAATTGCGCCTAGTAGGCAAGCCGATCAGGCCAAGCGAACAAGAGATTCACGCAAATCCACGCGCGCGCAGCGCGCTTATGCGCGTTGCCGAACGTACCGATACGACAAGGGGTCGAAGTGCAGCAAACCAGAAATAAACAATTTAGGAAGGTCAACCGTGACTAGATTGAACCTGATATTGGCGCTCATTTTGATAGTTTGCGCACTGAGTATTGTGGCCTCACAGCATAAGGCGCGCAAGTTGTTTGTGGAACTGCAGAAAGAACAGGAATTGACCACCCGACTAGACGTGGAATGGGGGCAATTACAACTCGAGCAGAGCACCTGGGCGACGCATGCGCGCATTGAAAAAATCGCAAGCGGTGCCCTGCATATGCACGTACCCGATGCCAGGCACCTCCAAGTAATCACGCCCGAGCCAGTGCCAACTGAGAGCGCGCATGAATAACCATACCAACCCCGCCCTGGTTCTGCGGCTGCCAGCCTGGCGCTCGCGCCTGATACTGCTTGCCCTGGTGTTGTGGTTTTGCGGACTCGCAGGAAGGGCGTTTTACCTGCAAGGTATGCACAACAATTTTCTGCAGCAGAAAGGGGACGCTCGCTATAGCCGCGTGATCGAAATCACCGCCCACCGTGGGGTAATTACCGATCGTTCGGGCGAGCCGCTCGCAATCAGCACACCGGTGGAATCGGTTTGGGCGAGCCCTGCAGACATCGAGATTACTTCTCAAAAACAAAAACAGCTGGCGAAACTCTTGGAAATCGACAATGCAGAAATCAGCAAACGTTTGCACGAAACCGGCAGGGAGTTCGTCTATCTGAAACGCCATCTTTCTCCGGAAGATGCCGCCAAAGTCGTGCAGCTGAAAATTCCCGGGGTGTTTCTGCAGCGCGAGTATCGCCGCTATTACCCGGCAGGCGAGGTCATGGCGCACTTGCTGGGATATACCGACGTTGACGATAACGGACAGGAAGGCTTGGAACTCGCCTACCAAGATTGGCTTGCCGGCAAGCCGGGCAGCCGCCGGGTAATCAAGGATCGGCTCGGGCACATCGTCGAAGACGTGGAAAGCATCAAGGTGCCGCAGGAAGGGCGCACGCTGGTACTCAGCATAGACAGCAAAATCCAGTATCTTGCCTACCGCGAACTTAAGAAGGCGGTGGAAGCACAGCGCGCTAGAGCTGGCGGGATTGTAGTTCTGGATGCAAAAAGCGGGGAAGTGCTGGCGCTGGCAAGCCTGCCTTCATACAACCCCAACAACCGCACCAAGCTCAATCTGCAGCGCACCCGCAACCGGGTCATCACTGATTTGTTCGAGCCGGGCTCCACGCTCAAGCCATTTACAGTAGCAGCGGCGCTGGAAGCGGGCGTGGTCACGCCGGACAGCGTGATTGAAACCGCGCCCGGGCAATTCAACATCGGCAATGCCACAATTCATGATGCCCACCATGAAGGGCCACTGACTGTTGCACAAATTATTCAGAAATCCAGCAACATCGGCGCTGCGAAAATCGCGCTGGCGTTAACCTCACAATCTCTGTGGAACATTTTCGACCGTGTTGGTTTTGGCGCAATGCCGCGTTCCGGGTTTCCCGGAGAAGTCTCGGGAAAACTGCGCTCGTATAAAACCTGGCGTCCAATTGAGCAGGCCACCATGTCTTACGGGCATGGTATTTCGGTGAGCCTCATACAGCTTGCGCGCGCCTATACCGTATTTGCCACCGAAGGCAAATTGCAGCCCCTGTCTCTGCTCAAGCTGGATACGCCACCAAACGGCAGCTTCGTGATATCTGCGGCAACCACGCGCGCTGTGCGCAGCATGCTGGAACTGGCGGTGGAGCCCGGAGGCACTGCGCCGCGCGCGCAAGTTCTGGGCTACCGCGTTGCCGGCAAAACCGGAACCGCGCATAAACTGGAAGGCGGGAGCTACGTTGGGGATCGCTATGTATCCTCGTTTGTGGGAATGGCTCCTGCCTCAGCCCCGCGCTTGATCGTTGCCGTGATGCTGGATGAACCTTCTGCCGGACAGTATTACGGCGGTGTTGTGGCGGCGCCGGTATTCAGCCAGGTTATGGCGGGAGCGCTGCGTATATTGAACATCCCGCCTGATGAACCCAGCAATCATGTTTTACCACCCGCTGATTTCCCTGAAATCAAGGAGGAAGTATGAGCTCCGGATTGGGGAATGCGACAAACATGGATTTAAGCGTTTTAAGGCGCCTGGGTGTCAAGGTACAACGACTCACCACAGATAGTCGCAGGGCGCAGGCAGGCGATACCTTTTTGGCTTACCCGGGCGAAAAACTCGACGGGCGCAAATTCATTTCACAGGCTATTGCCGCAGGCGCGACTTCGGTGCTGTGGGAAAGTGAGGGCTTCGCCTGGAACCGCGAGTGGAAGGTAGCGAATCTCGGCGTAAAAGGATTGCGCGGCAAGATTGGCGAACTAGCCAGCCACGTATATGGGCAGCCGTCCCAAAAACTGTGGGTAATCGGCGTCACTGGCACCAACGGCAAGACGTCATGCAGCCACTGGATAGCACAATGCCTGACCCGGCTCGGAAAAAAAACCGCAGTGGTGGGAACGCTTGGCAACGGTTTTCTCGGCGCACTTGAGCCTACGCTCAACGCTACGCCGGATGCAGTGTTGCTGCAGGCGCTGTTGGCGAAATTCGTGGAACAGGGCGCGCAATGCGTGGCCATCGAAGTTTCTTCGCACAGCCTGGTACAGGGACGGGTCAACGGCGTGGATTTTGATATCGCGCTGTTCACCAATCTTTCGCGCGACCATCTGGATTATCACGGTGATATGGAGGCTTATGCAGCAGCCAAAGCCCGGCTATTTCACTGGCCGGGATTGCAATACGCCATCATCAATATGGATGACCGTTTCGGAATGGAACTGGCAACCGGCCTGAAGCAATCGCCGGTAACCTTTCTTGGTTACGGCATGGGCAAAGGCGAAATCTCCGGGCATCGCTTGAATTTGAGCAAGCACGGTCTGAACCTGGAAATTGTTACTTCTTGGGGCACGGCAAAGCTGCAAAGCCAGATACTCGGCGCTTTCAATGCCAGCAACCTGCTGGGTGTGTTAGCGACCCTGCTGGCGAGTGAAGTACCGCTGCAGGATGCGGTGGAGGTATTGCAGGAAGTGCGCGCGGTTCCGGGACGGCTGCAAGTGTTGAGCGAAAAAGGCAAGCCAACCGTAGTGGTGGATTATGCGCACACGCCCGATGCACTGGAAAAAGTTCTGCAGACGCTGCGCGGTATTTTAAACGGCGCAGGCGAGATGAGATTGTTTTGCGTATTTGGCTGCGGCGGCGAACGCGACCGCGGCAAACGCGCGCTGATGGGGGCAGTAGCATCGCGGCTTGCTGACGAGTCGATCGTCACCAGTGACAACCCGCGCGGGGAAGCGCCGCGCGCCATCATTGAAGACATCGTAAGCGGCATGCAGCCCAATTACCGCGTGGTTGAGGACCGCACATTGGCGATTTACCGAGCGATAGATGAAGCACACGAAGGCGACATTGTGCTGATTGCCGGCAAGGGACATGAAACGTACCAGGAAATCAACGGGGCGAAATTGCCGTTTAACGATGTCGAGGTGGCAAAAGCAGCGCTGCGCCAGAAAGCTTAAGGCGCTCCATGCTTGATTTGCAGGAAGCGGCTGCTGCGTTAAATGCAACTGCGAAAGGAAAGAACGTGAGATTCTCGGGAGTAAGCTCAGATACGCGCACCTTGAAATGCGGTGAACTGTTCGTAGCGCTCAAGGGCGAGCGCTACGACGGCTGCGAGTTTTTGGCACAAGCGCGTGAAAAAGGCGCAGTTGCGGCGCTGGTAGCGGAACCGAAATCGGAGAACGAGGCGGCAGCGCTTTCAGTGCAGCGCGGTTTCCCGCTGCTCATCGTAAAAGATACCCGCAGATCGCTGGGTGATCTCGCTGCGTATTGGCGCAACCGTTTCAATATTCCCGTAGTAGGAGTGACCGGCAGCAACGGCAAGACTACGGTGAAGGAAATGCTAGCGGGTATTTTGCTTGAGGCTACGGGATCGCCGCAGGCGGTGCTGGCGACGCGAGGCAACCTCAATAACGACATCGGCGTGCCGCTCACCTTGCTGGAAATGCGAGGCCAGCATCGTTATGCGGTAATTGAAATGGGAATGAATCATCTCGGAGAAATTTCTTATTTAACCAGCCTGGCCAAGCCGGATGTGGCGCTGGTGAATAACGTTGCACCTGCCCATCTCGCGGGCTTAGGTTCGCTGGAACAGGTGGCGCGCGCCAAAGGTGAAATTTTTGAAGGGCTTTCCGAAAACGGGGTGGCGGTAATCAACGCCGACGATGAATACGCAAATCTGTGGCGCAGGCTGTGCACAGGCAAGCGCGTGCTTGATTTCGCCTTGAGCCATCCCGCGGCGGTGAGCGCGCGCTGCGAGCTGCGCGGCAGTGGAGCCGGACTCGCGGTGCGATCTGACGCGGGTGAAATGCATATCAGCTTGCAGGTTCCAGGACTGCATAACGCAAGGAACGCACTTGCTGCAGCGACATGCGCACTGGCATTAGGCATCAGCCGCGAAGCGATCCGCATCGGGCTGGCTGCATTTAAAGGGGTAAAGGGAAGGCTGCAGCGCAAACCTGGCAAAAATGGCGCAGTCGTGATTGATGACACCTACAACGCCAATCCGGATTCGGTGCGCGCGGCAATAGAAGTGTTATGCAGAGAAGCCGGAAAAAAAATTCTGGTGCTGGGCGACATGGGAGAACTCGGTGAGCATAGCCCAGCAATGCACGTGCAAGTCGGTGCGCAGGCAAAAGACGCGGGTGTGGATGTGCTGTACACCCTGGGCGAACTTTCGGCTGGCGCGGCGCAGCGATTCGGCACAGGTGCCAGGCATTTCACGCAAATCGAGGTGCTGTTGGCCGAGATAGAAAAACTGCTGGCGCCGGGTGTCACGGTGTTGGTGAAAGGCTCACGCTTCATGCACATGGAGAGAATAGCTGAAAGGTTGACCCTTGAATGACGAGTTGTTTCGCGGGCTCAACGCCCGGAAATGTGAATAACGCATGTTGCTGGCATTAACGCAATGGCTGGCGCAGGACGTCCGCGCCTTCAACGTGTTCAATTACATCACGCTGCGCGCGGTGCTGGCCACGCTCACTGCGCTGATGATTTCTTTCATCGTCGGTCCGGCGACGATCAAAAAACTCGCCGCCTACAAAATCGGGCAGGCAGTGCGTGACGACGGGCCGAGCTCGCACTTGAGCAAAATCGGCACGCCGACCATGGGCGGAGCATTGATTCTGGTTTCCATTGCTTTGACCACTTTGCTGTGGGCTGACTTGCGCAACCGCTTTGTATGGGTGGTGCTGGTGGTCACATTGGGCTTCGGCCTTGTCGGCTGGGTGGATGATTATCGAAAAGTCGTGCAGCGCAATCCCAAAGGCTTATCGGCGCGAGCCAAATTTTTCTGGCAGTCGGTAATCGGGCTTGCCGCCGCGCTGTTTCTTGCATTCAGCACCACGCTGCCGGCGCAAACCATTTTCATCGTGCCGTTCTTCAAGCACGTGGTTTACCCGCTGGGCGCCGCCGGTTTTGTCATCATGACTTATCTGGTCATCGTGGGATCAAGCAATGCGGTGAATCTCACCGACGGTCTGGACGGCCTGGCCATCATGCCCACGGTAATGGTGGGCAGCGCGCTGGGCGTGTTCGCTTATGTTGCCGGACACGCCATTTTTTCCAAGTATCTCGGGTTTCCTTTCATTCCCGGTGCGGGGGAGTTGACGGTTTTTTGCGCAGCGCTGGCGGGCGCAGGCCTGGCTTTCCTGTGGTTCAACGTCTACCCGGCGGAAGTGTTCATGGGCGATGTCGGCGCCCTGGCGCTCGGCGCCGCTCTAGGCGTGGTGGCGGTGATCGTGCGCCAGGAAATCGTGCTGTTCATCATGGGTGGAGTATTTGTGGTGGAAACGCTTTCAGTGGTGCTGCAAGTGGCCTCGTTCAAATTGACCGGGAAACGCATTTTCCGCATGGCGCCGTTGCACCATCACTATGAGTTAAAGGGTTGGAAGGAGAATCAGGTGGTGGTGCGTTTCTGGATCATCACCATGATGCTGGTTTTGGTCGGTCTTTCCACGCTGAAACTTCGCTAACGGAAATGAACATAGAACTATCAGGCAAAAAGGTTCTGGTACTGGGATTGGGAGACAGCGGCTGGTCCATGGCGCGCTGGCTTCACCGCAAGGGCGCGCAGGTGCGCGTGGCCGACAGCCGCTTGCAGCCGCCGCATGCCGCGCAACTCGCCAAGGAGTTGCCGCAAGTGCCGCTGGAAAGCGGCCCCTTCCGCGAAAGCAGTTTTACCGGAATTGACATGATTGCTATCAGCCCCGGCGTTGCCCTCCGGGAGCCTCGGGTTTCCGAGGCTCTTAACGCCGGGGTTTTTGTTGCCGGGGATATGGAGCTTTTCGCGCAGGCGCTCAGGTCATTGGCACCGGCAATGGTGGTCGCTATAACCGGCTCCAACGGCAAGAGCACGGTAACCAGCATGGTTGGCGCAATGTGCCGCGCTGCCGGCCTCAACACCGTGGTCGCGGGCAACATCGGCCTGCCGGTGCTGGATGCGCTGACGCAAGTTGAAATGGAGATGCGCAAAGGAAAAAAAGCGCCTGATGTATTCGTGCTGGAACTATCCAGCTTTCAGTTGGAAACCACCTACAGCCTGGATGCCAGCGCGGCCACGGTATTGAACCTGTGCCAAGACCATCTCGACCGTTACGACGGCATGGACCAATACGCAGCCGCCAAGGCGCGCATTTTTTCAGGCCACGGCGTACAGGTGGTGAACCGCGAGGATTATTTCAGCCGGCGCTTGGCCGATCCCGCGCGGACTGTTCTGAGTTTCGGTTTGGGAAAACCCGCTAACAACAGGGAATGGGGCGTGGTTGTTGCAGGCGGTGAACCCTGGTTCGCGCAAGGGGAAACAAAACTGATGCCGCTTAAGGAATTGCCGCTTGCCGGTATGCACAATGCCGCCAATGCGCTCGCCGCGCTGGCGTTGTGCAGGGCCATTGGAATTGAATATACGCCGCTGCTTTCCGAGCTGAGAAAATTTTCGGGGCTGCCGCACCGCGTGCAAAAGGTTGCAGAAATTCGCGGCGTCTCGTTTTACGACGATTCCAAGGGTACTAATGTCGGCGCCACCGTCGCCGCGCTCAACGGCATGCCGCAAAAAGTAGTGCTGATCGCGGGCGGGGATGGCAAGGGCCAGGATTTTTCTCCGCTTAAATCCGCGCTTGCCTCTCGCGCTCGCGCACTGGTGCTGATCGGCCGCGACGCGGACAAAATCGCCAATGCTGTTGCGGGTTGTGGTGTGGCACTGTTGCGCGCGGCCACCATGGAAGACGCGGTGATTCTGGGTTTCAGCAAGGCGCAGCGCGGCGACGCGGTGCTGCTTTCCCCCGCTTGCGCCAGTTTCGACATGTTCCGCGATTATGAGCACCGGGCAGAGGTATTCATGCGCGCTGTGCAGGGCCTGCAAGCCCAGCCCAAGGTTGGAGCGAACTAAATGGACTTGCAAAAAAAGCGCTCCCCGATGCCTGCATACGATGAAACGCTCGCATGGTTGACGCTGTCTCTGCTCTGTCTCGGGCTGGTGATGGTGTATTCGGCGTCCATTGCAATTGCCGAGGCCGGCAAATGGCATCAGCCGACTTATTTTCTGATGCGGCACGCGCTATTTCTTGGAATCAGCATCGCTCTGGCAGCGATTGCATTTCAATTGCCGATGCACCTTTGGCAGCGTATGTCGCCTTATTTGTTCCTGCTTGGCGCGGGCCTGTTGGTATTGGTGCTGATTCCCGGGGTTGGGCGCGAAGTCAACGGCAGCCAGCGCTGGCTGCCGTTGGTCTTCGTGAACTTGCAGCCGTCGGAATTCATGAAATTGTTGGTGGTGATTTACGCGGCCGATTACACGGTACGCAAAGCCGCTTATATGCACAGCTTCCGCAAGGGGTTCCTGCCCATGTTGCTGGTGATGCTGCTGATCGGAGGACTCTTGCTGCGAGAGCCGGATTTCGGCGCGTTTGCAGTGATTACCGCGATCGCCATGGCGATTCTGTTTCTGGGAGGAATGAACTGGAAACTGTTCGCCGGATTGATCGTCATGCTCGTCATCGGATTTCTGCTGCTGATCTGGACTTCGCCTTACCGCATGCAACGCATCATCGGCTTCATGGATCCTTGGGCTGACCCCTATGGCAACGGGTATCAGTTGAGCCATGCGCTGATTGCGTTCGGGCGCGGCGAGTGGCTGGGCGTGGGACTCGGCGGCAGCGTTGAGAAACTCCTTTACCTGCCGGAAGCGTACACCGATTTCCTGCTCGCTGTAATCGCCGAAGAACTTGGATTCGCGGGTGTCATTGTGGTCATCGTGTTGTTTGCCTGGCTGGTGATGCGGGCATTTGCCATCGGCCGTCAAGCGGCTTATATGGAGCGCTATTTTTCTGCGCTGGTGGCGCAAGGCGTCGGCGTTTGGCTCGCTGTGCAGGCGATTATCAATATCGGAGTCAATATGGGTGTGCTGCCGACCAAGGGCTTGACCTTGCCGCTGATGAGCTTTGGCGGCAGCGGCTTGGTGGCTAATTGCATTGCGATTGCCTTGCTGCTGCGAGTGGATTGGGAAAATCGCCATCTCATGCGGGGGAAACCCGTATGAGCGGGCAGATTTCGGTGAAGGCTAACGTTGGTGCAACCAACGTTACGCCGAAGCCAAAATCAAAGCTGATGCGGGGGAAACCCGTATAGATGAGCCGCACCATTTTGATTATGGCGGGAGGCACAGGCGGCCATGTGTTTCCCGGGTTGGCTGTGGCGCAGTATCTCAAGCAGCAGGGATGGCGCGTGGTATGGCTGGGCACGCGCACAGGCATGGAGGCGAAGTTGGTTGCACAACAGGGATATGACATGGCATGGGTGAGCTTCTCGGGAGTGAGAGGGAAAGGCGCGCTGCGCCTTTTGTTGCTGCCGCTGCAGCTATTGCTGGCTTTCTGGCAGTCTGCCCGCGCGATATTCAGGCACCGCCCGGACGTGGTTCTGGGTATGGGCGGGTACGGCGCTTTTCCAGGCGGCATGATGGCGTCCTTGTTGAACAAACCACTGGTGATCCATGAACAGAATTCAATAGCCGGGTTGACCAACAAAGTGCTGGCGAAACTCGCCGATAAGATCTTGGTGGCTTTCCCCGATGCGTTTGGCGCTGCAAAACCTTCCAATCAAATATTTACCGGAAATCCGGTGCGCAGCAGCATCGCCGCTATCGCGCCGCCACAAGAGCGCTATGGCAATCGCACTGGAAGTTTGCGTCTGCTGGTAGTAGGTGGAAGCCTGGGAGCGCAAGTGCTCAACGCAACAGTGCCACAAGCGCTGGCGCTGTTGTCAGCGGGAGAAAGGCCGCTGGTTACTCACCAGTCGGGCGCACAACACTTTGCCGCGCTCAAGCAGGAGTATGAACGCGCAGGCGTCGAGGCAAGGGTTGAAGCATTCATCGAGAACATGGCGCAGTGCTATGCGGAAACCGATTTGGTGATCTGCCGCGCCGGCGCGCTCACCATTGCCGAAATTGCGGCTGCGGGTATCGCCAGCATCCTGGTGCCTTATCCGCACGCGGTGGACGACCACCAGACGCACAATGCGCGCTTTCTTGCGGACCAAGGCGCGGCATGGCTGATGCCGCAAAGCACATTGAATCCGAGTGCGCTCGCCAGCCTGTTGCAGGGATTTACCCGGGAGATATTGCTGCAAACGGCGCTGCGCGCCCGCGAACTTGGTAAACCGAATGCGGTGCAATTGGTGGCGCAGCAGTGCATGGAGTTGGCGCATGCGGCATAAAGTCAAACACGTGCATTTCGTCGGCAGAAGCGGGGCTGCCATGAGCAGGGAGCAGGGACCCGCCGCTTTAGCTTCGACGGGATGCGACCGGCCGCGAGTGGCGCCAGCCGCCGATAGCGTGATGTTAATTCACTTGGACAGTCTGCGATGAGACACAAGGTGAAACACGTGCATTTCGTTGGCATCGGCGGCTCCGGCATGAGCGGCATCGCCGAAGTGTTGCTTAACTTGGGTTTCCAGGTGAGCGGCTCGGATCTCGTTGAAAATGCCGTAACTCAGCGCCTGAAAAAACTCGGCGCCAAGGTTTATCAGGGGCACGCTGAAGCGCATGTCGAACGCGCCGATGTGGTGGTGGTTTCAACTGCGGTCGATGCGGAAAATCCCGAGGTCAGGGCGGCGCGGGTGCGCAAGATACCGGTAGTGCCGCGCGCCATGATGCTGGCGGAACTGATGCGTCTGCGTCGCGGCATCGCGGTTGCCGGAACGCATGGCAAGACCACTACCACCAGCCTGATTGCCAGTGTTCTGGCGGAAGCGGGACTGGACCCGACTTTCGTCATAGGCGGAAGGCTCGAAGCCGCAGGCTCGCATGCCAGGCTGGGTAGCGGCGAGTTCATCGTGGTTGAGGCTGATGAATCGGATGCTTCATTTCTTTATCTGCAGCCGGTAGTGGCGGTGGTTACCAATATTGATGCCGATCACATGGACACCTATGGCCACGATTTTGCAAAACTCAAACAGGCATTCGTGGACTTCATCCAGCATCTTCCGTTCTATGGCACTGCAGTGTTGTGCATAGATGACGCCAGAGTGCAAGAAATCATCCCTGCAATCACCAAACCCATTACCACATACGGCCTTTCCGAAGCGGCGCAGGTGCGCGCAGTGGATGTCGAGCACCGCGATGGAAAAATGCAGTTTCGCGTAATGCGCACCGGCGGCGGCAAGGACATGCCAATTACTTTGAATATACCGGGCGTACACAACGTGCAGAATGCGCTTGCCGCGATAGCGGTGGGAATAGAACTGGGCGTAGCGGATTCCGCCATCGTCAAGGCGCTCGCTGAATTCAAGGGCGTGGGACGGCGTTTCCAGCGTTATGGCGAAATCCAGCTCGAGAATGGCGGCAGCTTCACGCTGCTGGATGATTACGGCCACCACCCGGCTGAAATCGCGGCGACGCTGGCTGCGGTGCACGGGGCTTTCCCGAGACGGCGCGTGGTGCTGGCATTTCAGCCGCACCGTTACACCCGGACCCGCGACCTGTTCGAGGATTTTGTGAAAGTGCTGTCCACGGTAGAAGTGCTCTTGCTTTGCGAGGTTTATCCCGCAGGAGAAGCGGCAATTGCAGCTGCGGACAGCAGGGCATTGGCGCGCGCGATACGTGTGCGCGGCAAAGTCGAGCCGGTATTTGTGGAGGCCGTGGCTGAGCTTCCGCAGGCAATACGCAAAACGGCGCGGACTGGGGATGTGGTGGTGACTATGGGGGCGGGCTCTATCGGCACTGTGCCCGCGATGCTCATGCAAGGCGCTGCATGACAAGTGGATGCTAATCAGAACCGAAAATTATGAAAATGGTTGAGTCAAACGATTTTAGCGGATTGCGCGGGACCCTGCGGCTCAACGAACCGATGGCAGAACACGTAAGTTGGCGCGCCGGGGGCATAGCCGATCGCGCCTATATACCGGCCGATCTGGACGATCTGGCCTCGTTTTTTAAGACTTGCAGCGACGACGAAATGATACATATGGTCGGGCTTGGCAGCAATCTTCTGGTGCGTGATGGCGGTGTGCGTGGCACGGTTATTCTGCTGCACGGAGCTTTGCAAAAATTGCGTCTGGAGCCTGGCGCGCAGGAACACGGAATGATTTACGCCGAATCGGGAGTGTCCAGCCCCAAGATTGCACGCTTCGCTGCAGTGAATGGTTTTCAAGGCGCCGAATTCCTCGCGGGAATTCCCGGCACGTTGGGCGGCGCGCTGGCAATGAACGCCGGTTGTTATGGCAGTGAAATCTGGGAAATCGTGGCCCAGGTGTTGAGCATCGGCCGCGACGGAACGCTCAATCTGCGCCGGCCCGCGGATTACGACATCGGTTATCGCTCGGTGGTGCTGCACTCCAAGGCCGAGGAATGGTTTGCCGCAGCCTGGCTGAAGCTGCCGCGAGGAAACAGCATTACCTCACAGGAAAAAGTCAGGGATCTGCTCAAGCGCCGCATTATGAGCCAGCCGCTGAATATGCCGAATGCCGGATCAGTGTTCCGCAATCCGCCAGGAGTGTTTGCTGCGCAGTTGATTGAACAATGCGGACTGAAAGGCATGCGTGTCGGTGGCGCCATGGTGTCACCCAAGCATGCCAATTTCATAGTCAACACCGGCGCGGCCACGGCTGCGGATATCGAGGCTCTGATTGAAAAAGTGCGGCTTGGGGTAAAGCAGGAATGCGGAATCGAATTGGAAACTGAGGTGCGGATTATTGGCGAGGCGCGAGGAGTAAGAAGTGAGGCGTGAGACATTTGGAAAAGTTGCAGTGCTCATGGGTGGGCGAGCCGCACGAGGACTGCCGCGCGAACTCGGACTCCGCATAGCGGTGGAGCGGGAAGCGCGGCAAGATGCCCGACAACTTATCGCGCACGCTTATATGGAATGTTCCGAGAGCGTCGCAGCAGATGCGCAAGGTGAGTAATTTTGGAAAGGTTGCAGTGCTTATGGGTGGCAGCTCGGCTGAAAGAGAAATTTCGCTTAAAAGCGGGCGGGCGGTGCTCGCTGCGCTCAAACGACGTGGCGTGGACGCGCATGCCTTCGATCCGAGCGAGCGGCCATTGGAGCAGCTGCGAAGCGAGGGTTTTGACCGCGCCTTCATTGCGCTGCATGGACGCCTGGGTGAAGACGGCACGGTGCAGGGAGCGCTGCAAATGATGGGAATGGCCTATACCGGCAGCGGGGTAATGGCCAGCGCGCTGGCGATGGATAAATGGCGCACCAAGCTGGTGTGGCGCGCCGCCGGCGTGAGAACACCGCGTTTTGATTTGTTGCATGCGGAAAGCAACTTCAAGGCAGTGGCGAGAAAACTGGGATTGCCGTTGATGGTAAAACCGTCGTGCGAGGGCTCAAGCATCGGCATGAGCAAGGTGCTGAAGGCGGAGAGATTGCGCGCGGCGTACCGCCTCGCCGCAAACTATGACAGCGTGGTGATCGCCGAGCAATTCGTCAAAGGCATTGAATTGACCGCCTCGATTCTCGATGGCCAGGCGCTGCCCCTGATACGGGTTGAAACGCCGCGTGCTTTTTACGATTACCAGGCGAAATATTTTGCCAACAGCACGCGCTATATCTGTCCCTGCGGACTCAGCGCAAAACAGGAAAAAAAAATTCAGGAAAAAGCACTGCAGGCATACCAGGTATTAGGTTGCAGAGGCTGGGGTCGGGTGGACCTGCTGCTGGACCAGCGGCGCGTACCTTATTTCATCGAGGTCAACACCGTGCCGGGCATGACTGATCACAGCCTGGTGCCGATGGCGGCGCGTGCCGCTGGTTTGAGCTTCGACGATCTGGTGGTGCGAATTTTGGAGTCGTCGCATGTGGAATAAACCTTATTTAATGCTGTGGCTTGCCAACCTGCTGTACGCGCTTGCCGCAATTCTTGCGCTTTATACCGCGTTTAATGCGGTGATACGACTCCCGTGGTTTGAGCTGCGTGGAGTGTCAGTGAGCGGAGAATTGGAGCACGTGACACGCGGGCAATTGCTGCAGGCGGCAAGGCAACTCAGGGGAAATTTTTTCACACTGGACATGAACCAGGCACGCAGCGGCTTCGAGAAATTGCCGTGGGTGAGAAGCGTGAGTTTGCGCCGCCAGTGGCCGGACCGTTTGGAAGTGGTATTGGAAGAACAGGTGGCGCTGGCGCGCTGGGATAGCGGTGGGCTGGTTAATACTTATGGCGAGGTTTTTACGGGTGAGACGGATTTGAGTTTGCCTTTGTTTTCCGGTCCTGCCGGAAGCGCGCCGGATCTCACCAGGCAATACCTGTTGTTCAGCCGTGAACTCGCGACCATCAACTTGCATCCCGTGGAGATGCAAATGTCACAGCGCCGCGCCGGGCAGGTGTGGCTGGACAACGGCTTGTTGCTGGTGCTGGGAAGAGAGCATAGCGAAGCGCGGCTCAAGAAATTCATCGCTGTATACAACCGCACTATAGCACCGCTGCAATGGCGGCCATCTTATGCCGATTTGCGTTATGACAACGGTTTCGCCCTGCGTGTGCCCGAAGCAGTGAGACAGCAAAACGAGCCCGTCAAAAAAGAAAAGCACAGACCAGCAAGAGAGGAGCTGTAGAAGATGGCAATGAGCCGGGGAAAGGAAAACAAGGATCTGATAGTGGGCCTTGATATCGGGACCTCGAAGATCGCTGCAATTGTTGCCGAGGTCCGCCCCGAGGGCGGGCTGGAGATCATCGGCATGGGCAGCGCGCCCTCGCGCGGCTTGAAGAAAGGCGTGGTGGTGAACATCGAATCCACGGTAAACGCCATTCAGCGCGCGCTGGAAGAAGCGGAGTTGATGGCCGACTGCAAGATCCGTGAGGTATATACCGGCATCGCCGGCAGCCACATTAAGAGCTTCAATTCCCACGGCATGGTGGGCATCAAGGACAAGGAAGTTGCGCAGATTGATGTGGAACGCGTTGTGGAAACCGCCAAGGCGGTGAATATCCCCACCGACCAGCAGATTCTGCATATTCTCAACCAGGAATTCATTATTGATGGCCAGGAAGACGTGCGCGAGCCGCTGGGCATGAACGGGGTGCGCCTGGAAGTGAAGGTGCACATCGTTACCGGAGCGGTCTCGGCGGCGCAGAACATCATGAAATGCGTGCGGCGCTGCGGACTTTCGGTGCGCGATTTAATTTTGCAGCCGCTCGCCTCAGCGACAGCGGTGCTGTCGGAGGACGAAAAGGAATTGGGCGTTTGCCTGGCGGATATCGGCGGCGGCACCGCGGATATCGCGGTGTTCACTCATGGCGCGATCCGCCATACCGCGGTGATCCCGATCGCGGGCGATCAAATCACCAACGATATCGCTATGGCGTTGAGAACGCCGACCAAGGACGCAGAGGACATCAAGCGCCGCTTTGGCTGTGCGCTGCGGCAGCTGGCCGACCCTCACGAGATGGTGGAAGTTCCCGGAGTGGGTGACCGCGGCCCGCGTCAATTATCCCGGCAGACACTCGCCGAAGTCATCGAACCGCGCGTCGAGGAACTTTATTCGCTGGTGCAGGCGGAATTGCGCAGAAGCGGCTTCGAGGAATTGCTGTCTTCCGGGATCGTAATTACCGGAGGCAGCAGCGCCATGCAGGGCATGGTTGAACTGGGCGAAGAAGTATTCCACATGCCGGTGCGGCTCGGCATGCCGCACTATCTTGGCGGGCTTGCTGAAGTTGTGCGTCATCCGCGTTTTTCCACAGGAGTGGGCTTGTTGCTTATCGGCATGCAGCAGCGCCAGCGTCAGGAGCTGGCCAAGCTGCAAAGCGGTTCTTTGCGCCCGATCTTCGAGCGCATGAAGCATTGGTTTCAGGGGAATTTCTGACGATGAAATTCGAAGTTAAAAACAGAGTTGAATCATTTGTGGTTATGGGTGGCCCGGGCATTTTTTTGAAATTGAAATAATTGGCATAAAGGAGACACACATGTTTGAAATAGTGGATACACAAGCGCATGAAGCGGTAATCAAGGTGATAGGAGTCGGTGGCTGCGGAGGCAACGCCGTTGATCATATGATCAACCAAGGTATAAAAGGCGTGGAATTTATCTGCGCCAATACCGATGTGCAGGCGTTGAAGCGCAATCAGGCGAAAATCCAGCTGCAGATGGGTGCCTCCGTCACCAAGGGACTCGGCGCGGGAGCCAATCCCGAAGTCGGGCGCGAAGCGGCGCTGGAAGACCGCGAGCGGATCGCTGAACTGGTAGAAGGCACCGACATGCTGTTTTTAACCGCGGGCATGGGCGGAGGCACCGGAACCGGGGCCGCTCCGGTGGTGGCGGAAATCGCCAAGGATCTGGGCATCCTCACCGTCGCGGTGGTGACCAAGCCGTTTGCATTCGAAGGCAAGCGCATGCGCATCGCGCAGCAGGGTGTTGAAGCGCTGTCGCAATATGTGGATTCGCTGATTGTGATTCCCAACGACAAACTGATGCAGGTGCTGGGCAACAAAGTTACGCTGGATGCCGCGTTCCAGGCGGCCAATGATGTGCTGCATGGCGCAGTGGCCGGCATTGCCGAAATCATCAGCTGCCCGGGCATGATCAACGTGGACTTCGCCGACGTGAGGACCGTGATGGCGGAAATGGGCATGGCGATGATGGGTTCTGCCAGGGCTTCGGGTGAAGACCGCTCCAAGCTTGCCGCAGAACAGGCGATTGCCTGCCCTCTGCTCGAAGACATAAACATTTCTGATGCGCGCGGTGTGCTGATCAATATCTCCGCCAGCAAGGCCAGTTTTGAGCTGCAGGAAATGTACGATGTGATGGACACTATCAAAGCTTTCGCAGCGGAGAGCGCTACTGTCATTGTTGGCGCAGTTTATGATAGTGAACTGCAGGACGATATTCGGGTCACTATTGTCGCGACAGGTCTTAATTCCCCGGTCAACCGCAAGCAGGATAAGCCGTTAAGCGTGGTGAAAACCGGGACTGACGCGGTGGAAATGGTGAACTATGCCGAGCTTGAAACGCCTGCGGTGGTGAGAAGGCGGAATCGAGATGCGACCATCGAGGCGATGCGCCAGTCCGGCGTGGAGATGCTCGACATCCCGGCATTTTTGCGCAAGCAGGCGGACTAGCACGAAAATGAGAAAGAAACACTGGTTGGCGGGGTTGGCATATCACTTTGTATCGTGATAAAATTACCCGTCCTTTCGTTAGACTAACTGTTTATTTCGAAAGCGTTCTTGACAAATGATAAAGCAGCGCACCCTTAAAAACATAATACGTGCAACAGGTGTCGGTCTGCACACGGGAGAAAAAGTCTATTTGACCCTGCGTCCCGCCGCTCCCAATACCGGCATCGTGTTCCGCCGTATAGATCTATCACAGCCGGTGGAAATCAAAGCTGGCCCGCATCAAGTGGGAGATACCCACCTCTCTTCGTGTCTGGAAAAAAACGGTGTCAAGGTGTTCACTGTGGAACACTTGATGTCGGCTTTTGCCGGACTGGGGATTGATAACGCTTATGTGGACCTCTCCGCTCCCGAAGTGCCAATCATGGATGGCAGCGCCGGGCCATTTGTGTTTCTGCTGCAGTCGGCTGGAATTGAAGAGCAGAATGTGCCCAAGAAATTCATACGCATCAAAAAGACTGTGGAAGTGGTGGACGGCGACAAATGGGTGCGTTTTGAGCCGTATAACGGCTTCAGAGTCCATTTCAGCATAGATTTCGACCACCCTGTTTTTGATGGCTCAGACCAGTCAGTCACAGTAGATTTCGCAACCACCTCCTATATAAAAGAAGTCAGCCGCGCCCGTACTTTCGGGTTTATGCAGGAAGTTGAAACCCTGCGTTCGATGGGGCTTGCTTTGGGCGGCAGCCTGGATAACGCCATTGTCATTGACGAGTTCCGGGTGCTAAACAGCGACGGCTTACGCTACGAGAACGAGTTCGTAAAGCACAAGGTGCTGGACGCCATCGGCGATCTGTATCTGCTGGGGCATCCGCTGATCGGCTCTTTCAGCGGCCACAAGTCCGGGCATACCCAGAACAATGCCTTATTGCGCTGCCTGCTCGCCGATTCCCAAGCCTGGGAATTTGTGAGTTTCGAACGCAGCGAGGAAGCACCGGCGTTTCTCAGGCTGCAAGCGCAGCTCGCCTGATTTTCTTTTCCTGATTTTCCAGCAGAGGCTTTACTCGATCCGTCTGTTTAAAGTAACGGTTGCCGCTTGCTGATACTCAGATTCGTTGCGTATGTGGCGGTGATCAGCATCGGGCTTTCCCTAGCCATAGGGCTATTCACTAAAAACCGCCGTTACCTGAATTTTGCCTGGCAGTTATTCAAGTTTTTCGCCGTTTTCGCATTGGTTGTTATGGCGTTGTTTGTGCTCGAGAGACTGATTCCCGTGCTTTGAGGCCTGTGCCAGCAAACTTTCCAATGCGGAGCGCAGCGGTGATGCGGGGAGCCCCTTCGCAAGCTCCCGCAAATGGCCCGCCGCTTGACCGCCCAACACTATGTTTTTACAGGATATTATCGGCTGACGGGGCGGGGGTTGCACTTCCACCCGAATTGAAGTAATCTCATATCCCCGCTTCTGAAATTTAACTAATAAGCTTGGCGTAAGCTGCTTCAGTTTTGTGGCCACTGACCCGTTGTCAGCAAACAGAAGCAGCGAACTGTGCGCGAACCGGCCTATCCTGCCGGCCTGCGCCAGTGGCTTCGGCGCAATCTCGATAAATACCTGCTGCATTTCGATCAGACGCAGCGCCTGCTTCACGAGCGATTGCACGGCAGGTGTGGTATCAAGATAGAAGCCGATTTTACGGGCAGGCATGGCGGACAAGTTTTACGGGTGGGGGGATGTAAGTGAATATTATTCTGGTTTCAGGTAATTTAGGGAAGTCCAGGACGCTGACCCTGAGCCACACGCAGATCGTATTTATTGCGACGCTGCTGGTGGTGGGAATACTGGCGTTCGCCGTGGCTTTGCATTACCTGACCTTGCGCCACGCCGCGGAAATCAAGAGCCCGTATCTGAAATCGCTGTTGCTTTCCGTGCAAGAGCAGGAAAACCACAAGCGGGAAGCGTATCTGCGCGAAAATCTGAACGCTATGGCTATCAAGCTGGGGCAGATGCAGGCGCAGTTGCTGCGCCTTGACGCTTTAGGCGATCGTCTCGCTAAACAGGCTGGCTTTAAACCCCAAGAGTTCATGTTTGATCAACCTCCCGGCCGAGGCGGCGCGCTGTCCGGTATACCGCAACACGAGCTTTCGCTCACCGAGTTCGGCGAACAGATGGAACAGTTGACAAATGGACTTAACGACCGTACCGATCAGCTGGCAATTCTCGAATCGGCCTTAATGCAAGACCGCTTGAAAAAGAAGCTCGTGCCGTCAGTATCACCCGTTGGTACTGGCTGGTTTTCTTCCAATTTCGGTTGGCGCATCGACCCGTTTACCGGACAGAATGCCTTTCATGAAGGAGTGGATTTCATGTCGGAAACGGGAAGACCGGTGGTCACAGCCGCTGGCGGAGTGGTGGTCTACTCGGACAATCACCCCGAGTATGGTAATATGATTGAAGTTGACCATGGCAATGGCTTGCTTACGCGTTATGCCCATTTATCCAAACGCCTGGTCAAGGTTGGCGATGTGGTTCTGCGGGGGGGCAAAATTGGCGAGGTGGGAAGCACCGGCCGCTCCACTGGCCCGCATCTGCATTTTGAAGTGCGCTTCAGGGGTGCTCCGCAAAATCCAGTACGGTTTCTGCAAAAATCCGGCTAAACTCCGGTTTATCGCGCAGCATAAGGGGTGAGGGGCGAGGCAAAACTCCTCGCCCCTTGTCTTTTCTAATGTTGGATAATTACCTAGTTCATGCTATCCGGCCTGCTTAAAAAAATATTCGGCAGCCGCAATGAGCGGCTGCTTAAGCACTATAGCTACACAGTGCGCGCCATCAACGCCCTGGAACCGGATATTGAAAAACTGTCAGACAGCGAGCTGCGCGCCAAAACCGACGATTTTCGCAGCCGCGTCCAGGAGCATCTTAATCAAAGCCCGGGCAATGCTGACGGTGACGCCGGGCGGACCCAGGCGCTTGAGGGCGAGCACGATCGCGCGCGGAAATCAATCCTGGATGAACTGCTGCCCGAGGCGTTTGCTGTGGTGCGCGAAGCCAGCAAGCGCGCGCTCGCCATGCGGCATTTCGATGTGCAGTTGATCGGCGGCATGGTGCTCCACCACGGCAAAATCGCTGAAATGCGCACCGGTGAGGGCAAGACCCTGGCTGCGACTCTGCCAGCCTATCTCAATGCGCTCACCGGTCGTGGCGTGCATGTGGTGACCGTTAATGACTACCTGGCGCAGCGCGACGCCGACTGGATGGGCAAAATATACAATTTCCTGGGCTTGAGCGTTGGTGTAAATCTCTCGCAAATGCCGCATGAAAGCAAACAGCGCGCCTATGCCGCTGACATCACATACGGCACCAACAACGAATTCGGTTTCGATTATCTGCGAGACAACATGGTGTATCGTCCTTCGGAGCGCGTGCAGCGCAGCTTGCATTACGGCATCGTGGACGAAGTGGATTCAATCCTGATTGACGAAGCGCGCACCCCGCTCATCATATCCGGCCAGGCGGAGGATACCACTGACCTGTATTATCGGACGAACGATCTCGTGCCGAAACTAACTCGCCAGCAGCAGGAAAACGGCCCGGGCGATTACAGCGTGGATGAAAAAACCAATCAGGTATTGCTTACTGAATCCGGGCACGAACGTGCTGAGGAATTACTGACCCGCGCCGGATTGCTGCCGACAGGTGGCAGTCTCTATGATGCCTCGCATATCAACCTGGTGCACCATTTGTATGCGGCGCTCAAAGCTCACGCATTGTTTCACAAGGACCAGCACTATGTGGTGCAGGACGGGGAAGTAGTCATTGTGGATGAATTCACCGGGCGCCTCATGGCAGGACGGCGTTGGTCGGATGGCCTGCACCAGGCGGTGGAAGCCAAGGAAGGAGTAAAAATCCAGCGCGAAAACCAGACGCTTGCCTCGATCACTTTCCAGAATTATTTCCGCATGTACCGCAAGCTCGCGGGCATGACCGGTACCGCTGACACCGAGGCTTATGAATTCCAGCAAATTTACGGTCTGGAAACCGTGGTGATTCCTACGCACATGCCTATGATTCGTGAAGACCGCCAGGATCAGGTCTATCGTACCGCCATGGAAAAATACCGCGCGGTGATCATGGATATCCGGGATTGTTATGCACGCAGCCAGCCGGTGCTGGTCGGCACCACTTCAATTGAAAATTCTGAATTGCTGTCCGGGTTGCTTACCAAGGAAAAATTACCGCATCAGGTGTTGAATGCCAAGCAGCATGCGCGCGAAGCGGAGATCGTGGTGCAGGCAGGGCAGCCGAAAGCAATCACCATCGCCACCAACATGGCAGGGCGCGGCACCGACATCGTGCTTGGCGGCAATCCCGAGCCGGAAGTTAATCGCTTGCGCAATGACGAAAATCTGGACCCTGCAGTAAAAAACGCGCGCATCTCGCAGATCCGCGAACAGTGGCAGAAGCTGCATGAGCAGGTGGTGGCTGCGGGTGGCTTGCACATCGTTGGCACCGAGCGCCATGAATCGCGGCGCGTTGACAATCAGCTGCGCGGGCGCTCCGGCCGCCAGGGCGATCCGGGTTCCAGCCGTTTTTACCTCTCGCTGGAAGACCCGCTGCTGCGAATTTTCGCTTCCGACCGCGTAGCTGCCATCATGCAGCGGCTCAACATGCCGGAAGGCGAGGCGATCGAGCACCCGTGGGTGACGCGCGCTATCGAGAATGCGCAGCGCAAGGTTGAAGCGCGTAACTTCGACATACGCAAGCAGTTGCTGGAATACGACGATGTCGCCAATGACCAGCGCCGGGTGATTTACCAGCAGCGCAACGAGCTGCTAGAGACTCACGATATTTCGGACACTATCCGCGCCATGCGCGAGGGCGTGGTGAGCGAATTAATCAGCCAGCATATCGTGCCGGAAAGCGTGGAGGAGCAATGGGATGTGGCGGGACTGGAAAAAACGCTTGCAGCAGAACTTCAGTTGAAATTGCCGCTGGCAAAATGGCTGGAACAGGAGCCCGAGTTGCACGAGGAGACCTTGCGCCGCCGCATCATTGAAGCGGCTCATGCGCATTACCAGGGCAAGCTCGAACTGGTCGGCGCCGAAGTAATGCAACAATACGAGAGCGCAGTGATGCTGCAAAGCCTGGACGCGCACTGGCGCGAGCACCTGGCGGCGCTCGACCATTTGCGTCAGGGCATACACTTGCGCGGTTATGCAGCGAAAAATCCCAAGCAGGAATACAAGCGCGAGGCATTCGAGCTGTTCGCCGACATGCTCGAACTCATCAAGGCCGAAGTCACCAAAATCGTGATGACGGTACAGATCAAAAGCCAGCAGGATGTGGAAGCGGTGGAACCGCCGCCAACCCCTGAAAACGTGCAATACCACCATGCCGATTATGACGAAGCTCTGGCGCAAGCGGATAGTGAAACCAAGACCCGGCCCTTCGTGCGCGGCACACAGAAAATCGGGCGCAACGACCCCTGTCCATGCGGCTCGGGCAAGAAATACAAGCATTGTCATGGTAAGCTGACCTGAAAGTTTACGGAATTCGGACTGACCAAGTACTGGCGGGGGAGGTAACAAATGTTTTTGCAAAATTTGCGCCTGTACCAATTCATGAACCATCTGGGCATATTGCGCCGCAGCTACCTGCTCAAATTCTTGCTGGTCGTGTTTCTCGGTACCTATGTGCCGCTTATCATACTGGTGCTGTACCTTGCCTTGTCCCGGTCCTACAACCTTATCGAGATGCTGCCCATCGTCATCGCCGCTTTGCTGGTAATTATCATCGGCACTGTCATTACATTGTTGTTTCTGGAAGGCTTGCTTACGCCGGTGCGCCAGACATCTGACAGCCTCAAAAAATATTTGGCCGAGCGCAGCCTGCCGGATTTGCCCACCGTTTATGGGGATGAGGCGGGACAGCTCATGGCTGATGCCCAATACGTCATCACGCGGCTCGACAATACTCTGCGCGAGCTGGAAAACATTTCGCTTACCGATCATCTGACCGGCATGTACAACCGGCGCGCAGGTGAACACCGTTTGGAAGAAGAAATCGCACGGGCGGAACGCGAAAACAAGAAATTCCTGCTGGCTTTCATCGACCTAAATCTGCTGAAGCAGATCAACGACCAGTACGGCCATGATGCGGGAGATGCTTGTCTTATCCATTTTGCATCGCTGCTGGCAGAATGCGTGCGCCGAGGCGACTGGTGCGCGCGCTGGGGTGGGGATGAATTCGTGCTGGCTGTGTACCAGGCGGACGCGGGAGCCGATCTGGTGTTTAATCGCGTACTGACAGAACTCGAATCCAAGCCTTGCCTGGTTCGGCAGAACGTGACGCTCTACCTCAGTGTGAGTATTGGGGTGGCTGTGTACCAGCGCGGCATGGCGGTTGAAAAGCTGGTGCAGCAGGCCGACCAGGCCATGTACCAGGCAAAATTGCAGGGCAGCGGGAAATCCAAAGTGGTGTTTTATGGCAAATAAGTCTTGCACCGTGGATGCCTATCAGGACTATACATGCCGGTTAACTTGACCCCGCCCGAAGCTAAACAATTATTGCCCATAAAAGGTATTGCATTGGGTGTTGCCGAAGCAGGGATTAAGAAACCGGGCTGCAAAGACTTGCTGGTAATGTCGCTTGCGCAAGGCTCGAAAGTGGCGGGAGTTTTTACCCAGAACCGCTTTTGCGCCGCACCCGTGCATGTCGCGCGCGAACACCTGCTTGCGAAATCAGCAGTGCGCGCACTGCTCGTCAATACCGGCAATGCCAATGCCGGCACCGGTGAAGAGGGCATCAAGAATGCCCGTCAAACCTGTGCAGTGCTGGCAAAACTGCTGGGCTGCGAGACGCGGGCTATCCTGCCGTTTTCCACAGGGGTAATCATGGAACCCTTGCCGGTGGAGCGCATCACCGCCGGCTTGCCGCAATGTGTTGCCGGCCTGCGTGAAGATAACTGGCTTAACGCGGCGCAGGCCATAATGACCACTGATACCATACCCAAAGCGCTGTCCAAGCAGGTGACGATAAACGGGGTAACAGTGACGATTACCGGCATCGCCAAGGGGGCAGGCATGATCCGCCCCAACATGGCGACCATGCTGGGCTTTATCGCGAGCGACGCGTGCCTCAGCCAGTCCGCGCTGCAAAGCGTGGTGAGCCACGCTGCCGAGCATTCGTTCAACCGCATCACGGTGGACGGCGATACCTCGACCAACGATGCCTTCATGCTGATCGCAAGCGGCCAGGCGCAAATGCCTGAAATTGCAAGTGCTGAAAGCCGTGAATTGACTACCTACCGCAACGCGGTTACCGAGATGGCGCAATGGCTGGCGCAGGCCATTGTGCGCGATGGCGAAGGTGCGACCAAATTTATTACCATCAGCGTCGAAGGCGGTAAAGACAGCACAGAATGCGCTCAAGTGGCATATGCCATCGCGCATTCACCTTTGGTAAAGACTGCTTTTTATGCTTCCGATCCCAATCTCGGGCGTATTCTTGCGGCGATCGGCTATGCCGGAATTGCTGATCTTGATGTGAGCAGGATCAGCCTGTATCTGGACCAAGTCCTGGTGGCTGAAAATGGCTGCCGTGCGATGCGCTATAATGAAGCGGACGGGCAGAAAGTGATGCGCAAGAGGGAAATCAGCATGCGCGTACTGCTTGGACGCGGGTCGGCGGCAAGCCAAGTATGGACCTGCGATCTGTCGCATGAATACGTAAAAATCAACGCGGAGTACCGTACCTAAGCCGCAACACGATGGCTTGAGCCCGATGCCGGCAGCAAATATGAAAGAATTGCGCGAAGTCCTGGAGCGCTTAAGTGCGTTCCTTGACAAGCTTGAGCGCTGGCTTCCCCTGCCGCCCAGGGAGCCGGATTGGAGTTCCTCTATTGCATTCCGCTGGCGCAAGCGCAACGGCGGCGGGTATATCCAGCCGGTTTCCCATCCTCACCGCATCCGTCTCAAGGATCTGCTGGGCATAGAGCAGCAAAAACAACTGATTGATCAAAATACCCGCCAATTTGTGCAAGGCTACCCCGCCAACAACGTGTTGCTGACGGGCGCGCGCGGCACCGGAAAATCATCGCTGGCGAAAGCCGTGCTCAACAAATACGCGGCAAAAGGGCTGCGCCTCATCGAAGTGGATAAACACGATCTCATCGATATGCCGGACATTGTCGAGCAAATTTACCGGCGGCCCGAGCGTTTCCTGCTGTTTTGCGATGATCTTTCGTTTGAAGCGGACGAGCCCGGCTACAAAGCGCTCAAGGCGGTGCTGGACGGTTCAATTGCCACGGCTTCGGAAAATGTGCTTATTTACGCTACTTCCAACCGACGTCACTTGATGCCGGAATATATGCAGGAGAATTTGGCGACCCGCTACCTTGGGGAAGAAGTGCATCCCGCGGAAGCAGTGGAAGAAAAAATTTCCTTTTCCGAGCGTTTCGGGTTGTGGCTTTCGTTCTACCCTTTCAACCAGGACGATTATTTGCGGATTGTCGAGCATTGGCTGGACTACCTGGGTGTGCGCAATACGGCTTCTGCCGAAATACGAGAAAGCGCATTGCAATGGGCCCTAGCGCGTGGCTCGCGCTCAGGCCGTGTGGCCTGGCAGTTTGCCTGTGACTGGGCGGGAAGGCACGGAATTAAGCCGCAATGAAGGATGTCTTCGCAGAGCGCGACCAGGCGTCTTTAGCCGAAGAAGATTTGCCCGGTGGTACCCCGCTCAAAGTCGCCGCAGCGGTTATCTGCAAACCCGGTGGGCGGTTTCTGCTTGCGCAAAGACCGGCGGGAAAGCCCTACGCCGGCTATTGGGAATTTCCCGGCGGCAAGGTGCAGGCGCATGAAACAAGCGAACAAGCGCTGCGCCGCGAACTGCAGGAAGAGCTGGGCATCCGCGCTGAGCAAATCTATCCCTGGCTCACCCAAGTCTACCGATATCCGCATGCTACGGTCAGGCTGTGCTTTCACCGCGTGATGCGCTGGAGCGGCGAGTTGCATGGCAGGGAAAACCAGCAGCTGTCCTGGCAAAGCGCGGAGCGTGTTGACGTTGCTCCCCTGTTGCCTGCAAACGGCCCGGTCCTGCGGGCGCTCAGGCTGCCTCCGGTGTACGCCATCAGCAATGCTGCGGAACTGGGCAGGGAAATTTTCATGCAGCGCCTGGAACAGGGATTGCAAAATGGATTGCGCTTGATACAGGTCAGGGAAAAATACATGCCGCGCAGCGAATTTGGAGATTTTGCCGCTGCAGTAATTGCCGCGGCACGTAGTTATCAGGCGAAAGTGCTGGTGAACGGAGATATCGTGCTGGCGCGGGAGCTGGGAGCGGATGGTGTGCATTTGACGTCACAACAACTCATGGTGCTTGAGCGGCGCCCGCAAACAGAATGGTGCGGCGCTTCCTGTCATGACCGCGAGCAGTTGCAACGCGCCGAAGCACTGGGTGTGGATTTCGCGGTACTCGCACCGGTATTACCGACTTTAAGCCACCCCGGTGCTCCCGGAATAGGTTGGGGGACGTTTGCACAACTGGTCGAAGGATACAGTCTTCCGGTGTATGCGCTGGGCGGGATGCGCGAACAGCATTTGAGCACAGCCTGGGCGAACGGCGCGCACGGCATAGCGATGATGCGCGGTGCGTGGCTGGTTTGACACTCTACTAATTATTATTTTTTTTCTGCTGTTCAGGAATGCGGTAGCCTTCTGTGGCCCATTGTCCAAGATCGATCAGCTTGCAGCGTTCCGAGCAGAACGGCCGGTAGCGGTTAGCCTCATCCCACAAGACGCTTTTTCCGCATCGCGGGCAGTTGACAGTGGGCTTTTGCGATCGTTTCATTACAGGTTGCAGAATGTCAGTTCAAACTTCACATCGGATTCGCTGGCACGCGGCCGCTGCATTCCTTCCTGAGTAGTGAAGCGGATGTTAAGTGCATAACGGTTGGCGCTGATTTCGGGAATGCAATGCAGGTCTTTCTGCAGCCTGATGCGCAGCATGTGTGCGGGCTTGCCGGTGAGGATTTGTTGAAACATGCCTTGGTATGCGATATGCGTGCTGGATTTGCCATTCTCGCGCAAAAGCTTCAGCAAAATCGCCATGCCGTCGCGGATAGGCACAAATGGCGCGAGCCATTGTGCAAGGTTCTGCTTGCGGCTGGTTGCATCCTGGTGCAGCCAATAATGGTAGGAAGGCAGATCGAATTCACAGACGCCGCCGGGAATGATGGCGCGCTGCTTGATGCTCATCAGCCATTCATTGTCGCGCAAGTCCTGGCCAATTTTCCCCGGCATCTCGCGCAACTGCTTTGTGGCTATGTCGATATCCCGCAAAATATCATCAAGCGCGCGCTCGGAAATCGCCGGATTGCCATGCAATGACTCTAGATTCTGCCTTTGTCTATCCAGTTCCTGCAACAGGTCTGATTTCAAGTCCGAGCGGCTTGCCACCTCGAGCATTTCGAACAGAAACAACAATGCCGTGTGGTTTTCCATTGCCTCCGATTTGGTTGAGAAATACTCGACTTTGCGATAGAGATCCTCCAGCCGCAACAGGGTCCGAATACGCTCGTTAAGTGGATATTCGTAGCTAATCACTGTGCGTAATACTGCATAAAACTTAATTTTCACTCATTAAACTAAGTTTGACAAACCACTTTTTCATGAACCCATGGTTTGGTCGCGCTGCGCCAGCTTGAGATATTTGCGATGCAAAGATTCGACCTGTTGTTGCAGATGCTCCTGGCTCGATTCGTTCGACAAAACATCATCGGCAAGCTTGAGCCGCGCGGCGCGGCTTAATTGTCCTGCCATGATGGCTCGCACCTCGGCTTCATTCAAGCGGCTGCGTGACATGGCACGAGAGATTTGCTGCGTTTCATCGCAGTCCACCACCAGCACCTGCTGCACGTGCCCGCGCAACTCGCCTGTTTCAAGCAGCAGCGGAACCACCAGCACCGCATAAGGAGTGGTGCAGCGGGCAAGCTGCTGCAGTGCTTCGGTGCGAATCAGCGGGTGCAATAGCGCTTCCAGGCTTTTTTTTGCCAGGGGGTCGGAAAAAATCCGTTTGCGCAGCCGCGCGCGGTCCAGCGTTCCGTCGCTGGCGAAAATGTCCGGTCCGAACTGCCGGCGAATTGCCGCAAGAGCCGGCTTGCCAGGCGCAGTGATTTGATGCGCGATGGCATCAGTGTCCACAACCAGGATGCCGAGTTCGGCAAACATTCGCGCTGCGCTGCTCTTGCCGCTGCCGATGCCGCCGGTCAAACCTACCGTAAAGGGCATAACAGGGTGCCGAAGTAGCCGGCGCAGAGCTGATGCCCCCAGATCAGTGCAATCAGGCCAGCTGCGGCCAGATAGGGACCGAATGGAATCGGAACATTGCGGCCGTGGTCTTTTGCGACAATCAGCGTGATGCCGACACTAGCGCCGACAAAGGAAGAAAGCAGAATCACCGGCAGCAGCATCTGCCAGCCGAGCCAGGCGCCGATAGCGGCGAGCAGTTTAAAATCTCCGTAACCCATGCCTTCTTTGCCGGTCGCCCATTTGAATAACCAGTAAACTGCCCATAACGCAAGATAGCCCGCAGTGGCACCGATGACCGCTGATTTCACATCGCTAAACAGCGTCCACAGGTTAAACAGCAAGCCGCACCACAACAGGGGCAAGGTAATACCGTCCGGGAGTATCTGGGTATCGAGGTCGATAAAGGTAAGCGCGATCATGCACCAGGCGAAGAGCATTGCCGCGAGCGCAGTCATGCCAAAGCCGAAGCGCCAAGCGATAACGGCGCTTAAAACGCCGCTTATTGTTTCTACCAGGGGATAGCGTTTGGCTATCGGAGTGCCGCAGCCTGAGCATTTGCCGCGCAACACCAGATAGCTTAACAAAGGTATATTTTCCAGCGCTGTAATAGGCTTTCCGCATTGAGGACAGGTTGATCGCGGAACGATAAGGTTAAAGTGCGGGGCGGGAGCCAGCAGCTCGCCTTTGAGTTCAGCGCACTGCTCACGCCATTCCCGCTCCAGCATTTTCGGCAGGCGGTAGATGACCACATTCAAAAAACTGCCCACCATCAAGCCCAGGAACAGGCACAGCGCGATAAATAGGTACGGTGAAGATTGCAATAATTGAGGCAATGCCATGACCTTGGTCTAGAAAACAAGCAAAAGCAGCAACGGGAAGTTGCTGCTTATACCGGGGTTTCGTGTGCGGAAGGCCAGGAAGCCTGAGTATCTTCGAGGCTGTTTATACCGCCTGGCCCATCTTGAAGATCGGCAGGTACATGGCGATCACCAGGCCGCCAATCAGCGTGCCGAGAACTACCATGATCACCGGCTCCATCAGGCTGCTCAGTGCTTCCACCGCGTCATCCACTTCCCCTTCGTAGAAATCCGCCACCTTGCTGAGCATGTTGTCCAATGCTCCGGATTCTTCGCCGATCGCCACCATTTGCAGCACCATGCTGGGGAAAACTCTGCTATTTTGCATCGCCACGGTGAGGCTCGTGCCGCTACTGATCTCACTCTGGATTTGCTTGGTCGCCTCGTAAAAGACGAAATTACCGGCAGCCCCGGCCACCGAATCCAGCGATTCCACCAATGGCACACCAGCGGCAAACATGGTGGAGAGCGTACGGGACCAGCGTGCAATCGTGGCTTTCTCGATTACCGGTCCCAGCACCGGTATTTTCAGCATCAGCCGGTCCATGAAGGCCTGCATTTTCTGGGAACGCTTCCAGGTATAGAAGAAAAACCATATTGAGAAACCGATAATGCCGAAAATCGCATACCAGTATTGAACGAAATAGTCCGATATCGCCATCACCACAAGCGTGGGCGTGGGAAGATCCGCACCGAAACTGGAAAACAGGCTTTTAAATGCCGGGATGACAAAAATCATTATTATCGCAGTGATGATAAAAGCCACGACGATAATCGAGGTCGGATAAAACAAGGCGGATTTAATTTTGCTTTTGATTGCGAGTATTTTTTCCTTGTAAGTCGCGAGGCGATCCAGCAGGGTGTCGAGAATACCGGCCGCTTCACCCGCGCCCACCAAGTTGCAGAACAGGTTATCAAAGTAGAGCGGGTATTTTCTAAAAGCCTGGTTCAGGCTGCTTCCGGTTTCCACATCAGTCTTGATATCGAGCAGCAATTTCGAAACTGCGGGATTGCTGTGCCCTTTGCCGACGATATCGAAAGATTGCAGCAGCGGCACACCGGATTTCATCATGGTGGCAAGCTGACGGGTGAAAAGGGTGATGTCCTTATCGGTGACTTTTCCAAGACCGCGGCTCTGCTTCTTTACTTTGAGCGTCTGAATGCCTTGGCGGCGCAACTGGGCCCTGACTACGGCTTCCCCGCCGGCTTTCATCAGGCCGGAAACCACCTTGCCAGACTTGTCTTTGCCTTCCCAAGAGTACATTAACTCTTTCACTTTGACGTCTTTTTTTGCTGCCACTGCAGTTGCCATGTGTTTCTCCTTTGTCCCTGCTGATTTAGATTACATCCGTTTCAAATAGCGGGTAACCCTTATTTAATGCAGACAGCGCGTACTTGGTGCATGTCGGTGAGTCCCATTAATACTTTTTCTATGCCGTCCTGCCTCAAGGTGCGCATGCCGTCTTCCAAAGCTGTGGCAAACATTTCGGCAACATGCGCATGCTCCTGGATATTCTTTTTCAAAGCGTTGGTACCAACCAGCAGCTCATGCAGGCCAACACGTCCCTGGTAGCCCGTGCCGTTGCAATTATCGCAACCTACAGGTTCATATAAAGTGAACTGTCCCCTGGAATCAGCAAACAACCTGACCCAGTCTTGTTGAAGATGCTTGATTGCCGCGTTAGGGTCTTTTTGCCACGATTTGGTATTTTTCAATTCCTCGCAATACTCCATGAGCAAGAGCTTCAATTCATCTTGGCTGGCGGGATACGGTTTTTTGCAACTGGAGCACAGGCGCTTGGCCAGGCGCTGCGCCAGTATCCCCAGCAGCGCATCGGAAAAATTGAACGGGTCCATGCCCATGTCCAGCAAACGGATGATGGACTCGGGCGCGCTGTTGGTGTGCAAGGTGGCAAACACCAGGTGGCCGGT
>DATHDD010000004.1:0-2605 GCA_035319205.1 Burkholderiales bacterium | reverse complement strand
TTTTGAAATATTTTTATGAGCTTTTGCCGCTAGCGGGAACAATTATCGGTTTACAATTTGCTCATGCACGGGTTTAAGGAAATTGACCCCGCCGAATTGCAGGAAATGCTATCTGGCGGAAACTTAAGGCTGATAGATGTCCGCAGCGATGCCGAGGTGGCGCGCGGAATGATCCAGGGCGCGCTGCATATTCCCCTGCATCTGCTGCCGCCCAAGGCAGGTGAATGGGATAATGCAACTCCCACGGTGTTTTATTGCCAGTCGGGCGTGCGCTCGGCGCAGGCTTGCGCATTTTTTGCAGGCAAGGGTTTCAGCAAGTTGTATCACCTGCAAGGCGGAGTCAACGCCTGGGTGAAAAGCGGGCTTCTTCTCACAGGTGCTGCAGCAAAATGAATTTCGACAAGGAAATCGACACTCGCGGCTTGAATTGCCCGCTGCCGATTCTGCGCACCAAGAAAACACTGGCAGAGATGACTTCGGGTCAGGTACTGAAAGTACTTGCCACCGACCCCGGCTCGGTCAAGGATTTCCAGGCATTTTCCAGGCAAACCGGAAATGAATTGCTGTCGCAGTCCGAGGATGGCGGGGAATTTGTTTTTTTCATGAAAAAACGCTGATTCGCCTGCCGCAAGCCAGCCATGATCAAGCTCTACCAGTTCCAGCCCGCTTTTGGGCTGCCCAACGCCAGCCCTTTCTGCATGAAAGTGGAAAACTATTTGCGCATGGCAGGATTGCCATACGAAATTGCGCCCCGCGCCAACCATTTCACGGCGCCCAAAGGGAAACTGCCTTATATCGAAGATGGGGCCAAGGTGGTCGCTGATTCGAGCTTCATCATTGAATATCTGAAATCAACTTACGGTGATGCACTCGATTCGAAACTTACCCCGCTTGAGAACGCACAAGCGGTGGCGCTTAGACGGACGATGGAGGAAAACCTCTACTGGGCGCTTGTCTACGCGCGCTGGGTGGAGCCGCGAGGCTGGGAGGCAACGAAGCAAGAGTTTTTCAAACCGGTGCCGGCATTATTGCGCGGGCCGATTTCCGCTTTAGCGCGCCGCGGCGTCAAAAAGCAAATGTGGGGGCACGGAATGGGACGGCACAGCGCGGATGAGGTTTACCACATCGGCAAAACCGACATCACGGCGCTTGCCGATTTCCTTGGAGACAAGCCTTATTTCATGGGTGACAGCCCGACTTCTCTCGATGCCAGCGCTTATGCTTTTCTCGCCAATATTATTCTGGTTCCGATGGAGTCCGCGCTCAAGCAACATACGCTGAAATATCCGCAGCTCGAAATGTATTGCCGGCACATGCGGGCAAGGTATTACGCATAGGTTTTACTCCAGTTTTTCCAGTTGTGCGGAGAATTTTTTCAGTGTCGCGCCGAACTTGTTGAGTCGTTCTTTTTCCTGCGCAATAACGTGGGCGGGGGCGTGCTTGACGAATTCCGGATTTGCCAGCTTGGTTATTGCCTTGGCGATCTCACTTTCCAGGCGCGCGATTTCCTTTTTTAAACGCTTACGTTCGGCGGTGACGTCCATCTCAACCTGTACCATCAGGCGCCAATCACCGACTTCCAAAACCGGTGCGTCGTTCTCGGGAAGCTTCGGGACGATGTTGAAGGCGGATAGGCGCGCAAGAGCAACCGTGGGCGCGACGCTAGCCTGAAGTTCCCTTATGTCCCCGTCGCCCGAGACGAAGAGAGGGACGCGCTGTGAGGGAGGAATTCCCATTTCGCTGCGACGGTTGCGGATCGCGTTGATGCGCTCTTGCACCCGGTTCATTTCTGCCTCGGCACTTTTATCGATACGCTCGGGCTGCGACTTCGGGTAGGGTGCGAGCATGATACTTTCGCCTGTCTTTCCCGCAAGCGGTGCGACCCGTTGCCACAGTTCCTCGGTGATGAATGGAATAATAGGATGTGCAAGCCGCAGTGCTGCTTCGAGCACGCGTACCAAAGTCCTGCGGGTGCCGCGCTGCTCTTTTTCGGAGCCTCTCGCAAGCTGGTCCTTTGCAATTTCGACATACCAGTCGCAGTACTCGTCCCAGACAAAGTGGTAAATTGCACCGGCAATGTAGTCAAACCTGTAGTCGGAAAAACCTTGCTCGACCTGTTCTTCGACGCGCTGCAACCGGCTAATTATCCATCTGTCCCAAGTCGATAACTCCACTGCAGCCTTATCGTCCTCGCCACAGTCCTTGCCTTCGCAGTTCATGAGCACGAAGCGCGTCGCGTTCCACAGCTTGTTGCAGAAATTGCGGTAACCCTCGCAGCGGTTAAGGTCGAAATTGAGAGTGCGCGCGAAGCTCGCGAGCGAAGCGAAGGTGAAGCGCAGCGCATCCGCGCCGTAAGAGGGAATACCGTTCGGGTAGTGGTTACGGATGTATTTCTCGATTTTCCCTTTGTGCTCTTCACGCAGCAGGCCGACGGCGGATTTTTCCAACAGCGCTTCCAGCGTGATGCCGTCAATCAGATCGAGCGGGTCGAGGGTGTTACCTTTGGACTTTGACATTTTCTGGCCTTCGGCGTCGCGCACGATGGCGTTGATGTAGACGTCGTGGAAGGGGATGCGGCTTGCGAGCGCGGCGCGCGCCGGTTCGT
>DATHDD010000003.1:0-2885 GCA_035319205.1 Burkholderiales bacterium | reverse complement strand
ATGCGTTTTGTGGTGAAGCAGTTCCTGGAGCGCAATTTGATTGCCGAGAACGATTTGCCAAAGTTCGATGCCGCCATTGGGTCGGCATTTCGACTGCGAAACTCGGTGCTCGCCGAGGTGCTGCTGATCGCATTCGTCTATATCGTCGGCGTCCTGATCATCTGGCGGCATTACACGGCACTTGCCACGAACACGTGGTACGCTGTGGCAAGTGGTGGGGGCTTGAAGCTATCGCTGAGCGGAGTGTGGTACGGATATGTGAGCTTGCCGCTCTTCCAGTTTCTGTTAATGCGCTGGTATTTTCGGATCTTCATCTGGGCGCGGTTTCTCTGGCAAGTGTCACGCCTTAACCTGAGCCTCGTTCCCACCCACCCGGATTACGTCGGCGGCCTGGGGTTCCTCTCTAATACGGTCTTTGCTTTCACCCCTCTGGCCTTGGCGCACGGCGGATTGCTTGCCGGATCCATCGCCAATCGCATTATCTACCTGGGGGCCTCACTGCCTCAGTTCAAGATCGAGATCGTCGTCCTTGTTGTCTTTATGCTATGCATGATACTGGGTCCGCTCTTACTCTTCACCCCGCAGCTTGCCGAGGCGAAGCGGACCGGCAATCGCGAATATGGCACGCTGGCTGAACGTTATGTTCGGGAGTTCGATGCCAAATGGCTGCGCGGCGGGGCGCCTGCCGAGGAACCGTTGGTAGGCAGTGGCGACATCCAGTCCCTTGCCGATCTGAACAATAGTTTCGAGATTGTGCGGACCATGAGGATCGCACCTATTACCAAGGATGCCTTCGTTCGGCTCGTGGTGGCGACGCTCTTGCCAGTGGCGCCGTTGATGCTCACCATGATGCCGCTGGAAGAATTGCTGAAGAAGCTGCTCGGCGTATTGTTTTAGGGGACTTTTTAATACGACGTCGCATACGAACTTCAACTCGAGGAGCAAGAGGCAGCGCCCAAAGCCCGCAAACACGTTGCACCGGGGGCAAGATGAGGAGGGATGCCCATGGGTGTAATAAAACTTTATGCGTTTGCATTGGTGGTGAAGATTCCTTGCGATATGATACCGAAGCAATTTGATGCAGGAGGAAATTAACGATGTTCAATAGGTTGGTGAGACGCACAACTCTTGGCCTGTTGTGCCTTGTTTTCCTGATGATGCCAATCTGGGAATTTAACACTCCTCCCTGGGCTCAGCCGAAGGCTTTGCTCGCTTCGGCCCCCAAGCGTGTCTTGCTTCTGTACACCTATGGAGATGGGCTGCCGGCGTACGAAAAGGCGACTCCCGCCTTTATTTCCGTAATAACAGCGGGAGGAATAAATGTTAACGACCTGTTCTTTGAATATCTCGATCTGCAGCGCAATAGCAGTGCGGAATATCGGCAAAGACTGGCCGATTTGCTGCGCTACAAATATGACAAACAACAGATCGGTTTGATTGTTACCGTCCACACGGGGGCCCTTGATTTTCTCTTGAATGAGGGCGAGGGACTATTCCCCGATGTGCCTGTCTTCTCCTACTTAATTGTTAGGCCGGAGTTGATCGAAGCGAAGAACACAGCGCGCAGGATCTTGCAACGGCCACAAAACCTTGACATGGGAGGGACCCTGGAAATAGCGTTGAAGATGTTCCCACAAACTCGGAAAGTCGTCTTTGTAACCGGAACCTCCGACGGAGATCGAAGGTTCGAACATGAGGCTAAGCGTAATTTCGAGCCCTGGCGCGACAAACTGGAATTCCAGTATACCAGCGATCTTTCTGTTGAGGAGATTCTGCAATTAGTTGCGAGCCTCCCAGCCCAGTCAATCGTCCTTTACAGTAACGTCTTCTCGGACAAAACCGGCCGGACTTTCACCCCCCGGGAGGTTGGGAAAATGGTTGCCAAGGCCGCCAACTCCCCTGTTTTCTGCCTCTGGGACACCCTCATGGGCAGCCGTGTCATTGGTGGTTCACTGCTGAGCTTCGAGGCCGAAGGCGCTTACGCAGCAAATGCGGTACTTGACATTCTGAACGGGAAAATATTTCTGACAAAGCCGGTAACAACCCTGACCACCAGCAAAACATTTATGTTCGATTGGCAACAACTCAAACGGTGGGGGGTGAGCGAGAACATACTCCCCAAGGGGAGCGTGCTCGTGAATCATATTCCCACTTTCTGGGAGCAGTATAAAGGACCTGTCATCGGCGGCATTGCCGTGTTCCTGGCGCAGACATTACTGGTCATTGGGTTGCTAGTGCAGAGGCACAGGAAAAAAGTGGCCGAAGGGACCCTCCAGCAGAAAACCGAAGAACTGGATCAATTCTTCAACGTTAATCTCGACTTCTTGTGCGTTGCGAATACTGACGGCTATTTCCTGCGCTTGAACCCCGCCATCGAAAGGATCCTTGGTCATACCCGTGAAGAACTCATGGCGAAACGGTTCCTCGAATTCGTCCATCCTGACGATCTGGACAGGACCCGGGAAGCTATCTCCACACTGGCATCCCAGCAAAAAGTGTTTTCTTTCGAAAACCGCTACCGATGCAAGGACGGCACGTATCGATGGCTGCAATGGAATGCCACCCCGGCCGGAAAACTGATCTATGCGGCTGCCCGGGACATCACAGAGCGCAAGCAGGCGGAAGAGGAGCTAAGGAAAAGTGAGGAACGCTTTCGAATGCTCATCGAAGCGATGAATGAAGGGTTGGGAATAAGAAATGGAAAAGGTATATGGACTTATGCGAATGATCAACTTTGCTGGATACTGGGAAAGTTGCCCGGAGACATCATCGGGCATCCTGTCACAGAATTTCTTGATGAGGCGAATCAAACCGTCTTAGGAGAGGAGATCCAGAAGCAAAGAAAAGGAAATTACTCTCCCTATGAGGTTGCATGGACACGCTCA
>DATHDD010000002.1:0-7167 GCA_035319205.1 Burkholderiales bacterium | reverse complement strand
GCCTGGCGTACAAGGTGAACGACCGAGTTTCGTTCGGCGCTGGTTTCAACGCCCAGTACATCAACGCCAATCTCACTAAGGCCATCGATTTTGGTTTGCTTTCCGGTGGCGCACCGCAGTCTGCGGACGGTTCGGTCGGAGTTTCGGGGCGCAGCTGGGCCTTTGGCTACAATCTTGGCGCGCTGTTCCAGTTTCCCACTGATACTCGCGTTGGCATCGCTTATCGTTCGACTGTTCACCAAAAGCTGGAAGGAAGCGCTTCCTTTACCAATGTGCCTGCCGCCTTATCAGCCGACCCGCGCTTTGCCAATAACAGAATGACAGCGGATGTGACACTTCCGGACTCCATTTCTGTTAGCGCGGTTCAGGAAATTGGTGAAAAATGGGAGTTGCTCAGCGATGTAACATTTACCCGCTGGAGCTACTTCGATAATCTGGCAATCGTCCTTGCCAACGGGCAGATGAGTGTGACGACGGAAAACTGGCGCAACACTTACCGCGGCTCATTTGGCGCGTCTTATCGCTACAGCGATAGCTTGAAACTGCGCGGTGGTGCCGGCTTCGACCAAAGCCCGGTCAGGAATGCATTCCGCACAGCGGCCATACCCGACAACCACCGCAAGATTCTCGCGGCGGGCGCGAATTACAAGATTTCCAAGGGCGATTCAGTGGATTTTGCCTACCAACACCTTTTTGTCAATGACTCCTCGATCAACAACAACCAACTTGCGACCGGCGGGGGGCAATTGATCGGCAGCTACACTTTGGACGTGAATATCTTTAGCTTGCAGTACAACCACGAATTCTAGAGCTTAAACCGGCGGCGCAGGAGCAATCATGTCACACGACCCGCCTTTTATCGTGCGCAAAGTGGCAGTGCTGGGCGCGGGCGTGATGGGCGCGCAGATTGCAGCGCACCTGGCAAACGCAAATGTCGAGGCCGTTCTGTTCGAGTTGGCCGCCAAAAATGGCGACGAGAACAGCAATGTGCAGAAAGCGCTGGACAATCTCAAAAAGCTCGAGCCAAGTCCGCTGTCAACGGCTTCCCGAGCATCGTATATCCGCAAGGCCAATTACGACCAGAACCTGGAGCTGCTCAGGGAATGCGACATCGTGATAGAAGCGATTTCCGAGCGCATGGACTGGAAAGCGGATTTGTACCGGAAAGTCGTGCCACATCTGGGCGAGCAGACGATTTTTGCCAGCAACACCTCCGGCCTTTCCATCAACAAGCTGGCCCAGGTTTTTCCTGAAAATATCCGTCACCGCTTCTGTGGTGTGCATTTTTTCAACCCGCCGCGCTACATGCACCTGGTAGAACTGATCCCCTGCGACGCGACTGCTCCAAAGTTGCTAGACCAGCTGGAAACTTTTCTGGTGACGACTCTTGGCAAAGGCGTGATTCGGGCAAAAGATACGCCGAACTTCATTGCCAACCGCGTCGGTGTTTTCGGCATGTTGGCGACAGTGCACTACACCGAACAATTCAAGCTGGGGTTTGATGCAGTGGATGCGCTGACCGGTCCGCTCATCGGGCGCCCGAAAAGCGCGACATTCCGCACTGCCGACGTAGTCGGGCTGGACACCTTCATGCACGTGGTGAATACCATGCGCGATACGCTGAAGGATGATCCCTGGCACAAGTATTATGAAGCGCCTGTGTGGCTGAAAGATCTGATTGACAAAGGCGCACTCGGGCAAAAATCCAAAGCAGGAATATATCGCAAAATCGGCAGTGATATTCACGTGCTGGATACCGCCAAAGGCGGCTACCGCCTGGCCGCGGGAGCGGTTGATGATGAAGTCAGGCAAATTCTGAAAAACAAAAACGTTCAGGAGAGATTCGCACAGCTTCGCACCAATTCCAATCCGCAAGCGCAGTTTCTGTGGGCGATTTTCCGCGAAGCGTTTCATTACTCCGCTGTGCATCTGGAGAGTATCGCGAATAACGCGCGCGACCTGGATTTAGCGCTGCGTTGGGGTTTCGGCTGGGAGCGCGGACCTTTTGAGATCTGGCAGGCGGCAGGCTGGAGCCGGATTGCTAACTGGATAAAGGAAGATATCGCCATGGGCAAAACCATGGCTTCGCAGCCTTTGCCTGACTGGGTGCTGGAACCCGGGCGCACCGGCGTGCACGATCCCCATGGCTCATATTCGCCCGCGCAAAAAACCATCAAGCCCCGTTCTGCGCTCCCGGTTTACCGGCGGCAAATCTTTCCCGATGCGCTGCTCGGCGAAGAACGAAAATACGGCGACACCATTTTCGAGACCGACGCTGTGCGCATGTGGCAAACCGGCGACGACATCGCCATTATCAGCTTCAAGAGCAAGATGCATACGATTAGCCACGATGTTCTGGAGGGCGTGCTGCAGGCAATCGAGGAAGCCGAGCGCAGCTACTTAGGGTTGGTCATCTGGCAGACTGAGCCGCCGTTTTCGCTGGGCGCAAATTTGACGCAAATAGGCAGCGTGAAAAGCGGGGAAGACCCTTCGGCATTTAGCGCCACGCTTAAGAAATTCAAACGCACCGCCTCGTCACTGGTTTTAAAAGCCGCGCACAAGTTACATGTCGCGGATGCCCTTATGGCAGGTAAACTGGCCCAAGTCGAAGCCATGGTGGCGCAATTCCAGGAGACCACGCAGGCGCTGAAATACTCGGCTGTCCCCACAGTGGCCGCGGTGGATGGCATGGCGCTGGGCGGTGGCTGCGAGTTCATCATGCACTGCGACCGTGCTGTGGCGACTCTTGAAAGTTATATCGGATTAGTGGAAGCAGGTGTAGGGCTCTTGCCGGGGGGAGGCGGCTGCAAGGAATTTGCATTGAGGGCGGTAATGGATGCTAAAGGCGGCAGTGCCTTCCCATTCCTGCAAAAGTACTTTGAGGCAGTTGCCATGGCGCAAGTCAGCAAGAGCGCCGAAAACGCCAAGGAGATCGGCTATCTCCGCGGTTGCGACAAGGTGGTGATGAACCGGTTCGAGCTTCTGCATGTCGCCAAGGCTGAAGCGCGCGCGCTGGCTGAAGCGAATTACCGGCCGCCGCTCAAAGCGGCGAATATTCCTGTCGCGGGGAAAAGCGCTTTTGCCACCTTCAAGATGGGGATGACCAATATGCTCGAAGGCGGATTCATATCCGAGCATGACTATTTAATAGGATCTAAAATCGCGCACGTGCTGTGCGGCGGCGACATCGAACCCGGCAGCTTGGTGGATGAGGAGTGGTTCCTTGATTTGGAGAGAGAAGCTTTCATCGAATTATTGTCGACCGAAAAAACACAGGCGCGCATCGAGTACACTCTGAAGACCGGCAAACCTTTAAGGAACTAGGGGCATCATCTTAATGAAACAAGTTCAGGATGCTTATATCGTAGCGGCAACGCGGACTCCCGTGGGCAAGGCGCCGCGCGGCATGTTCAAAAATATCCGCCCCGACGACATGCTGGCACATGTCTTGAGAAGCGTGCTCGCCCACTGCACGGGGCTCGACCTCAACTGCCTTGACGATGTCATCGTCGGGTGCGCCATGCCGGAAGGCGAGCAGGGGATGAATGTGGCGCGCATCGGACTATTGCTTGCCGGTTTGCCCAAGCGGGTATCGGGAATGACAGTCAACCGTTTCTGCTCCTCCGGCCTGCAGGCGGTGGCGTTGGCTGCCGACCGCATCCGCCTTGGCGAAGCCGAGGTAATGATCGGAGCGGGAACCGAGAGCATGAGCATGGTGCCAATGGGCGGCAATAAAATCTCGATTAATCCCGCAATCTTCACTGATGAAAACATGGGCATCGCCTACGGCATGGGCATAACAGCAGAAAAAGTGGCGCAACAATGGAAAATAAGCCGCGAAGCTCAAGACCAGTTTGCCTTGGAAAGCCACCTGCGCGCAGTGAAAGCGGCAGATAACGGGGAATTCAAGCAGGAAATCACACCCTATCCGGCTGTTGAAACCATTCCCAATCTGGCAAGCAGGGAAGCGGTACAAAACACCAAAGTACTTGCAACCGATGAAGGCCCGCGCCGCGACACTACGATTGAAGCGCTAGGCAAACTTAAACCTGCATTTGCGGCGAAAGGTACGGTAACCGCGGGCAACAGCTCGCAAATGTCCGATGGCGCCGCTGCGGTAATATTAATGTCTGAAGCGGCGCTCAAGCGGTTCAATCTCACGCCTGTCGGCCGCTTCCTGGGTTTTGCAGTGGCTGGGGTGCCGCCTGAAATCATGGGTATTGGTCCCAGAGAGGCGATTCCCAAGCTGTTAAAACAGGTAGGCCTGAAACAGGACAAACTCGACTGGATTGAACTGAATGAAGCGTTCGCCGCGCAAAGCCTGGCGGTAATTCAGGACTTGGGTCTCGACCGCACAAAAGTCAATCCCTTGGGCGGGGCGATTGCGCTGGGGCATCCGTTAGGAGCGACCGGCGCCATCCGCACCGCGACCTTGATGCACGGGCTGCACCGTCATAACAAGAAGTACGGCATGGTCACCATGTGCGTCGGCACCGGCATGGGTGCTGCCGGCATTTTCGAAGCGCTGTAGGCTTCAAATCTGCTCAACAAGATGATAAGCATGACAGAGCAGAGAAGATTGATGTGGGTTGAGAAAATCAAAGTGCGCTGGGGCGACATGGACGCGGTCGGCCATGTCAATAACGCAGTTTATTTTAAATACATGGAACAGGCGCGCATTTCCTGGCTTGAGTCGCTCAAAATGCAGGTTGGCGGCCATCGGCAGGGGCCGGTGATTGTCACCGCAAGCTGCGCCTTCATCAAACCCATCGTGTATCCGGCGACTGTGGAAGTGAACGTCTATGGCGGCAAGCCGGGACGCAGCAGTTTTCCGATGCATCACGAGATCTACTTAGAGAACCATCCTGAGGTCAAGTTCGCGGAAGGCGACGCCACGGTAGTGTGGATAGACCATAAGTTGGGGAAATCCATCCCGCTTCCTGAAGAACTGCTCAAGCAGCTTCAGGGCTGACGGTACTGCTCGAGTGCTGAGACAAGCCCGGCTACTTGCTCTCGTAGCGGTCTACGATTTTCTTGAAGGTGCCGTCCTTCTTGATCTCTTCAAGCGCTGCTGACAATGCCTTCAGAGTCGCTTCAGACGTGCGCGGGTTGCATGCGAGGTAAGAATCCACCTTGCGCACGACAAAGACGAGCTTGACGTCCGGTGCCTTGGCCTGCGCTGCTACTTCCTTGGCGCGTGCGGTGCTGGTGATCCATAAGTCTATGCGCTGCGGTTCTTTGCGGTCGAGCGTGAGCTTGGGCGGATTCAGCTTGTCGTCGTTCACTTCGAAAATGTTGGTAATGCCGTTTTGCTTTAGATACTCGGTCTTGGCATCACGTGTCACGCCACCAATCCGATAAGGCCTGATGTCGGCGAGCTTATTGATCGGCTGAGAAAAACCGCTCTTAGCGAACAAGCCCCATTTGTTGACGGCAATCGGGCCTACCCATTTGAACACCAACTCGCGGTTCGGGAGGCGTGCAGTGGAATAAAGACAGGTCTCTTTGTCGGTTTGAACCCGCTTGTAAGCATCGGCCCACGCCATGACCTCAAACTGGGTCGGCACGTTGGCGCGATGGATCATTTCCTTGACGACCTCGGTTGCCATGCCGGTGAGTTCGTTATTCTCGGTATAGTTGAGCGGCGGGTTTTCCTCGGTGAGCAGCTTGAGCGCAGACGCAGGCTGAGACAGGGTAAACAATCCGGCAATCACGCCAAGTAGAAAGAGTGTCCTGCACATAGTGCCTCCCCCGGTTGGTTTCTTGATGCGATGAGCATCTCATGTAGCTTGCCTTCGTGCAAGTACCATTGCGGCAGGTGTGCCGTCAGATTTTAGGCTTAGCAATTCCGCATCCGGATTTCCGTCGCAGGGTAATAGCTGCGATGAGACCGCTCAGCCCAGAATCCGGGTATCAGCTCAAAATCTGACGAACGAAATTGGGCAGGGCAAATACTGCGCGGTGGGTGTCCCCGTTGTAGTAATTCAGATTTGCTATGCCGCGCTCCTTGAGCGTGCGCTCGACTTGCACCGGGTTTAAAGCAAGCGGATCGAGAGTGTCAGAAGCGCAGGCCATCCCCCAAAGCGAGCCGTAAAGCGGGATGTAGACGAAGTAAGGGCGGACGATTTTGAAGGCTGCAGCCAGTCTTTTTGCATGCTCGCGAACCCGATCGGAGCGGTATATCGGCGAGCCGATGTGCAAGGTGAGCACGCCGCCCGGATTGAGCACGCGCCGGCAGTGATTGAAAAACACCTCCGTGTAAAGTTCGGTGGCGGGTCCCACAGGGTCGGGCAAATCCAGAACGACCAGATCAAAGCACTCAGCGGTCTCACGGATAAACGCATAACCATCCGCGATCTTGAGCTTGAGACGGGGATTATCGAACACCCTTTTGTGTACTTCCCCGAAATATTTTTTGGCGATATCCACCACCGCTTGATCGAGTTCGACCAGGGTGACGTTTTCAATGCTGGGGTGCTTGAGCAGTTCCTCGCTCGAGCCGCCGTCGCCACCGCCTATCACCAATGCGCTGCGCGGCGCTGGATGCGAGACGGCCGCTGGATGGATTATGTTTTCGTGGTAGAAGTACTCCTCTTTTTCCGAGGTCATGAAGCTGCTGTCCAGGCGGAACAGCCGTCCGAATTGCGGCGTCTCGTAAACCTCAAGGTGCTGGTAGGTTGTATCGAATTCTTCGAGCCGTTCGCCGGCGCGGAAAAAATAGCCGCTGTTGGCGTTAAGCCACTCGGTCAGCAGTTTGTCGCCCATAGCGTCCGCGTTCTACGGCCTTGCGTATGACTTTCTTGGGTTGCAGAAATTCCAGCGCAGCATTGAACAGCTTGTGAGCCTTATCGCTGTTATTGCGGCTGTGGTTGCAGACGAAGACATCGAGAGCCGCGGTACAGGTTTCCGGCCAGGTATGAATCGCGATATGAGACTCGGCGAGGACCACCGTGCCGGTCACGCCGGCGTCACCAAACTGGTGGAAAAAATCCCCGAGCACTGTAAGTCCGGCGTCCCTACAAAGCTGGGTGCAGCGTTTTCGTAGCACGGTTGAGTCGGAAAGATAAGTCGGGTCGCACCGGTAAAGATCTCCAATGAGATGGAGACCGCTTAACGTGCTGATAATCGTGCTGGTCATTTTTCTCGCCCCCTCTCCTTAAAAAAGGC
>DATHDD010000001.1:0-23356 GCA_035319205.1 Burkholderiales bacterium | reverse complement strand
GGAAACTGCATCAGGCCATTTTTATCAAGCTCTTCGGGTTTCATCGGCATATCGCTCGCACCAAAATCTACAGTGCGGTTCTGAATTTGCTTGATGCCGCCGCCCGAGCCGATCGACTGGTAATTCAGCTCGTTTCCAGTCTTGCTTTTGTAAGCTTCCGCCCATTTGGCATAGACGGGATAGGGAAAGGTCGCTCCCGCCCCGGTGATATCCATAGCAAAGGCCGAGGCGCTGATTATTAGCGAACTTGCCAAAGCAATCAGTCTGCAGATTGGTTTTGATTCACGCATGGTTTTTACTCCTATATTAATTACTGCGTGAATCCTAATAGCCAATTGTTACAGGAATATGACGAGGGAACCTCTAATTAAGTCACGCGCGGTTGCGACGGCGGCTTTCCGGTATGGGATGCGCGAAGCGAGACGAAGCCAATGGCCATTACCCTGGCAAGCCGAGCGACAAAGCAGACCGCCCGGAAAGCCCCGTCCCTCCGGGTTGCGGCAAACTGCGGCGTCTGCATCGTTGCGCTCCTCGGCTTCGTAGTGCGCCCCGAACTCGGTCTCGCGCAGCGTGGTGCGGGCAGGGGCGCAGAAGGCTGCGTTCGATAACATGGAGCGGAGCTTGTGCGGCTGCTCCCGCAAGCGGGCCTTCGGCTAACGGGTCGCAGCCGCGCTACGACCTTCGTCGCGCGCCACGCATCCATCCACATTTTGCCAGCAACGCAATTCGCGGAGGACTTAATCAGAGGTTCCTTAGGACTTGATCTAATCTGACGTGGGGAAAAGGGATCTAAGCGAAAGACTTAGCAGGTACTAGGCACGCTTGGCGGTGAGGGCACGCGAAACTTTCGATACAGGGGAGCGGCCGAGGTAATCGGAGATAAATTGGCCAGCGTTTACCAACTTACCAAGGTCAACGCCGGTTGTAATTCCAAGTCCGTTCAGCATATAGAGCACATCTTCACTCGCGACGTTGCCTGAAGCGCCGCGCGCATAAGGGCAGCCGCCCAGGCCGGCAACCGAACTATCGATTACCGCTACGCCGCATTCCAGCGCAGCGTAAACATTTGCCAGCGCTTGGCCGTAAGTATCGTGAAAATGCCCCGCGATTTTTTCCACCGGTACTCTTTCAGCGACTGCCTCAATCATTGTCTTGGTTTTGCCTGGAGTTCCAACGCCTATGGTATCGCCCAGCGATATTTCATAACAGCCCATTTCGTAAAGGTGCATTGCGACATCCGCAACCTTGCCCGGTGCAATCTCGCCTTCATAAGGGCAGCCAAGGACGCAGCTAATGTAGCCGCGCACGCGGATTTCTTTTGAATGCGCGGCATTGCATACTGCACTGAATCGTTCCAGTCCTTCCGCAATTGAGCAATTGGTATTTTTTTTAGAAAAGTTTTCGCTGGCTGCAGAAAACACCGCGATTTCCTGTGCACCAGCTGCGACAGCCGCCTCAAATCCTTTCATGTTCGGCACTAGCACCGGATAGCTCACCCCGGGTTTGCGCTTGATGCCGGCCATGACTTCGGTATGGTCTGCCATTTGTGGCACCCACTTGGGAGAAACGAAACTGGTGGCCTCGACTACACTTAGACCTGAATCAGCAAGGCGCTGTATGAGCTCGACTTTAATATGGGTAGGAACGTAAGCAGATTCATTCTGTAAGCCATCGCGCGGGCCTACCTCTACCATTTTGACGTGTTCTGGCAGAATCATATTCACCCATGCTTGGCAAAATATGGTTCAACTGCTTGAAATAAAACTATTTTGTTTCGCAACACACAAAATATTACGTTTACGTAAATGTTAAACATTCGTGCTCCTTTAAAAGCGGTATGACATCAAACCCTCTTACTTTGAGCTTCAAGCATAGCAATATCGGATAGCATCTCCTCGATGTCTTTCTTCATTTCCTCAAGTTTTATGCGTTTTGAGGAAAGAATTTTCAGGAACTGGGCGTGCGGCGTTTTCCCTGCTTGCACGGAATCATAGAGATCAAAGAGTTCCTTGATTTCCCCAAGGGAAAGCCCCAGCCGTTTGCTGCGCAAGATGAGTTTGAGTCGCACTCGGTCACGTTTACTGTAAATCCTGGTATAACCTTGGCGAGTCGGGGCAAGCAGCTTCTGATCTTCATAGAAGCGGATGGCACGAGTTGTGACCTTGAACTCATTGGCCAGGTCGCTGATGGTAAAAGTAGTCATGTATTCCGCTGGATAATGAAATAATGGCTATAATATCATTCATCTTACGTCAACGTAAATGATTATCTGTCTATTTAACTCCTGATTTACCAGATAATTTGCGGTATGATGCGCCGGATTGCTAGGGGATCTCGTATACTGCTTTGCCTGCACTTTTGATGGCGTTTGAATGGAATTTTATTATCAGGAAATAGATGAGTACTCAACAAACTGAATCAATGACTGACCCGATGCGGCTTTCTAAAGCATACGCAGAGATGGCGAAACAGAGCCACCAGTTAATGGCTGATTTTCTCCAACGCCACACTGGCGTGGGTGCGCTTGGCATGGCAAACGAACTTAATATCGGCAGGGCTTTTTTCGACCTGACAACAAGAATGATGGCTGATCCATTCAAACTGGCTGAAACGCAGTGGAAAATGTGGCAGGACTATCTAGCATTGTGGCATGGCTCGGTGGTCAAATTGATGGGAGAAAAAAACGGCCACCCGGTGCTGGTACCTGATGTCAACGATAAACGCTTCAAGCATGAAGCATGGCAGACAAATTTTCTATTTGACTACATCAAGCAGTCGTATCTCATCGCGGCACGGCATCTGCATGGCGCGGTGTCCAATGTCGAAGGACTCGATGAACAAACTGCCAAAAAGGTGGAATTCTATACCAGGCAATTCATCGATGCGCTGTCCCCCAGCAACTTCGTGCTCACCAATCCAGAAGTGTTGCACGAAACGGTGGAGTCCGGTGGCCATAACCTGATCAGGGGTCTGAAAAATCTGCTCGCGGACCTCGAGCGAGGCGACAGCAAGCAGCTGCGCATCCGCATGACCGATCTAGAAGCGTTCAAGCTGGGCAAGAACATCGCCACTACCAAGGGCAAGGTGATTTATCAGAATGAATTAATGCAGCTCATCCAGTATCAGCCCTCCACCGAAAAGGTGAATCTGCGACCCCTGCTCATCATTCCACCATGGATTAACAAGTTCTACATCCTCGATTTGCGCGAAAACAATTCCTTCATAAAATGGGCGGTGGAGCAGGAACACACCGTATTCGTGATTTCCTGGGTTAACCCCGACGCCAGACTTGCTCATAAGAATTTCGAGGATTATTTGCTCGAGGGTTCGCTCGCTGCGCTCGACGCTATCGAAAAAGCCACAGGCGAAAGAAAGGTGAACGCCATTGGCTATTGTCTGGGCGGTACCCTGCTTGCCGCGTTGCTGGGTTACCTGGCGGCGAAGAGCGATGAGCGGATCGCAAGCGCTACATTCTTTGCTACTTTGATTGATTTTAGCGAGCCCGGGGAACTCGGAGTATTCGTCGATGAGCAGCAAGTAAGCGCGCTGGAGAAACGCATGGAGAAGCGTGGCTACCTCGAAGGCTCGGAGATGGCCACTACCTTCAACTTGCTGCGCTCGAACGACCTAATCTGGTCGTTTGTCGTCAACAATTACCTGCTCGGCAAGGATCCGTTTCCGTTTGATTTGCTGTACTGGAACTCCGATGCCACACGCATGCCGGCGAAAATGCATAGTTTCTTTTTGCGCAACATGTATATCAAAAATCTTTTGAAGCAGCCGGGCGGGCTGACGCTTTCAGGTGTGCCGATTGATCTAAGCAAGGTCAAAACGCCGGCGTATTTTCTCTCCACCGTGGAGGATCACATCGCGCCTTGGAAATCCACTTATGCCGGCACGCGCCTCATGAGCGGTCCGGTAAAATTCGTGCTCGGTGGCTCGGGGCACATCGCTGGCGTCATCAATCCGCCGTCTTCCAACAAATACGGCTACCGCACCAACGCCAAACTGGTTCCCAATCCTGATTCCTGGCTTAAGGGCACCAAGCACAACGATGGCTCGTGGTGGACAGACTGGGGCAAATGGGTTGCGGATTACGGCGGCGAAAAAGTGCCCGCTCGCATTCCCGGCAAAGGGAAATTGAAAGCGCTGGAAGACGCGCCGGGCTCTTACGTGAAATTCCACCTTGACACCAAAGCTCATCAGGCGAATAAAGTATTTTGATTTGACTTCAATTGGTAAAATCTTTCACTGAATATCTTCAGAAATTCGCGCCTTGAGTATTGAAATGTCCCCCTTGCCTTTGGACGTTAATTCTCGGTGTTAGTGTTATAATTTAACAACTAGATATCTATATAGATACTAGATACCTAGCTTTATCACAAGTGAAGCAAGTATCTAGAAATTCCTTAAGCCAAGATGGCGACCATGGACAGATTTCCTGATCCCGATCCCCAGGAAACGCAGGAATGGCTGGATGCATTGCAAGCCGTTCTTGAGCGCGAAGGCCCCGACCGCGCGCATTATCTCCTGGAAAAACTCATTGAAACGGCACGCCGCTCAGGAGCTTATCTTCCCTACAGCGCAAACACCGCATACATCAATACCATTCCGCCGGCAAAAGAAGAACGTTCGCCGGGTAATCACGAGTTGGAGCACCGTATCCGTTCCTACGCACGCTGGAATGCGCTGGCCATGGTGTTACGCGCCAACAAGGACACCAACGTCGGAGGCCATATCGCAAGCTTCGCTTCTGCAGCCACGCTGTACGATGTCGGCTACAACCACTTCTGGCATGCGCCGTCTGAAAAACACGGCGGCGATCTGATTTATGTGCAAGGCCACTCGGCTCCGGGCATCTATTCCCGCGCCTTTATGCTGGGCAGGCTCACCGAGGAACAGCTCGACCATTTCCGCCAGGAAGTGGGCGGTAATGGCCTGTCCTCCTATCCCCATCCGTGGTTGATGCCTGATTTCTGGCAATTTCCCACTGTTTCGATGGGACTTGGCCCGCTGATGGCGATTTACCAGGCGCGCTTCATGAAATATCTGCACGATCGGGAGCTAATTAATACCGAAGGGCGTAAGGTCTGGTGTTTTGTCGGGGATGGCGAAGTTGACGAGCCGGAATCCATGGGCGCCATCGGCATTGCTGCGCGCGAGAAGCTCGACAATCTGATTTTCGTGGTGAACTGCAATCTGCAGCGGCTGGACGGGCCGGTGCGGGGCAACGGCAAAATCATCCAGGAACTGGAAGCGGACTTCCGCGGTGCCGGTTGGAACGTGATTAAACTTATCTGGGGCAGTTATTGGGACCCGCTGCTGGCCAGGGACACCAAAGGACTTTTGCAAAAGCTCATGGATGAATGCGTGGACGGCGAGTATCAGACCTACCGTGCCAAAGATGGCGCCTATATACGCAAATATTTCTTCGGCAAGTATCCCGAGCTCCTGGAAATGGTCGCCAACATGACCGACGACGACATCTGGCGCTTGAACCGCGGCGGACACGACCCGCACAAGATTTATGCCGCCTACAGCGCCGCAATAAAGCACAAGGGCCAACCCACGGTAATACTTGCCAAAACGGTGAAAGGCTATGGCATGGGGGAAGCTGGCGAATCGCAAAACATCACGCACCAGCAGAAAAAAATGGGGACGGTTTCCCTCAAGGCTTTCCGCGATCGTTTTAATCTGCCGATTCCCGACGATAAAATCGAGGAAGTGCCTTACCTCAAATTTAAGGAAGGCTCGCCGGAGCTTAACTACATGCGCGAGCACCGCATGGCGCTGGGAGGTTATCTGCCCGCGCGCCGCAGAAAAGCCCAGCCGCTGGAAGTGCCGCCGCTCTCCGCATTCGATTCTTTGCTGAAAGCCACAGGCGATGGACGCGAAGCGTCCACCACCATGGTTTTTGTGCGTCTCTTGAATATCCTGGTGAAAGACAAAAATATCGGCAAGCATATTGTGCCTATTGTCCCGGACGAATCGCGCACTTTCGGCATGGAGGGCATGTTCCGGCAACTGGGCATCTGGTCTTCGGTGGGGCAGCTCTACACACCCCAGGATGCCGATCAGCTGATGTTCTACAAGGAAGACAAACACGGGCAGATTTTGCAGGAAGGCATCTGCGAAGCCGGAGCCATGTCGTCGTGGATCGCCGCGGCCACATCGTACAGCACGCATGGGGTCTCGATGATTCCGTTCTACATTTTCTATTCCATGTTCGGTTTCCAGCGCACAGGCGATCTGGCCTGGGCGGCTGGCGATTCCCGCGCGCGCGGCTTCCTGCTCGGGGGTACTTCCGGCCGCACCACGCTGAACGGCGAGGGCTTGCAGCACGAGGACGGGCACAGCCAGCTGATTGCTTCCACCATTCCCAACTGCGTTTCCTATGACCCGACTTTTGCTTATGAACTTGCTGTGATAATGCAGGACGGGCTGCGCCGCATGTACCGGGAGCAGGAAGATATTTTCTATTACATCACTCTGATGAACGAAAACTACGCTCATCCAGCCATGCCGAAAGGAGCCGAAGCAGGAATTATCAAAGGCATGTATTTATACAGCGAGGGACAAGAGGACAAAAAAGCGCCGCGTGTGCAACTGCTGGGCAGTGGCACCATTCTGCGCGAAGTGATCGCGGCAGCGGAACTTCTCAAGCAGGATTTCGGGGTTGTGCCGGATATCTGGAGCGTCACCAGCTTCAATCAACTGCGCCGCGACGGGCTGGATGTGCAGCGCTGGAATATGCTGCATCCAGAAGGGAAGCCGCGCTTGAGTCATGTCGAAACCTGTCTCAAGGATCGCGAGGGGCCGGTGGTTGCCGCGACGGATTACATGAAAATTTACTCCGATCAGATTCGCATGATTTTACCGAAACATTATCTGACGCTCGGCACCGACGGCTTCGGTCGTTCCGACACCCGCCGGCAATTGCGCAAGTTCTTCGAGATAGACCGCTATTATGTCGTCGTCACCGCGCTTAAAGCTCTCGCTGATGAAGGAAAAGTGCCTGCCACCCTGGTTACTCAGGCTATCAAGAAATACGGCATCGACCTTGATAAACCCAATCCGGTGACAGTGTAATTGGCTGGCTGAGAGATAAAAATGGGTACAGTAAAAGACGTCTTGGTGCCGGATATCGGCGACTTCAAGAATGTTCCCATTATCGAGGTATTGGTCAAGCCAGGCGATGCGGTGAAGAAGGAAGACCCGCTGCTCACGCTGGAATCGGACAAGGCCACTATGGATATTCCTTCACCTTACAGTGGAGTGGTGAAGGCGCTCAAGATCAAGGTGGGCGACAAGGTTTCCGAAGGCTCGGTGCTTCTTGCCATAGGGGTGAGCGAAGAGGCCCCGGTTGCGATGTCCGCTCCGGCTAAAGTTGCGGAAACGGCAGCGACGCTTGCATCCTCCCCTGCTGCCAGGGTGGAACCAGAAAAAATTGTTCCAGCTCCAAAGGCGGAGGGCCGGGATGTGAAGTTATTTTCGCCGCCCGCGCTTCCGATGATGCCGGAGCGCGCGCAACTTTCACACGCCAGCCCTTCAGTTCGCCGTTTCGCCCGTGAGCTGGGTGTTGATCTTGCCCATGTTGTGGGATCTGGGCCGAAAAACCGCGTCCTCAAGGAAGACGTGCAGGGGTACGTGAAAGGCGAACTCTCGCGACCACGAGCAGGCGCCGGGTTTACGATTCCGGAAATGCCGCAGGTGGATTTCGCCAAGTTCGGCGCGATTGAAATGATTCAGCTATCGCGTATCAAGAAACTTGGCGGCGCCAACCTGCACCGTAACTGGATTGGCATTCCTCATGTCACGCAGCATGACGAAGCTGACATCACTGATCTCGAAGTGTTCCGCAAGTCCAGCAGCGCCGAAACCGAAAAACAGGGCTTCAAGCTTACCATGCTCTCGTTTCTCATCAAGGCGTGCGTGACGGCACTGAAAGCTCACCCGGAATTCAACGCCTCGCTCGACAAAAGCGGCGAGAACCTGGTTCTCAAAAAGTATTACCACATCGGCGTTGCGGTGGACACGCCGGAAGGTCTGGTGGTGCCGGTCATTCGCGATGCCGACCGCAAAGGCGTGTTTGATTTGGCGCGCGAACTGGCAGAAGTCAGCAAGCGTGCGCGAGAGAAAAAACTCTCTCCCGCTGAAATGCAGGGCGGCTGCTTTTCCATTTCCAGCCTGGGCGGCATCGGCGGCACCGCATTCACGCCAATCATCAACGCCCCCGAGGTGGCAATTCTCGGCGTATCCAAAGCGCAGCTCAAACCGGTATACAAGGATGGCCAATTCGTGCCCAGACTTATGCTGCCGCTGGCGCTCTCTTACGATCACCGCGTAATCGATGGCGCTGCCGCTGCGCGCTTCACTACCTACCTTTGCTCGGTGCTTTCCGACATCCGCCGCCTGCTCCTTTAATTTTCATCTGTGGCCAGTGCATTAAAACCCATCGGCGTTTTTGGCGGCGTGTTTGATCCGGTGCATTACGGCCATCTTGCGCTTGCTAGGGAGGCCGCCGACCGTCTTGATCTTGCAGAGGTGCGATTTGTCCCGGCAAACGTACCGCCGCATCGCGGCCAGCCACATGCCTCGGCTGAGCAGCGCGTGCAAATGCTCAAGCTTGCGATTTCCGGCAATCCATGCTTCGTTCTGGACCAGCGGGAAATTCTGCGCGAAGGCGCCAGCTACACAGTGGATTCCCTGAATGCAATCCGCGCTGAGGTGGGCGCTAAAAGGTCGCTGTGCCTGCTCATGGGAGCGGATGCTTTTGCAGGACTTGCTTCGTGGCACTGCTGGAACAAGTTGTTTGAATTGGCACACATCGTGGTCGTCCAGCGGCCCGGCTTCGACCTTAGACATTTGCCATCGCCTGTCAAGGAAGAGTTTGCAAAGCGCAGTGCAAAATCCCCGCACATCGCAAGCAAAAAGCCTAGCGGTGCAATTATTGTTTTGGAAATCACACCGGTGGATATTTCTGCTTCGATGATCAGGAAAAGGCTGGCTGGCGGTAAAAGCGCGCGCGATTTGCTTCCACCATCAGTTCTCGATTATATTCAGACACAGGGTTTATATCATGGGGGCGGATGAGACTCAATAAAATGGTCAAGGCCACTGTAGCTGCGCTGGAAGACATCAAAGCGCGGGATATCGTGGTGCTCGATGTGCGTCCCATGACGAGTCTATTTAATTGGATGGTCATTGCCAGCGCAGACTCCGCGCGGCAGACCAAGGCGCTTTCCCGCAACGTGCAGGAAAAGCTGAAATCCTTCGGTTCAAAAATATATGGCGTGGAAGGTGAAGAAAATGGCGAATGGGTGCTGGTGGATGCAGGTGATGTGGTGGTGCACATCATGCAGCCCGCGGTGCGCAGGTACTATAACCTAGAGCAGTTATGGGGTTATACCAAGCCGGCTCGCAGCCGCAAGACTGCCGCCTTCTAGCCGAGAGTAATGAAGCTGTGGATTATAGCGGTAGGCGATAAAATGCCGGCCTGGATTGACATGGGCTTTTCCGAATACGCGAAGCGCATGCCACCCAAGGCCAAGATGCAGCTAATCGAAATCAAAGCGGAAAAGCGCAGCGCAGGAGAACCCCTAAACCGGGTTCTGGATGCCGAGCGCGGGCGCATACTCGCTTCCCTGCCGCGCAACTGCCGGCGGGTGGTGCTGGATGAAAGCGGGCGGGTCTTAAGCACCGAGCAGCTCGCGCAAAATCTTGCAGCCTGGATGCAGGCGGGGCGTGATGTGGCATTTGTCATCGGCGGAGCTGACGGACTGCACAAAGAAATCAAGAACAGCGCAGATACCCGGTTATCACTTTCCGCGATGACCTTGCCGCACGCTCTGGTGCGCGTAATACTGGCCGAGCAACTCTACCGGGCCGTGTCATTGATGAACAGCCATCCATATCACCGCAGGTAAAATGCATGATGCTTGATGCCAAGTGCATTTACCTTGCTTCGCGCAGCCCGCGCCGACGCGAACTGCTGAAACAGATCGGTGTGAATTTTGAAGTGGTGCAGTTCCGGGAATATCTGACGCGCGGGGCCGATGTGGACGAGGCGCCGCTCGCGGGCGAGTCACCTGAAGACTATGTAAAGCGCATCGCGTGCTCCAAGGCGGAGGCTGGCTGGTCGTGCCTGGAACAACGCAGGTTGCGGCGTTTTCCGGTGCTGGCTGCCGACACCACGGTTGCGCTGGAAGGGAAAATCATCGGCAAGCCTATCAACCGCGACCATGTCGTGGCCATGCTGAGCGAGCTTTCAGGAAGGGAACATAGTGTGCTCACCGCGGTAGCGCTGAAGTTTGAAGATAAAATGGATTTGGGGCTGTCCACCACTTTGGTGCGCGTTAAGCATCTTGCCGAGCAGGAAATTCGTCACTACGCTGCAACCGGCGAGGCACTGGATAAAGCGGGCGGCTATGCGATACAGGGCTTGGCTGCGGCTTTCGTCGCGGGTATTGACGGAAGTTATACCGGGGTGATGGGTTTGCCGCTATTCGAAACTGCTCAACTGCTGAAGGAATTTGGATACAGCGTGCTGTGAGCGAAGATATTCTGATAAATGTCACACCCCAGGAAACGCGCGTTGCGGTTATGCAGCAGGGGGTGGCGCAGGAGCTGCATATCGAGCGCGTAAGCAGCCGGGGGTTGGTCGGCAACATTTATATCGGCGAAGTGTGCCGGGTGCTGCCCGGCATGCAGTCGGCGTTTGTGGAAGTCGGATTGGAGCGCGCGGCATTCCTGCATGTTGCGGACATCTGGGTAGAGCGGCAAAATGGCGATCACAACAAGCCCATCGAAAAACTGCTGCACGAAGGGCAGAGACTCTTGGTGCAGGTGATCAAAGATCCCATCAGCACCAAGGGTGCGCGACTTTCCACCCAGATCAGCATTGCCGGCCGCATGCTGGTGTATCTTCCGCAGGAATCGTACATCGGAATTTCGCAAAAAATCGAGGACGAAGAAGAGCGGGATCTTTTGCGCCAGAAAATGCAGCAACTGCTGCCGCAGGAAAGCAGCGGCGGATTTATCATCCGCACCATGGCGGAAACCGCAAGCGAGCGCGAGCTGCTTGCCGACATCGAATACCTGCGCAAGCTATGGAGCGGAATTCAGGAAAAATCTCAATCCGCGCCGCCGCGCACCTTGCTTTACCAGGACTTGACCTTAAGCCTGCGCGCGTTGCGTGATTTTGTCGGCGAGGAAACCGGGCACATCATGGTGGATTCGCGCGAAACCTTTCAAAAAATGTGCGCATTCGCCGAGGATTACATGCGTAACGCGAAACATTTGCTGGAGCACTATACCGGCGAGCGCCCGATCTTTGATCTTCACGGCGTGGAAGACGAAATTGAAAAAGCGCTGGCGAGGCGTGTGGACTTGAAGTCTGGAGGCTACCTCATCATAGACCAGACCGAGGCGCTGACCACTGTAGACGTGAACACCGGCGGCTTCGTCGGCGGGCGTAATTTTGACGACACTATTTTCAAGACCAACCTGGAAGCAGCGCAAGTCATAGCCCGCCAATTAAGGCTGCGCAATCTCGGCGGCATCATCATTATTGACTTCATTGACATGGACAGCGAAGAATACCGGAACGCAGTGCTTGCCGAATTCAAGAAGGCGCTGTCGCGTGACCGTACACGAATGACGGTGAACGGCTTTACTTCGCTGGGTCTGGTTGAAATGACCAGGAAGCGGACTCGCGAGAGTCTCGCGCACGTGCTGTGCGAGCCCTGTCCCACCTGCGAAGGGCGCGGCGAAGTGAAGACTGCGCAGACTGTTTGTTATGAAATACTGCGCGAGCTGCTGCGCGAGGCGCGGCAGTTCAGTGCTCGTGAGTATCGCATTCTCGCCTCGCAGGAAGTGATTGATTTGTTCCTTGATGAGGAATCGCAAAGTCTTGCCATGTTGAGCGACTTTATCGGCAAGCCGATTAGCATGCAGGTAGAAACAATGTACCCGCAGGAGCAGTTTGATATCGTGCTGATGTGAGTTCAACCCCTCCGTCAGGCGGGATCACCGCGAAATCAGATCTCTTGCAACACGCATGATTACATACTAAGGAGCAGTGAATTTCCATGTGCGGCTGCGGAGCAGAATTCTGTTGAAAACTTTTTTCACGCTGCGGCACGAATGGCCACTTATTGTGAATGTCGCCACTGCCGCACTTTTCGTCGTGTTTGGTCGTGGCTGGCTTGCCGATTTTTCCAACCCTCTCTGGTTTGCTTTCATTCTGGGCTGGCTCTTCGCCGTAATTTTGGTCTCGGCTTTCGCTGTGGTGCGGCACGCCGAAAGCCTCGCAGTAAAGTTCGGCGAACCATTGGGCACGCTCATACTCACGCTGTCAGTCACGGGCATCGAGGTAATGATGATTGCGGCCGTCATGTACTCAGGTCAAGGCAATACCTCACTGGCGCGGGATGCTATGTTCGCGGTCGTTATGATTGTATTAAACGGCATGGTCGGCCTTGCGCTATTGCTCGGTGGACTGCGATACCATGAGCAGACCTACAGCCTGCGGGGAGCCAACGCCTTTCTGGCTGTCATTGTGCCACTCGCCGTGCTTGGCTTGGTCTTGCCCAGCTTCACCGTTTCTTCCCCGGGCCCGACATTCTCTCCACTGCAAGCGGCTTTCCTTATCATCATGTCGCTCGGTCTCTATGGTGTATTTCTTGCGATTCAGACGTCGCGGCACCGGGACTATTTCGTCGCGCCGGCTTCCGAAGAGGCACATCAGCATCAGGATTTCGAAAAACATCCTATCCATGAAATTCACTCCAGCACGTTTCACATTTCGCTTCTGTTTTCGTACTTACTGCCGCTGGTGATCCTGTCCAAACAGCTGGCGGTTCCAATCAACTACGGCATCAGCGTGCTTCATGCGCCGTCCGCCTTTGGCGGCCTGCTCGTGGCGGTTCTTATTCTGTCTCCTGAGTCGCTGGGAGCGACGCGGGCGGCGCTCGCGAACCAGTTGCAACGATCGGTGAATATTTTATTAGGTTCGGTGCTTGCAACCATAAGCCTGACGATCCCGTGCGTGCTTGCCATTGGATTTTTAACCGATCAGACCGTCATACTCGGACTTGATTCCGTCGACATGATTCTGCTTCTGTTGACTTTGGTGCTATGCATGCTGACATTCGCCAGCGCCCGAACCAACGTCCTGCTGGGCGCGGTTCATTTATTACTGTTTATCGCATATCTGATGCTGATCTTCGAGAAGTGACGGTGGGATCGATTGCTCTCCGCGCGGACTCGCAAGTTAAAAAGGACATTAAAACATGCCAGCGATCACGCGGAAGCCGTGAGCGGTGAGAATAAGCGCAAGTTGAGCCAGGACTAAAACAAAGAGTGGCGACAGATCCACATTTCCAATCGGGGGAATGAGGCGCTGAAAAGGACGCAGAAACGGCCGGGTGAGGCTGTTGAACAGCGGCGCGAGAGGAGCATAAGGATTGGTCCAGCTCATCAATACCTGAACGATGACGCACACAATCAGCAAGTAAATGCTGTATTTAAGGATTTCCAGAGCAGCGAGCATCAATATAACACCGGTAGCCACCCCTGGTGCGCCGGCGAAAACGAATCCTTTGAGCCAGTAAATCAGCAGCAGCAACAGCGCCTGCAGGACCCAGGCGGGAATAAGACTTGCCAGGTCCAGGCCAAACAAACCGGGGATCACGCGCCGCGCCGGCCGAACCAGCCAGTCGGTAAGCGCCACTACAAATTCCCCCACCGGATTGCGAAACGAGGTTTTGAGCAACTGCATGTAAAAGCGCAGAAGCAGTGCGAAAGTAAGTAGCCCTATTGCGGTTTCCAGGAGAAATTGCAATACCTGGTCCAGCATATTTAATCCGCCTTGCCGAATTCATCCCCGAGTTCGCGCGAGCGCTCTTGCGCAGCACGGATGGCGTTGGTGATGTGCCGCTGCAATTGGGCCTGCTCCATGATGGAAATCGCGCGCTCGGTAGTTCCGCCCCTGGAGGTGACGCGTTGACGAAGGGTTTGCGCATCTTCGGTTCCGTGCTTCGCAAGTTTTACTGCGCCGGCGAAAGTTTCAAGGCTTAATTGTCTGGCTTGTTGCGCGTCAAAGCCGAGTTCCTGCGCGGCGCACTGCAGCGCTTCGATGAAATAAAAAACATAGGCCGGGCCGCTGCCTGAGACTGCGGTTATCGCATCCATTTGTTCTTCGCTGTCAAGCCATAAGGTGAAGCCCACTGCGGATAGAATCGTTTCGGCTTGCTGTTTTTCAGCCGGCGTGACCGCAGGCATTGCGTAGAGACCGGAGATTCCTGCGCCCACCAGCGCCGGCGTATTCGGCATGACCCGCACTACCCGGGAATAGCCACCCAGCCATCGCGATAAATCGCGGGTGCGGATGCCCGCGGCGATGGAGATTACAATTTGTTTTTTCAGAAGCACTTTGAGCGCCAGCGCTACCTCGCGCATTTGCTGCGGTTTGACCGCGAGAATAATAATGTCGCTGCCGGCACAGCCTTGCGGTAAATCGGGGTACGCAGTAACGCCAAAACTGCGTTGTATGGTATTTCTTGCGTTTGCAGAAATCTCAACCACGCGCATTGAAGAAGCTGCTCGTCCCTGTTGCAACAGCCCGCTGATCAAGGCGCTTGCCATGTTGCCGCCGCCGATGAAGGTGACGTTCATGGCCTTGTTCTAAAGCTGCATGCTGATGCCTGGACGAATAATTCCTCGGTCAACCGCCTTCGGCGAGTTTTTTCAGATTTTCCAATCCCGCTTTGTACACCGAAGTGATGGTGTTGGTCGCAGTGGCATCGTTTTCGCCTTCAGGAGGATTAGCCAGAGGGGATTTGCGCTGGAACTTGCCGTACCACTCAACCAGCGAGCCGCCGTCCTTGCCGGGTTTCACCCTTATGGTGGAAACGTAATGGCTCACCGGCAGCACGCCTTCTATGATGCTGTACTTGAAGCTCATGCCTTGATTGTTATAGCGCAACAGTTTTTCCTTGATGGTGCCGCCATCTTGCAGGGTCAGGAGACGTATCGCACCTTTTTTATTATTGGTGCCGCTCAGGATTTCGCTTTTTGCCACCGCCGGGTGCCAAGTGTTGAGCCCGTTGAAATCACTGATCCTGCCCCATACCGCTTCAGGCGGGGCCTTGATTTCGATGGTTTGTGTGACGGTCAGATTAGGCAGCTTGACCGGTTTCTGGGTTTTTGCTCCCAGGCTGACGAGAGGCAACGCCAGGAACAGGGCCAGCAGCGGCAGGGTAATTTTTTTCATTAGAGTAGCTCCGTTGAAAATTTGGATATGACTCGGGACCGCTACGAGTATAGGGTTTGAAGCAGGTCTTGCGCAAGCATTATTCCGGTCCACGATTCGCAGACTTACGGTCGCCGAATATGGCGGTACCCACACGCACAATAGTCGCGCCTTCCAAAATAGCTGCTTCCAGGTCCTGCGACATACCCATGGAAAGCGTATCCAGAAAAATGCCTTCCGCTGCAATTGCGTCTTTCAGCACGCGCAGTTGCCTGAACCGGCTGCGTTGCAATTCGAAGTCGGATGTGGGTTGCGGGATCGCCATCAATCCGCGCAGTTGCAGCTGCGGCAGCGTCTGCACGTATTTTGCAAGCGGCAGCAACTCCTCTGGCGCAACCCCGCTTTTGCCGGCTTCGCCGCTTATGTTGACCTGAATGCATACCTGCAACGGTTGCTGGTCTGCCGATCTAGCATGGGACAAGCGCTCGGCGATGTTACTGCGACCTATGCTGTGCACCCATGAAAAATGTTCAGCGATCAACCGCGTTTTGTTGCTTTGAATAGGCCCAATGAAATGCCATTCAAGCGGCAGGCTTTTGAGTGAGAGGATTTTCTTAACGCCTTCTTGCGCGTAACTTTCGCCGAAGGAGTTTTGTCCGGCGCGGAATGCTTCCTCGATTTTGCGCGCCGGAAAGGTCTTGCTTACCGCGACCAGCTGTATCTCTTGCGGCGCCCGGTGGGCAGCTTTGGCGCATGCTGCAATGCGCTCCTTAACAGCTTGCAAAGCCGCAGTGATTGAGGTCATAATGATTTAATAAAGGAGCAGAAATCAGCATTAAATCTGGGAGTAGAAAGCAGCTCCCGCCGTCTAGCTCCCTGCGTTCACATCTCGAAGGATTATAATGGATATAGCTGAATTGCTGGCTTTCGCCGTCAAGAACAAGGCATCTGACCTGCATTTATCGGCGGGTCTGCCGCCGATGATCCGTGTGCTAGGAGACATCCGCCGTATCAATTTGCCGCCGATGGAGCACAAGGAAGTGCACGGCATGATGTACGACATCATGAACGATAGTCAGCGCAAGTTCTACGAAGAAAATCTTGAGTGTGATTTCTCCTTCGCAATTCCCAATCTGGCGCGCTTCAGGGTCAACGCCTTCGTGCATAACCGTGGCGCCGGCGCTGCGCTGCGGACCATTCCTACCAGAGTGCAGACCCTGGAAGAGTTGCATATGCCCAAAATATTTGCAGATATCGTCGACCAGCCGCGCGGCCTGATCCTGGTAACCGGACCCACTGGGTGCGGCAAATCCACCACGCTCGCGGCGATGGTAAACCACATCAACGAGAATCAGTACGGGCATATCCTGACTGTGGAAGACCCGATTGAGTTCGTGCACGAAAGCAAGAGGTGCCTGATCAACCAGCGCGAAGTCGGGCCTCATACCCTGAGTTTTGCCAACGCACTGCGCTCCGCCCTGCGAGAAGATCCGGACATCATCCTGGTTGGCGAGATGCGCGATCTGGAAACCATCCGCCTGACGTTGACAGCGGCCGAGACCGGGCACTTGGCGTTAGGCACGGTGCACACCAGTTCTGCCGCCAAGACGATAGACCGACTTATTGACGTATTCCCGGGAGAAGAAAAAGAAATGGTGCGCTCCATGCTGTCGGAATCGTTGCGCGCGGTGATTTCGCAAAATCTGCTCAAGACCCAGGACGGCAGCGGGCGCGTGGCGGCGCATGAAATCATGATTGCGACGCCTGCGATTCGCAACCTGATCCGCGAGAACAAGGTGGCGCAAATGTACTCGGCGATTCAAACCGGACAAAACATAGGCATGCAGACCCTCGATCAGAGCATGATGGAACTAATCAAGCGCGGTGTCGTGACCCCCGGCGAAGCGCGCAGCAGAGCGACAAACAAGGACATGTTCTTCTGATAAACGGCGGCGCATTTTTTGCAAGGAGCGGATGATGGAACGAGAGCAGGCTATAAAATTCACGCATGATCTGCTGCGCCTCATGCTCGGCAAAAAAGCCTCTGATCTGTTCCTTACAGTCGGCTTCCCGCCGGCGATCAAGGTGGATGGCAAGGTGAAGCCGGTTTCCAACCAGGCGTTGACGCCGCAGCATACCCAGGAGTTTGCACGTGCGTTGATGAATGACAGACAGGCGCAGGAGTTTGAAGCCACCAAGGAATGCAATTTCGCAATCAATCCACCGGGGGTCGGCCGTTTCCGCGTCAATGCTTTCGTGCAGCAGGGCCGAGTCGGCCTGGTGCTGCGCACCATCACCACCACCATTCCTAATTTTGAGGAACTCAACCTGCCGCCAGTGCTGAGAGATATCGCCATGAGCAAGCGGGGAATCGTGGTATTTGTGGGCGGCACCGGCTGTGGCAAATCCACGTCACTCGCGGCGATGGTCGGCTTCCGCAACGAAAACAGCTACGGCCATATCATTACCATCGAGGACCCGGTGGAGTTCGTGCACGATCACAAGAATTGCATCGTCACCCAGCGCGAAGTCGGTGTAGATACCGAGAACTGGTTCTCTGCGCTGAAAAACACCCTGCGCCAGGCTCCGGATGTGATACTGATCGGTGAAATCCGCGACCGCGATACTATGGAATACGCGCTCGCCTTCGCGGAAACCGGCCACCTGGCCATGTCAACGCTGCATGCCAACAGCTCCAACCAGGCGCTGGACCGGATTATCAATTTTTTCCCTGAAGAGCGCAGGCAGCAATTGCTGATGGATTTATCATTGAATCTCCGCGCCTTCGTTTCGCAACGACTGATTCCGAGAAAAGAAGGCAAGGGGCGCGTCGCGGCGGTCGAAATTATGCTGAACTCACCGCTGATTTCCGACCTGATTTTCAAAGGCGAGGTGCAGGAGATCAAGGAAATCATGTCGAGATCGCGCGAGCTGGGCATGCAGACTTTCGACCAGTCCCTGTACGATCTGTACGAATCGGGGCAGATCAGCTACGAGGACGCGCTGAGAAATGCCGACTCGGTGAACGACTTGCGCTTGAAAATCAAGCTGCACGGAGCGGAGGCGAAAGACAAAGATGTCATGTCGGGCATCGACCACCTTAACATCGTGTGAGGCGTGAGGGGTAAGGAGTTAGTGGTGATGCGGGAGTGAGTTTTAGCGTGTACTTGTCACACCTTACGTTTTTCCCGCCGCATGCTGCCAGCAACTATCTTGTACTCGAACAGACGGCATTCCAGCGCGCCGTTGTAAAGCGGTGTTCGTTTTGACGCGGCAAGTCCAATGAGTTTTGGTAACTGCGCATCCGCGCTAAACAGATAAACCTTCCAGCCCGGGAATTTCTTTTTGAGCATATCGCCGAGGCGGGGGTAAAACTCCGCAAGCGCCCCGCTTTCACCCGTGCGCTGGCCATAAGGCGGGTTGGTGACCAGGATGCCTTGAGGGGCCGGCGCGGAAATTTCCAGCATGTTGGCCTGCTTCAATTGCACCGTGCCTGCAAGGCCGGCGGCAGCGAGATTGGCGCGGGTTGTGTCGAGCGCGCGACCGTAGAGGTCGCTGCCATAGATTGGAAGGGAAACTTTTGGCTTTTGCCGCTTGATGCATTGGTCTGACAGCTGTTTCCAGCTGCGCGCGTCGAAATTTTGCAGTTTCTCAAAAGCGAAATGCCGTTGCGCGCCCGGCGCGATATCAAGCGATATCAACGCGGCTTCCAGCAAAAAGGTGCCGCTGCCGCACATCGGATCGAACAATGTTATTGCCGGCGACCAGCCGCTTAAGCGTAAAATACCCGCAGCCAGATTTTCACGCAATGGCGCATCCATCGTTTGCTTGCGCAAACCGCGCTTGAAAAGCGGCTCCCCGGTGGTATCGAGGTACAAGGTTATGTTATGCGCATCAAGAAAGGCGTGAATGCGCATGTCAGGTTCGCTGGTATCAACGCTGGGTCGCTTGCCGGAATGGGCGCGAAATACGTCGCACACCGCGTCCTTGATTCTCAAGGTGACGAAATCCAAGCTTTTGAGGGGACACCGGAGTGCCTCCACTTTGACGCGTATGGTGAGCGCCGGATCAAAGTATGTTTCCCAAGGTACGGCGGACGCAATTTGGTAAATATCCTTTTCGTTGTGGTAGCGTTCGTGGGCAACTTGCCACAGCACGCGGCTGGCGATGCGGCTTTGCAGGTTGACCGCGTAACAAAGCCTGAAATCCCCGCTGAAATGCACGCCGCCGTTGGCTGTGCGTATTTGCGCGGCATTGAGTTCCTGCAGTTCTTGCGCCAGCACTGTTTCCAGGCCGCGCGGGCAAGGGGCGAAAAAATTCCAGGTTGGCATCATGGTGGAATGAAATAGTACACTAGGGTAAATGAACAATCTTGCAGGATTATTGCAACGCCATCTGGCGCAAGCGCCAAAACCGCTATATAGGGAGTTTGTCGATGGCGCATGGCGTTTATTCACTGCGCAGGACATCGCAGGAATGGCAGCGCGCTGGCAGCAGGCATTCCGCAACCAAGGTTTTGAAAAAGGCGACCGCGTTGCGCTGTGCCTCAAAAACGGCACCACCTGGGTGGCGATAGATATGGCCGCCCTGGGCATGGGTTTGGTGGTGGTGCCGCTTTATGTCAATGACAATGCCGCAAATATTGCATGGTGTGTTGCCGGTTCTGAAGCAAGGCTGCTGGTCCTGGAAAATGAGCGCATGCTGGATGCCTTGCACCGCACAGACCGTCATTTACCTCCCATCGTTTGCATCGAAGCCGATTCCCAAGTAACAACGCTGGAGAGCTGGCTGCCCAAGGCCGGTGACGAATTTACGGTCGAAGACGTCGAACCCGACGCCCTTGCCACCATTGTTTATACCTCTGGCACGATGGGCCCTCCCAAAGGCGTGAAGCTGACGCACAGCAATATTCTTTCCAATGTCAACGCCGTGCTCAAGGCTGTGCAGCTTCATGCGACCGACCGCGTCATCTCGGTGCTGCCGCTGTCTCACATGTTCGAGCGCACTTGCGGCTATTACCTGACCTTACATGACGGAGTGCAAGTGATTTATTCGCGTGGCATCCAGCAGTTGGCCGAAGATTTGGCGACGCAACACCCAACTATATTGATTGTCGTGCCGCGCGTGCTGGAACGCTTCAAGGCGCGCATCGAGGGCAAGATGGCAGGTTCCTTTTTAAAACGACGACTGTTTGCGCTTACTATAAAATTCGGCTGGCAGGTTTACCAGCAGCGAGCCAACGCGCTGGAGCAGGTGGTTTATGGATTGCTGAAAAAACTGGTCGCAGACCCGATCCTGGCCAGGCTCGGCGGACAGTTGCGAATGGTGGTGGTGGGCGGTGCAGCACTCGACCAGCGCGTAGGGCGGACATTCATCGGCCTGGGATTGCGCATCACGCAAGGCTATGGGCTGACCGAAACTTCACCGGTGATTGCCGGGAACCGCGAAGGAGACAGTGACCTCGATTCGGTCGGTGCGCCCGTGGAGAATGTGCAAGTCCGCGTCAACCATGCAGGCGAACTCTTGGTGCGCGGGCCATCGGTGATGCTGGGCTACTGGCGCGACCCTGAAGCCACGCGAGCGGTTATAAATGACCAAGGCTGGTTGAATACCGGCGACCAGGTGGAAATCCGGGACGGCAACATTTACATTAAAGGCCGTACTAAGGATATTCTGGTGCTCTCCAACGGAGAAAAGGTGCCGCCGCAGGAAGTTGAAACCGCAATCCTAGGCGACGAAATTTTCGAGCAGGTGATGCTGGTAGGCGAAGGCCGTGCTTATTTAACCCTGCTGGCGGTGACGCAGGAAACAGACAGGAACAAGCTTATCAAGCGCGCCAACGAGAAACTCAAAAACTTCCCGCGCTATATGCGAGTGCGCCGCGTGATTGCGCTCAAAGAACCATGGAGCATAGAAAACAGCCTGCTTACACCGACCTTGAAAGTCAAGCGCAAGCAGGTGTACGAGAAATTCAGAACTGAAATCGAAAAAGTATATGGTGATACCGGTTAAAACGGCTTTACCACTGCAAGAATCACAACTGCAATCAGAATCACCGTAGGAATCTCATTCAGCCAGCGGTAGAATTTTTGGCTGTGTCTCTTGTGATTGTTCTTGATGTCGGTCAGCAGCCTGCCGCAATATATGTGGAACAGAATCAGCAGGAACACCAATCCCAGCTTGATGTTCAGCCACATGCCGGAAGCAACGGAATCCAGCAACCAGTAGCCAAAGCCCAACGTCAGCACCGCCCCCGGCGTCATGATGTAGAAATAGAGCTTGCGCTCCATGACAAGAAAGCGCTCGATGCTGATTTTGTCTTCGGCTGCCGAGTGGTAGACAAACAGCCGCGGTAAATAAAACAAACCGGCAAACCAGGTGACCATGAAAATCACGTGAAATGCTTTAATCCAGAGCATGATGAGTATTCCGTGAAAACCAAGCTATAATTATTTCAGGTGCCTCTATGGTGTCAATAGCGGCATGAGTCAAGCACGATTTGTTTAAGTTGCGGCAGCCGACCATGAAAAAAATGGCCGGCGCCGGGCAGTACTATTACCCGCACTTCCTGCGGCTGCGCCCAGGCCAGTACTGCTGCCAGCGGCACCACATCATCCCGGTCGCCGTGAATGACCAGCGTATCGCCCGGGACAGCACCGACATCGAAATGTTCCACCGCGGGCGCAACCAGCACCAGCTTTTCAGCGGGCAGTTGCTTTATCACGCGAGATTGCACGAACGCGCCGAAGGAAAACCCAGCCAGTACCAGCGGCAAATCGCCGAATTGGTCTTTTGCGTAGTCCCCCACCGCCAGCATGTCCCGCGTTTCACCCTTGCCCTCATCAAAACTGCCTTGGCTTTTTCCCGCGCCGCGCAAATTAGGCCGCAATGCAACATAGCCTAGCTCAAAAAAAGCCTTGGCCAGTGTGTGCACTACTTTATTGTCAAACGTGCCGCCAAACAGCGGGTGGGGATGGGCAATCAATGCAATACCGCGCCGTTTTTCTCCGGGATCGTTGACCACAGCTTCCAGCAAGCCCGCTGGTCCATCGACGAATATTTTTCGCGGGGCGGAAGTATGCAACGCAAAGCGCTTCAGATTTTCAGACGCGCGACAACGCGCCCGTGCAGCAAATGTTCTTCAATAATTTCATCAATATCGTGCTGGTCCACGTAGGTGTACCACACACCATCTGGGTACACCACCAGCACCGGCCCCTCCTCGCAGCGGTCCATGCAACCCGCCGAATTGACGCGAATCTTGCCTTTGCCGCTGAGATTGAGCGCTTTTATTTTATCCTTGGCATAGCCGCGCATTTCGCGTGAATGGTGATTGTTGCAGCAAGTTTCTCCTGATTCACGCTGATTGCAGCAGAAAAATACATGTTTTTGATAATGACTCACGGTGCCAACCAAATTCAAAAGCAGTTCAATTCATTATACTCGATGCCGAAATTGGGAACGGAGCCTTTGTACGAAAAGGCAGAGATAACCGAGCGCCGCGAATGGCCACAGTTCAGCAACAATCCGCGCCAGGCCGGTAAAATTGAGCAAATGCCCGTAATGCCAACTGAACAGTGCCAGCGCGGATTGGGCTTCGCTCCGGTGCAGATGCGAGACGAATATACCTGCGGTCAGTGCAAAAGCACACAGCAGAATAACGCGGCGCAGTGTCAGCAGCAATGAAGCCGCGACTATAAATAAACCATAGCCGATACCTATGACCGATTCGGCAGTCAGCCATTGCAGCAGCGCTTGCGGCCTGAGCAGCACTGCGGCAGCCAGCAGCTTGATGACGGAGGCTGTAACTAACAATACCAGTATGGAGACGAGAGCGGCTCTGGCTGTGCGCATAAGCAACATCAGAAGCAGGCTGATGCCAACTAGGTTGCACATCACTGACAACGTGCCGAGCAGACTGAGGCCGCGCATAAACGGACTGCTTATTTCGCCAAAAAAAACGATTCCCAGGAGCGGCAAAGAGGGATTTAATTGGCTGACAAACCATAATCCCAGCAAGACCAAGCCCAGATCGCCCAGATTCCCGGGGATGAACCAACGGTCGCGAAAATTTGCAAGATCGATCGCAATCAAATTGCGCAC